>NZ_BADL01000420.1 GCF_000333615.1 Ideonella sp. B508-1 | reverse complement strand
GCACACGCCACATGGATGGGCCGTGACGCCAACCTGCCCGTCGGGGCCGACGCAGTTCAGGCTCTTGGCCAGGATGCGCGAGACAGTCGTCTTGCCGATGCCACGCGTGCCGGTGAACAGGTAGGCATGGTGCAGCCGCCCCTGCTCCAGCGCATGGGTGAGCGCGCGCACGACATGGTCCTGCCCCACCATCTCCTCGAAGCTGCGGGGCCGGTACTTGCGGGCCAGGACGACATAACTCATCCGGCCATTCTAAGGAACCGGATGCGCGACCACCCTCGCCCTGGGGCGGTCGGTATCGGATAATCCCGCCCCATGAGTTCCTCCGCCTCCTCCAACCCGTCCACCCTGAGCTACGAGCAGGCTGGCGTCAACTACGACCTGATCGACCCGCTCAAGGTAGCGGCCCAGCGCGCGGCTGCCGCCACGGCCGGCCACCTGGCCGGCCACGGCTTCTCCGAGGTGAAGGCCTCGCGCGGGGAATCCGCCTATGTGGTGGATGTGGGCCCGTTCTACCTGGCCAGCATCGTCGAATGCCTGGGCTCCAAGGCCCTGGTGGCCGACGAGATGAAGGCCCTGACCGGCAAGAGCTACTACGACGGCATCGCCCAGGACACGATCGCGATGGCGGTCAACGACCTGATCACCGTGGGCGCCACACCCCTGGTGGTGCAGGCCTACTGGGCCGCCGGCGGCAGCGACTGGTTCGGCGATGCCCAGCGCGCCCAGGCCCTGGTGGAAGGCTGGAAGAAGGCCTGCGACACCTGCAAGGTGGCCTGGGGCGGCGGCGAAACCCCGGCGCTGGCCGGCATCGTCGAGGCCGGCCGCATCGACCTGGCGGCCTCCTGCACCGGCATCATCAGCCCCAAGAGCCGCCTGAGTGTGGGTGACAACCTCGCCCCGGGCAATGCCATCGTGCTGCTGGCCTCCAGCGGCATCCATGCCAACGGCCTGAGCCTGGCGCGCAAGCTGGTGGAGCGCCTGCCCCAGGGCTACCTGACCGAGGTGAGCCCCGGCCTGAGCTACGGCGAGGCCCTGCTGGCCCCGACCATCCTCTACAGCCCGGTCACCGAGGCCCTGGCCGCTGCCGGCATCGCGGTGAACTACAGCGCCAACATCACCGGCCACGGCTGGCGCAAGCTGCTGCGCCACGCCAGCGCGCAAACCTACCGCATCCACACCGTGCCGCCGGTCACCCCGGTGCTGAAGTTCATCCAGCAGCATGCCCAGCAGGACGACCGCGAGGCCTATTCCACGCTGAACATGGGCGCCGGCTTCGCGCTGTTCGTCAACGCCACCGATGCGCAGCGCGTGGTGGAGATTTCCAAGGCCCAGGGCGTGGACGCCTGGGTGGCCGGCCAGGTCGAGGAAGGCCCCAAACAGGTCATCATCGAGCCCATCGGCGTGACCTTCGGCACCGAGGATCTGCAGCTGCCCTGAGGCGCTGCGCGAAAAGCTTCGCGCCTTTCGCA
>NZ_BADL01000421.1 GCF_000333615.1 Ideonella sp. B508-1 | reverse complement strand
ATTTCGATGAGCGCGATCCTGCGGTGAAGGCGCTGATCTCGCGCGCCATCGCGGCCTGCCGCGCCACAGGCAAGTACATCGGCATCTGCGGCCAGGGCCCCAGCGACCATCCCGACTTCGCCCAGTGGCTGGCGGCCGAGGGCATCGTCTCGATCTCTCTGAACCCCGACTCGGTGGTGGAGACCTGGACGCTGCTGGCCAAGGGCAGCTGAGAGCGACGCCCCCGGGGCGCCTGAGGCCCTGGAGGTCGACCTTGCAGGCCGGGTTTGCCCGGCCTGTTTCATTTGTGCCATAATCGCCGGCTCACCCTGCGGCGTCCACGCCTTCGATGTCGAAGGTCGGGTCGGCCTCGGCATAGCCCAGGCGCTGGGCCTCCTTCAGCACCACGCTGAAGTCCAGGCCCTTCTCGCGCATCTCGGAGAGGATGAAGTTGGTGGTGCCGTTGATGATGCCGGCGATCCACTCGATGCGGTTGGCGGTCAGGCCTTCGCGCAGCGCCTTGATGATGGGAATGCCACCGGCCACCGCGGCCTCGAAGGCCACGGTGACACCCTTGGCGCGCGCGGCGGCGAAGATCTCGCTGCCATGCACGGCCAGCAGCGCCTTGTTGGCGGTGACGACATGCTTGCCCGCGGCGATGGCTTCCAGCACCAGGGCCTTGGCCACGCCATAGCCGCCGATCAGCTCGACGACGATGTCGATGTCGGGGTTGGCGATCACCTCACGGGCATCGCCCACCACGCGAACGCCCTCGCCCACGATCGAGCGGGCACGCTCGACATCCAGATCGGCCACCATGGTGATCTCGATGCCCCGGCCGGCGCGACGCCGAATTTCCTCTTGGTTGCGCTGCAGCACGTGGAAGGTGCCGGAACCGACGGTGCCGATGCCGAGAAGGCCGACCTGGATGGGTTTCATGGGGATGCTCAGTCTTGAGAAGGCTGGGGAAAGAGAGATTGTCCGTGGACGAAGGCTCAGCTGCTGTGACGCTTGCGGTAACCGTCCAGGAAGCGGGCGATGCGGCCGATGGCCTCGGTCAGGTCATCGGTGTTGGGCAGGAAGACGACCCGGAAGTGGTCGTGCTCGGGCCAGTTGAAGCCGGTGCCCTGCACGATCAGCACCTTCTCCTGGGCCAGCAGGTCGTAGGCGAACTGCTGATCGTCGGCAATCGGGTACATCTTCGGGTCCAGCCGCGGGAACATGTAGAGCGCGGCCTTGGGCTTGACCACGCTGACGCCCGGGATCTGGGTCAGCAGGTCGTAGGCCAGATCGCGCTGACGGGCCAGCCGGCCACCGGGGGCCACCAGGTCCTTGATGCTCTGATAGCCGCCCAGCGCGGTCTGGATGGCCAACTGCCCCGGCGTGTTGGCGCACAGGCGCATCGAGGCCAGCATGTTCAGGCCCTCGATGTAGTCCTTGGCGCGCTTCTTGTCGCCCGACACCACCATCCAGCCCGAGCGGTAGCCGCAGGAACGGTAGTTCTTGGACAGGCCGTTGAAGGTCAGGAACACCACGTCCTCGGCCAGCGAGGCGATGCTGGTGTGCGTGACGCCGTCGTACAGGGTCTTGTCGTAGATCTCGTCGGCGAAGACGATCAGCCCATGCTGACGCGCCAGCTCGACGATGCCGCGCAGCACCTCGTCCGGGTAAAGCGCGCCGGTCGGGTTGTTCGGGTTGATGATGACCAGCGCCTTGGTGTGGGGCGTGATCTTGGCGCGCATGTCGTCCAGATCGGGCAGCCAGCCGCTGCCCTCGTCGCAGCGGTAATGCACCGGCGTGCCACCGGACAGCGACACCACGGCGGTGTAGAGCGGGTAGTCGGGCGAAGGAATCAGCACCTCGTCGCCCGCGTCCAGCAGGGCGTTCATGCTGAAGGCGATCAGCTCGGAGGCACCGTTACCCAGGTAGACATCGTCCACCGTGACGCCCTTGATGCCTTTTTCCTGGCAGTAGTGCACCACCGCCTTGCGCGGCGCGAACAGGCCCTTGCTGTCGGTGTAGCCGGCGGCCTCGGGCAGGTTGCGGATCATGTCCTGGATGATCTCGTCAGGCGGCATCAGGCCGAACGCGGCGACGTTGCCGATGTTCAGCTTGATGATCTTCTGACCCTCATCCTCCATCTGGCGGGCCTTGTCCAGCACAGGCCCCCGGATGTCATAACCCACGTTTTCAAGCTTGCTGGACTTGGCAATCGGTTTCAAACCGCAATCTCCTGCAATGGCCCTGAGCCCACATGCCCACAGGTCGGGGAAACTTATAATTAAAACATAGGCCGCAGGCCTTTATCGCGCAGGAGCATTCGTGAAATTCCAACCCGACTCGCTGGACGGCGTCAACGCCATTGCTCGCATCGAGCCTGGCCGGGTGTGGGTGCGGCAGTCCTCGTACGAACACAGCGTGCTTGTGCCCTGGCAAGGTGCCGTGCAGGCCTGGAACGCATCTCTGCCGACCGACCTGACAGCCGAGCACTTCGCCCCCCTGGTGGCACTGGCTCCCGAACTGGTCATCTTCGGCAGCGGCACCAGACACACCTTCGTGTCGCCCACGCTTTACCGCGCCCTGATCGAGCACCGCATCGGCATCGAGACGATGGACACCGCCGCGGCCTGCCGCACCTACAACGTGCTGGTCAGCGAAGGCCGCAAGGTGGTGGCAGCACTGCTGATCTGACTGGTCGGCCAGGAACGCAGGGCCGGAAGACCGCCTGCGCCTGAAGCGCAAGCGTCTTGCTGCACCGCAGGAACACCCTTCGGAACAATTGCCGGATCTGGGGGGATTGGTCGGGAAGCCGGGCGGTTCAACTTATAATGCCCAGCTGAGCCTTTTCCAGGCCCCAGCCGAACACCCATTCTCATGACGCCAGCCCTCAACAAACCCCTTCCGGACATTGAAGCGCAAGCGACGGGTGGTGTGAAGTTCACACCCCAATCGTTTCATGGTCAAACTGTGGTGCTGTACTTCTACCCGAAGGACAACACGCCCGGTTGCACCACCGAGGCGATGCAGTTCCGGGATCACCACGAGGAATTCGTGAAGGCGGGTGCGGTGGTCTTCGGCGTGTCCCGCGACAACATGGCCTCGCACGACAAGTTCAAGCAGAACCTGGGTCTGCCTTTCGAACTGATCGCCGACACCGAAGAGAAGCTCTGCCACATGTTCGGCGTGGTCAAGAACAAGATCATGTACGGCAAGAAGGTCAAGGGCATCGAGCGCTCCACCTTCCTGATCGATGCCGGCGGCGTGCTGCGCGCCGAATGGCGTGGCATCAAGGTGGCCGGCCATGTCGACGAGGTCCTGAAAGCCGTCCAGGAACTGAAAGTGGCCGCCTGACACACCCGACCTGACACGCTGCGCGACTTGTGCATAATGGGTTCATGCCCGAGCAATTTCCGTCGCGCATCCCCCAAAAAGCCGCACAGTCGTCTGTGCGGCTTTTTTGTTTCTGAATCTTCTCGTTTCAGCCCAGGTTCCGACGTCCATGCCCCTGCCCAAGCCTCCTGCCACCCGCGCCGCGATCCTGCCGACCACCGCCTACGACACCCAGGCGGCCCCCAAGACCCGCCGAGCTTCCGCCAAAGCGGCCCCCGCCCAAGCTGAGGAGCCCCACCCCGCGCTGGAACTGCGCTCCGACACAGCGGACCTGCCAGCCGCGCGCCAGAGCGGCGGCCTGCCCGTCAAGGCCCCCAGCCGCGCCAAGCCCCCCGCCCCTGCGGCGGCCACACCTGCGCCGCAAGCCAAGGCCCGCAAGCCGCGCAGCACCGGCCCGGCCAAGCTCTTCGTGCTCGACACCAATGTGTTGATGCACGACCCGATGTCGATCTTCCGCTTCGACGAGCACGACATCTACCTGCCCATGATCACCCTCGAGGAGCTCGACGGGCACAAGAAGGGCATGAGCGAGGTGGCGCGCAATGTCCGTCAGGTCAGCCGCGAACTGGACGCCCTGGCGGCCGAAGGCGGCCCGGACAGCCAGGAAGGCGTGCCGTTGGCCAAGACTGGCCACAAGGAAGCCGGCGGCAAGCTGTTCTTCCAGACCACCTTCCTCGACGTCTCGCTGCCTGCCGGTCTGCCCCAGGGCAAGGCCGACAACCAGATCCTGGGGGTCGTCCAGTCGCTGCGCGAACGGCACCCCAAGCGCGAGGTCGTGCTGGTGTCCAAGGACATCAACATGCGGGTCAAGGCCCGCGCACTGGGCCTGGCCGCCGAAGACTACTTCAACGACAAGACGCTGGAAGACGGCGACCTGCTCTACACCGGCGTGCTGCAGCTGCCCGCCGACTTCTGGGAGCGCCATGGCAAGACCATGGAAAGCTGGAGCCAGGCCGGCCACACCTACTACCGCATCACCGGCCCGCTGGTGCCGGCGCTGATGGTCAACCAGTTCGTCTACCTGGAAGCCCCGGGCGAAGCCCCGCTGTACGCCCGCGTGACCGAGATCACCGGCAAGACCGCGGTGCTCAAGACCCTGCGCGACTACGCCAGCAGCAAGAACGCCGTCTGGGGCGTCACCGCACGCAACCGGGAGCAGAACTTCGCCCTGAACCTGCTGATGGATCCCGAGGTGGATTTCATCACCCTGACCGGCACGGCCGGCACCGGCAAGACGCTGATGACCCTGGCGGCCGCCCTGTCCCAGGTGATGGAGGACCGCCGCTACAGCGAGGTCATCGTCACCCGCGTGACCGTGCCCGTGGGCGAGGACATCGGCTTCCTGCCTGGCAACGAGGAAGAGAAGATGGGCCCCTGGATGGGCGCCCTGGATGACAACCTGGAAGTGCTGGCCCGCAGCGACTCGAGCGCCGGCGAATGGGGCCGCGCCGCCACCAACGACCTGGTGCGCAGCAAGATAAAGATCAAGAGCCTGAACTTCATGCGCGGTCGCACCTTCATGAACAAGTTCGTGCTGATCGACGAGGCCCAGAACCTCACGCCCAAGCAGATGAAGACCCTGATCACCCGCGCGGGGCCCGGCACCAAGATCGTCTGCCTGGGCAACCTGGCCCAGATCGACACGCCCTACCTGACCGAGGGCAGCTCGGGCCTGACCTATGTGGTGGACCGCTTCAAGGGCTGGCCCCATTCCGGCCACGTGACCCTGGCCCGCGGCGAGCGTTCACGGCTGGCGGATTTCGCCTCCGACGTCCTCTGATCACCCCTGCCCCCCGAAAGGCCGCGCCGTCCGCGCGGCCTTTGTTTTCAGTTTGTTGCCTTGCCCGGGCACAAGTACCTGTCCGGATTGGCTTTTCGAGCTTTTGAAGGCTTGACACCCCTCTGGCTTGTCGCCTATCCTCGACCGGTGCATCACCGTATGAAGAAACACCTGACTGCGCCTGCCGTATCCCTTCACCAAAAGGCACTGCACAAGGCTCGTCGCTGGGTTCACCGATCCACCTTCCTGTCCGCGCTGGCCCTGGCTGGCGTGGCCTCCCACGCCGCCCCGGATGCGGGTGGCGCAGGTGACCCGGTGATGCGGCTGCTGGAACAGCGCGGCCTGCTGCCCGTCAACAGCACCCCATCGACCGCGACCCTGCCGGGCACGGACAGCCCCGACAAGTCCCTGCTGGGCCAGGTTCGCAGCACGGCGTCCGACTTGGTCGTCTCCGCGATGAACTTCATCGGCGTGCGCTACCGCCGCGGCGGCAACGACGCCAGCGAGGGCTTCGACTGCTCGGGCTTCACCCGGCATGTGTTCGAGAACAGCATCGGTCTGGTGCTGCCCCGTCGCGCCGAGGAACAAGCCAAGGCCCCGGGCCTGCTGAAGATCAATGCCTCGGACCTGCGCCCGGGCGATCTGGTGTTCTTCAACACCCTGCGCGCCACCTTCTCGCACGTCGGCATCTACATCGGTGACGGCAAGTTCATCCATGCGCCCCGCACCGGCAGCGAGGTGCGCATCGAAGACATGCGGGAATCCTACTGGGTCAAGCGCTTCACCGGCGCCCGCCGCGTGCCCCAGATCAACGGCAACGAGCTGAACAACAACCCGGCGCCCTGAAGGGGCTCCGCGGCGCCTCGTGGCGCCCCCTGCCGGACAATAGGCGCGTCATGAAACGCAAGGTCATCCTGCTGCGCGACGCGTCCTCATTGCCGACCGCCGAACACGCCTCCCTCGTCCCGCAGCTCCCCGGCTCCGACGAATTTCCCGCGGATCTGTTTGCCACGCCCCTGCTGGACACCCGGGGGCGCCCCTTGCGCGACCTGCGCATCTCGGTCACCGATCGCTGCAACTTCCGCTGCAGCTACTGCATGCCCAAGGAGGTCTTCGATGACCAACACCACTTCCTGCCGCATGCCTCGCTGCTGAGCTTCGAGGAGATCACGCGCACCGCCGCCGTGTTCGTCCGGCTGGGGGTGCGCAAGCTGCGCCTGACCGGCGGCGAACCCCTGCTGCGCCGTCAGGTCGAACAGCTCATTGACCAGCTCTCCGCCCTGCGCACGCCCGAAGGTGCCCCGGTGGACATTGCCCTGACGACCAATGGCTCCATCCTGGCCCGCAAGGCCCAGGCCTTGCGGGCCGCTGGGCTGCGACGTGTCACGGTGAGTCTGGATGCGCTGGATGACGCCATCTTCCAGCGCATGAACGATGTCGGCTTCCCGGTGACCGAGGTGCTGGCCGGCATCGACGCCGCGCTGGCCGCCGGCCTGGCGCCGGTGAAGCTCAACATGGTGGTCAAGCGCGGCACCAACGACCACGAGATCGTGCCAATGGCGCGCTACATGCGCGATCGCTATGGCGATCAGGTGCGTCTGCGCTTCATCGAGTTCATGGACGTGGGCGCCACCAACGGCTGGCGCATGGACGAGGTCGTGCCCTCGGCCGAGGTGCGCGCGCGCCTGCAAGCCCATTGGCCACTGCAGCCACTGCAGGACGGGCCGGCCGGCGAAACCGCCCAGCGCTGGCGCTATGCCGATGGACGCGGCGAGGTGGGCTTCATCTCCAGTGTCACCCATGCCTTCTGCGGCGACTGCAATCGCATGCGCCTGTCCACCGAGGGCCGCCTGTTCACCTGCCTGTTCGGCAGCCAGGGGCACGACCTGCGCGACCTGATCCGCGGGGGCGCGGCAGATGACGCGCTGGCGCGCCGCATCCGCCACATCTGGCGCACGCGCGACGACCGCTACTCCGAGCTCCGCGGCACACAGCAGGCGCCGTCCGCGGCGACCCCGCGGGTCGAGATGCACTACATCGGCGGCTGAGCCGCCGAGCGCCTCAGCGTCGGCCCACTGAATCGACGCCCCGGTTGGCCAGGGCATCCGCCCGCTCGTTGCCCGGGTCACCGGCATGGCCCTTGACCCAGTGCCAGGCCACGTCGTGCTGCACCACCAAGCTGTCGAGCTGCTGCCACAGCTCCACATTCTTGACGGGCTTGTTGTCGGCCGTGCGCCAGCCGCGCCGCTTCCAGCCGTGAATCCAGCTTGTGATGCCGTTGCGCACGTATTCGCTGTCGGTGTAGATGGCCACCGTGCAGCGCCGCTTGAGCAGCGTCAGCGCCTGAATGACCGCCGTCAGCTCCATGCGGTTGTTGGTGGTCTGGGGCTCGCCACCCCAGAGCTCCTTCTCATGCTCACCCCAGCGCATCCAGGCCCCCCAGCCGCCCGGGCCCGGGTTGCCCTTGCAGGCGCCATCGGTGTAGATCGTGACCTCGCTCATGTGTCTTCCGTGTGTGTTCGCGTCGACGGCCCGCCGGACGGTGCCTCATGGCTGCGGGAGGGCGGCCAGCGCCCGATGACCGAGGCCGGCGTGGCCGCGGCCCCCGCAGCGCGTGGACTGCGGCTCAGTCCCACCAGGCGCATGCCGCGCACCCGCTTGACCGCCACGATGAAATAGGCCGCGCCCAGCACGGGCCACCAATGGCCTCCCAGCCGCTCCATCCACGCGTAGCGGTCCAGCCAGCGCTGCGTCGAAAGGGGCGGACGATAACAGCCCATGCGCCCCACCTCCAACTCGAAGTTCAGCAGGCGCAGCCAGTCTCGCAACCGCCAATAGCCGATCCACTCCTCACCCGCGGGCAGAAAGCAGGGTTGCGGCCGCCACAGCCCCGCCCAGCGGGCCAGTCGGCCGCCGCGCTGGCGCAGCCCCCACAAGCTCACCGGGTTCAGCCCGGCGATCACCACCCGCCCCTCGGGTCGAAGCACGCGCTCCACCTCGGCCAGGCTGCGGTGGGGATCGGCGGCACGCTCCAGCGTGTGCGGCAGCACGACCAAGTCCAGGCTCTGGTCGGCAAATGGCAGGTACTCCGGCTCGCAGCAGAGTGCGTGGCCGGTGCCGGCCTCGACATCCTCCGCGCCAAAGGCCCCGCAGGCCAGCCAGCGGTTGGGCATGCGATTGGCCCGCAGCCCCTGCAACTGGGGCAAGCCCATCTGCAGGGCATGGAAGCCGAACAGGTCCACCACGGCCTCGTCCAGCTGAGCCTGCTCCCATGCCAGCAGGTACTGCCCGGGGGGAGTCTCCAGCCAGGGGGCCAACCCTATAATCGGGGCTTCACCTGTCGTCATGGATCTCGTCGCACTTCCCGCCTTTGCCGACAACTACATCTGGATGCTGCACGATGGCCGCGAGGCCCTCGTGGTCGATCCGGGTGATGCCGCGCCCGTACGCCAGGCCCTCGAGGCCCGCGACTTGACGCTGACCGGCATTCTAGTGACCCACCACCATGCCGATCATGTGGGCGGACTGCAGGACCTGCTGCCCCTGCTGCGCGGCCCGGTGTGGGGGCCTGCAGGCGAGGCCATGCCCGTCGACGTGACGCCCTGCTCGGGCGGTCAATCGCTGCAGTGGAAGCACCTCGGCTTCGAGGTGCTCGACGTGCCGGGTCACACCGCGGGCCATGTGGCCTACTTCCTGCCTGGCACGCCCGCCGAAGCGCCGCTGCTCTTCTGCGGCGACACCCTGTTCTCCGCCGGATGCGGGCGCCTCTTCGAAGGCACGCCCGCGCAGATGGCGGACTCGCTGGCCCGCATCGCCGCCCTGCCGGGCGCCACACGGGTCTGCTGCGCCCACGAGTACACGCTGAGCAACCTCAAGTTCGCCTTGCAGGTCGAGCCGGACAATGGGGAACTTCAGCGCTTCGCCAGACACTGTCAGTCGCTGCGCGAGCAGGGCCTGCCCACCCTGCCCGGAACCCTCTCGGTGGAGCGGGAGATCAATCCCTTCCTCCGCTGCTCGCAGCCCGGGGTCATCGCGAGCGCGCGCTCGCAGGACCCTTCCGTCCACGACGAGATTTCCGTCTTTGCCGCCTTGCGCGGCTGGAAGAACACCTACCGATGAGACAAGCCCTCAGCTTCGTGGCCGTGCTGGCCGCCCTTCTATCCGGATGCGCGACAACGACCTCGAACCCCGAGAGCAACACCCCATCGGCCAGCCTGAGCGGCAGCGCCGGGATGCCGCCGCCGCTGGCTGACCTCAGCCCGGCGCAGGCCCCCGACCGCAAGGGCGCCCCGCTGGCGGCGCTGGCGAGCGGCCAGGCGGCCTCCGCCCCGGTGCCGGTGGACCCGCTGAATGCCGACCAACCCGTCGACACCCAGTCGGCCGCCGCCCAAGAGGACCTCTGGGTGCGCATCCGGGCCGGCTTCGGCATGCCCGACCTGGACAACGACCTGGTTCACAAGCAGGAACAGTTCTACGCCAGCAAGCCGGACTACATCCAGCGCATGGTGGACCGCGGCAGCCGTTACCTCTACCACGTCGTCTCGGAGATCCAGAAGCGCCACATGCCCACCGAGCTGGCGCTGCTGCCCTTTGTCGAAAGCGCGTTCAACCCGCACGCCGTCTCCACCGCCCAGGCCTCGGGCATGTGGCAGTTCGTGCCGGCCACCGGCAAGACCTTCGCGCTCAAGCAGAACGTGTTCCGCGACGACCGGCGCGATGTGCTCGCATCGACCCGGGCCGCGCTGGATTACCTGCAAAAGCTCTACGGCATGTTCAACGACTGGCAACTCGCCTTGGCCGCCTACAACTGGGGTGAAGGCAGCGTGCAGAAGGCCATCAAGCGCAACGAGGCGGCCGGTCTGCCCACCGACTACGACAGCCTGCGCATGCCGGTGGAGACCCGCAACTACGTGCCCAAGCTGCAGGCCATCAAGAACATCGTGGCCCACCCCGAGCAGTTCGCCGTGGCCCTGCCGCCGCTGCAGAACCACCCCTACTTCCTGAGCGTGCCGCTGGACCGCGACATCGACGTGGACCTGGCCGCCAAGCTGGCCGGCGTATCGATGGAGGAGTTCCGCCAGCTCAACCCGCAGGTCAACAAGCCGGTGATGCTGGCGGCCGGCACCGACCAGGTGCTGTTGCCCTATGACGCCGCCGCCAAGTTCGTCTCGAACATCCAGCAGTACCAGGGCCAACTGGCGAGCTGGACCGCCTGGGTCGCCCCCCGCACCCTGCGCCCGGCCGATGCCGCCAAGATGGTGGGCATGGACGAGGACGACCTGCGCCGCGTCAACCGCATCCCGGCCAAGATGCTGGTCAAGTCAGGCTCCACGCTGCTGGTGCCGCGCTCGGCCAACCGCATGGCCGATGTGTCGGCCGAGGTGGCTGACAGCGGCATGATTGCGCTGGCCCCCGATGTGCCCCCGCTGCGCAAGGTCTGGTTCAAGGCCGGCCGCAAGGGCGAATCGGTGGCGGACGTGGCCCGCCGCTACAAGGTCAGCGCCAGCCAGGTGGCGCAATGGAACAAGACCTCGGCGTCCGGCCGCTTCAAGTCGGGCAGCAGCTATGTGGTCTACCTGCCGACCAAGGCCGCTGCGGTGGCCGTGGCCCGTGCGGACGACGATCGCGAGGAAGCCGGCCGTGGCAAGTCGCCGGCCAGCGCCTCCCGCAAGAGCGGCGCACAAACCCATGCGCGCGCCACCAAGGTGGTGGCCGATGCCACCCCCGCCAAGAAGGACAGCAGGAACTCGTCGCGCAAGACCCGCGCCGTGGAGACCCGTTCGAGCAAGACGGCCAGCGCCGCCGGCAAGCCCTCGGCCAAGTCGAGCGTTCGCGTCGCCCAGCGCTGATCCCGCAGGGGCCCAGTAGAGGCCGCCGCCCTTCAGCGGCGGTCGTTCAAGGCGTGGGCGATCGTGGAGAGATCCACGTACTCCAGCTCGCTGCCCGCGGGCACGCCACGGGCCAGCCGGGTCACCTTCAGGCCCCGGCTCTTCAGGCCCTGGGCCAGCACATGGGCGGTGGCCTCGCCCTCGGCCGTGAAGCTGGTGGCCAGGATCACCTCCTCCACCACGCCATCCAGCGCGCGCTGCACCAGGCCCTGGCTGCCCAGATCGGACAAGGCCACGCCATCGAGCGGGCTCATGCGCCCCATCAGCACGTAATAAAGGCCGTGGTAGCTGCCGGTGCGCTCCAGCGCGGCCTGGTCGGCCGGTGTCTCCACCACGCACAGCTGCCGCGCATCCCGCGCGTCATCGCTGCACACCGGGCAAAGCTCGCCCTCGGTGAAGGTGTAGCAGCGGGCACAGTGGTGCACCGCCGTCAGGGCACCGTCGAGCGCCCGAGCCAGCTCGGCCGCCGCCTGACGGTCGTGCTGCAGCAGATGAAAAGCCATGCGCTGGGCCGACTTCACACCCACGCCCGGCAGGCGGTGCAGGGCGTCGATCAGGGTCTCGAGGGCGGTCTGGGACACACTGGTCCGGTCAGAACGGCATCTTCATGCCCGGGGGCAGCGGCAGGCCGGCGGTCAGCTTGCTCATCTTTTCCTGGCTGGTCTGCTCGGCACGGCGCACCGCGTCGTTGAAGGCGGCGGCCACCAGGTCCTCCAGCATGTCCTTGTCGTCGGCCAGCAGGCTGGGGTCGATGGTCACGCGCTTGACGTCGTTCTTGCAGGTCATCAGGACCTTGACCAGTCCAGCGCCGGACTGACCTTCCACCTCGATCAGCGCCAGCTCTTCCTGGGCCTTCTTGAGGTTGTCCTGCATGGCCTGGGCCTGCTTCATCAGGCCGGCGAGTTGACCCTTCATCATGGGGAGCTTCCTTTCGAGAACGTGTTCAGATCAGACCGGCTTGATCGAGCCGGGAACGATGCGCGCCGTGCTGAACTGCGCCAGCAGCGACTGCACCAGAGGATCGGATTGGATCACTTCTTCGGCCTCGCGCTGGCGCCGGGCCAGTCGCTCGGTCTCGCGCAGGGCCGGTGAATCCTGGGCCACCCCGGCCACGGCCTGCAGACGGATGGGCTGTGCCGCCCAGGCCTGCAAGGCCTTCTGCAGCTTGTCCACCAGGGGCGGCGCACGCAGCGGCTCGCGCTCCACACGCAACTGCCACTGCTCGCCCTGCCCGTCGGCAGCCGGCGCGATGGCCACCAGCTCGGACTGCAGGGCCAATTCACGCACCAGGGCCACCAGGCTGCCCGTGGCCTGCATGCCGGCCACGGCCTCGGCCCAGCGGTCGCCCAGCGGCGTGCGCGCCACCTCGGGCAGCGTGCGGCGCGCCGGCACGGCAGGGGCCGGCGCGGCCATCTCCTCATCGGGCCAGGGCGCGGCGTCCTGGGGATCGTCCGGAATCCCGAGCGAGGCAGGCTCGGGTTCAGGATCGGCGCTGCGGGGGCTGCGGGCCGCGGGCCGGGCCACCACCTCACCTTCGAACGGTGCCTCGTCCATCCAGGGCGGCGGCTCGTCGGCGGCCACCGGCGGCTGCGGTCGTGCGGACGCGGCCCGCACGGAGGCCGATGCCTGGGGAGGCGTGGCGGGCGTCACCGGCACACGCGGGGCCGGCACGGGCACAGCAGCGGCCACCGGGGCCGGCGCGGGGCGGACCGCCTCCGGCGCCATTGGCGCGGGCACAGTTGGCGCCACCGGCGCGGGCACGGCAGGCGCCACGGTGGGGCTGGGCGCGGCCGCTGCGGCGCGTGCGGCGGCGGCATCCCCTCGGAGGGCCGTCACCGGCACGGCCACGGAGGCGGCGGCCGCCGGGGCCACCAGCGGCGCGCTGGAGCGACTCGGCGGCGTCGCGCCGCGTGCCGCGCCGCCCTCGGTCGAAGGGAAGGCCAGAAAGCGCAGCAGCACCATGGCCAGGCCGGCGTATTCATCCGGCGCCAGCGGCAGCTCGGCCCGGCCGTGCACCGCCATGCTGTAGAGCAGCTGGGTCTCGTCGGGGGCCAGGGCCGGGGCCAGGCGGCGCCCCGCCTCGGTGTCGGGATCGGTCTCGTCCAGGGCGCCCGGCACGGCCTGTTCCACGGCCATCTGCTGCAGCAGC
>NZ_BADL01000422.1 GCF_000333615.1 Ideonella sp. B508-1 | reverse complement strand
GGCGCAGCTGGCCGATGGCCGACCGGACTTTCTGGCCACGGCCGCCAGTGGCGCACCTCGCCCTTGTGGGGCCTGGGCCTGCGCGCCGTGGTGGACGAGCGCGTGGGCCTGCTGCACGACGGCCGCGCCCGCGACCCGCTGGAGGCGGTGCTCTGGCATGGCGGCGAGGCCGCGCCGGCCCGCGAGGCGGTGCGTGCGCTCAATGCGGCCGACCGCGCCGCGCTGCTGGCCTTCCTGGCGTCGCTCTAGGCGGGGGGCCGCCGCCGGCTTAGCATGCCGCCATGGCCACCGATGTCGATTTCCTCCAGTTCGTGCTGGACCAGCTGGCGGGCACGCCGGGCATCACCCACCGCAAGATGTTCGGCGAGTACGCGCTGTACCGGCACGGCAAGGTGGTGGCCTTCCTGTGTGACAACCAGTGCTTCCTCAAGCCCACCGAGGCCGGCCGCGCCCTGCTGGACCCGGCGGTGGACGGCTTTCCCTATCCCGGGGCCAAGCCGCACTTTCTGCTGAGCGATGAGCTGGAGGACCGGCAGCGCCTGGCCCAGCTGATCTGCGCCACGGCCGACGCCCTGCCCGAACCGAAGCCCCGGCCGGCCCGCCCGCCGCGCGCCGCCACGGGGCAGCGCCCCAAGCCGGCGCGCTGAGCGTGCCGGCAGGCCTTGCGCCTGCACTGCCGCAGTGCTCTTTCAGCAGTGCAGGGCCTTGCAAGCCATGGCCCGGTTCCTGCTAGATTCCGGTCAAGAGTAGAAGCGTTCAGTCGCGCAACCGTCCTCCCCGGAGGCGGTGCCGGCGGGTCATTGCTCTTGGAGCGGCAGGGGTCTTCGGGCCCCGGCCAAACACTTCAAGAGGCCACCTGCCGGTGGACGCGACCCCCTGCCCCCCCCGGGGCGGTGGACGTGCCGATCGGCACCGTGCCTCCCATCACGGCCCGCAGCCCGGGCCCAGGAGCACCGAGATGAACGATCGAGTCAACAACGACACCCTGGACGAACTGAAGCTGGAAGCCCGCATGGGCGGCACCGGCAGCCTGCAGGCGCGCGAGGTGCGCCGCATCGATGTGAGCGACTTCGAGGCGCGCCGCCCCGAGATCACCGAGCAGCTCTGGTCGGCCGCGGTGGAGGTGGGTTTCTTCCAGCTGGTGAACCACGGCATCGACGTGGCCCGCGTGCGCCAGATGTTCGCCGATTCGGCCCGCTTCTTCGCCCTGCCGCAGGACGTGAAAGCCCAGTACCCGATGGCCAAGGGCACGAACGCCGGCTGGGAATACCGCGCCCAGGTGCGCCCGTCCACCGGCACGCCGGACCAGAAGGAGAGCTACCAGATCACCCGCCCGCGCATGGCCCAGCTCTGGCCCAGCGAGGCCGAGCTGCCGGGCTTCCAGGCCGCGGCGCTGGACTTCGAGCAGCGCTGCTGGACGCTGGCCATGCAGGTGCTGTCCTGCTTCGCCGAGAAGCTGGGCTTCGCGCGCGACTTCTTCGCCCGTGCCCATGCCTACGACGCGCCCGACTACCAGAGCACCCTGCGCCTGCTGCACTACTTCGCCGTGCCCGAAGGCGAGACCCTGCCCGAAGGCGTGTGGCGCGGCGGCGCCCACACCGACTTCAACTGCCTGACGCTGCTGTTCCAGCGCAGCGGCCAGGGCGGCCTGCAGGTGCTGCCGGGCAAGGAGGCCGAAGGCCAGGCCTGGACCGAGGTGGAACCCGCCGACGAGGTCATCACCTGCAACATCGGCGACATGCTGATGCGCTGGAGCGACGACCGCCTGCCGTCCAACTTCCACCGCGTGCGCAACCCGCGCCCGGACGAATACCAGGGCGCGCGCTACAGCATCGCCTACTTCGCCCAGGCCAACCAGGGCGTGGTGATCGACGGGCCGCAGCACCGGCATGCGCCCATCACCGCGGGTGAATTCCTGACCCAGCGGGTGATGGCCAACTACGGCAAGTACTGAGTCGCGCCTGTGTGACTGCGCGTGGCGCGGCTCAGGCCGCGCTGTGCGTGGCCAGCCAGGCCCGCCAGCCGCCATGGGCGGTGATGTCGGTGCTGCCCGCCAGCCCGGCGGGCTCGCAGATGAAGCCGGGCACCACGCTGCCGTCGGCCAGCACCGTCTTGCCGATGCCCAGCGGGGCGGGGATGCCGGCCACGAAGCTGCCGAAGTGGCGGGCGGGCATCTCCCACACCTCCACCTCGATCGCCCCGGTGCCGGGCTGGCCGGGCGCGTGGATCAGACCCGGGCGCAGCACCGGGCTGCCCTGCGGGTCGAGCGCGATGAGGCGGTAGTCCGGCGCGGTGTGGGTGCGGGCCACCAGCCGGGCTTTCCGTTGCTGCAGCTGCCAGTGCAGCGGCTGCCCCGCCAGGTGGGCGCCGCACACGGCCACCCGCACCTGGCCCGAGGGCACGGCCGGCGTCAAGGCCTCGGCCTCGGGCAGCGGCACGGACGTGGCCCCCAGCAAACGGGCCGGCCCGGACAGCGCGGCCTGCCAGCGCCGGGCCAGGTGCAGCAGCGGCACATCCTGGTGGGCCGGCGCGCACAGGGTCACGCCAAAGGGCATGGGGCCGCGGGCGCCGGGCCGGTCGACAAAGCCCAGCGGCACCGCCACCGCGGCGCAGTCCAGCAGGTTCATGAAGTTTGTGTACAGGCCCAGCTCGCTGTTGCGCAGGATGGGTTCGGCCAGCATGGCCTCGATGGTGGGGTGGGTCGGCGCGGTGGGGGTGAGCAGCACGTCGATCTGCTGCCAGACACACGCGGCCTCGCGCTGCAGGGCCTTGAGCCGGTACTGGGCCGCGAAGGCGTCGGCCGCCAGGGGCTGGGCGCCGCCCAGCGTGATCTCCCGCGTCACCGGGAAGACGGCTTCCGGCTGGGCGTCGATGAAGGCCCGGATGGCCTGGTAGCGCTCGGCCACCCAGGGGCCGCCGTAGAGCAGGCGGGCGGTTTCCAGGAAGGGGGAGAAGTCGATTTCGACGATCTCGGCACCCAGGCCGCGCGCATGGGCCACCGCCTGCTGGAAGGCCTGGGCATCGACCGCGCTGCCGCAGAAGTCGAGCTGGTCGGCGCGCGGCACGCCGATGCGCGGTGCGGGCAGCGCCCCCACGTCGACCCCGTGCGGCTCGGTGGGGCGGGCATAGGGGTCGGCCGGGTCGAACACCGCGGCCACCTTGAAGACCCGGTGGGCGTCGTCCGCCGTCAGGGCGAAGATGGACACCACGTCCAGGCTGCGGCAGGCCGGCACCACGCCGCGCGTGCTCAGCAGGCCCAGGCTGGCCTTCAGGCCCACCAGGTGGTTGAAGAAGGCTGGCACGCGGCCGGAGCCCGCGGTGTCGGTGCCCAGCGAGAAGCTGACCTGCCCCAGGGCCACCGCCACCGACGAGCCCGAGCTGCTGCCACCCGACACATAGGCCGGGTCGAAGCTGTTGCGGCAGGCGCCGTAGGGTGAGCGGGTGCCGTTCAACCCGGTGGCGAACTGGTCCAGGTTGGTCTTGCCGATCGGGAGGGCGCCGGCCTCGATCAGCCGCTGCACCACGAAGGCCGATTCACCCGGCGTGTAGGCATAGGCCGGGCAGCCCGCGGTGGTGGGCACGCCCGCCAGGTCGATGTTGTCCTTGATGGCAAAGGGCATGCCGTAGAGCGGCTTGCCCTCGGGGCCCTCGGCCATCAGGGCCCGGGCGCGGGCCTGCAGGTCGGCGCGGTCGAGCACGGTGATCCAGGCCCGGTGCGGGTCGTCGCCAATGCGGCGCAGCGCTTCCTCCACCACGTCGAGCGGGGTGAGGTCGCCCTGGCGCAGGGCGTGACCCAGGCTGAGCAGGTCGAAGGACTGGTGGGTGAGGTCGCGGGACGGCATGGGGGCTCCTGGTGGCTCCGAGGGGATCAACAACTCACTGCAGCACGGCCACGGTCTGGCCGGCCTGGACGGCGCCGCCTTCCTGGCTGGCGACGCGCCAGACGGTGCCGGCACGCGGGGCGGTGATGGGGAATTCCATCTTCATGGACTCGACAACGACCAGCGGCTGGCCGGCCTGCACCGTGTCACCGGGCTGGACCAGCACCTGCCAGACGCTGCCCTGCACGGCGCTGGCCACCGGCTGGGCGCCCTCGGGCAGGTCGTCGTCGGCCGGCGGTGGCGCGGCATGGGCCTCCTCGTGCACATGCTCGGCCTGGCCGGCGGCGCGCCAGCGCTCCCGCTCGGCTTCGAAGGCGGCCTGCTGCCGGGCCTTGAAGGCCGCGATGCTCTCGGCCTCGCGGGCCAGGAAGGCGCGGTAGTCGCGCAGGCTGAAGGTGGTCTCCTCGATGCGCAGATGGGCGCGGCCCAGCGGGAAGTCCTGCCGCAGCTGCATCAGCTCGGCCTCGCTGACCGGGTAGAAGCGCAACTGGTCGAAGAAGCGCAGCAGCCAGGGTTGGCGGAACTCGGGGGCGGCGCCTTCGCCGTGGCGCCAGCGGTTCCACATCTGCACCGTGCGGCCGACGAACTGGTAGCCGCCGGGGCCTTCCATGCCGTAGACGCAGAGGTAGGCCCCGCCGATGCCCACCGCGTTCTCGGGCGTCCAGGTGCGGGCCGGGTTGTACTTGGTCGTGACCAGGCGCTGGCGCGGGTCCACCGGCGTGGCCACCGGCGCGCCCAGGTACACATCGCCCAGGCCCATGACCAGGTAGCGGGTGTCGAAGAACAGCTGCTGCACGGCCTCGGCGCTGGGCAGGTCGTTGATGCGGCGGATGAACTCGATGTTGCTGGGGCACCAGGGCGCGTCGGGCCGCACCGAGTGCATGTACTTTTCGATCGCCAACTGGGTCTGCGAGTCGTTCCAGGCCAGCGGCAGGTGCACCACGCGGCTGGGCACGGCCATGTCGTCCACGGCGGGCAGGCGGGCCTCTTCCTCCTGCAGGATGCGCAGCAGCGCGGCGCGCGGCAGGCGAGCCGGGTCGAAGTGCACCTGCAGCGAG
>NZ_BADL01000423.1 GCF_000333615.1 Ideonella sp. B508-1 | reverse complement strand
TTTCGTGGTGAGCGCCCTCGGGCGCTTCTGATCGGAGATCCCGCATGACATCCACTTTCCGATGGACCCGCCGCGGGTGGCTGCGCGGCCTGGCCGCGGGCATGGCCGGGGCCTCCGGCTGGGCCCGGGGCGCCGAGGCCGACGCCAGCGCCGATGCCGGCACCGGCACCGTGGTCGTGCTCACCAGCTACGCCGAGGAGCTCAGCGTGCGCTACCAGGCGTTGTTCGAGCGCCTGCACCCCGGCGCACGGGTGGAGATCCTCTGGCGCCAGTCGGCCGATGCGCTGGCCTACCTGCGCCGCAGCCGCGGCGAGGTGGATGTCTACTGGGCCCCCGCGCCCGGCAACTTCACGGCACTGGCGGCGGAGGGCCGCTTCGCAGCCCTGCAGGCCATCCGCCAGGATGGCCCGGCGCTGGCCCATGCCGTGGCCGGCCAGCCCATCGACGACCCACAGGGCCGCTACGCCGCATTCGAGCTGGCCGGCTACGGCATCGCCTACCACCCGGCGGCGGTGCAGCGCCTGGGCCGCCCGGCACCGACCGACTGGGCCGACCTGGCCCACCCCGCCTACGCAGGCCAGATCCAGATCCCCATCCCCGGCCGCATCGGCTTCGCGCCGGTGCTGATCGAGGCCCTGCTGCAGGGCCCTGGCTGGGAGGCGGGCTGGGCCCTGTTGGCCGCGCTGGGCGCCAATGCCGACTTCGGCGCCGCCAGCGACGCCAGCCCCGGGCCGGACCAGGTGGTCAGTGGTGCCCGCGCGGCGCGGCTGACGATCGACTTCTTCGCCAACCAGGCCATCGCCGGCGGCGCGCCGCTGGCCTTTGTCTACCCCCGGCGCACCGCCTACAACCCGGCGCAGATCGGGGTGCTGGCCGATGCGCCGCACCCGGCCCTGGCCCAGGCCTTCGCGGCCCTGTGCCTGTCCGAGCCAGGCCAGACCCTGCTGCTGCACCCGGACGTGCGGCGCCTGCCCGTGCGGCCGGGCCTCTATGCCGCCCATCCGGAACTGCCCGCCCGGCCCTTCGCCCCGGGCAACCTGGCCTACGACGGCGGGTTGACCCGCGAGCGCGGCGGTCTGGTGGCCGCGCTGTTCGACCTGGCCCTGGTGCAGCGCCATGGCGAGCAGGCGGCGCTGTGGGCGGCCCTGCACCGGGCCGAGGCCGCCCGTTCCGGCACCGGGGCACTGCGCGAGGCCCGGGCCCTGCTCAGCGCCCCGCCGGTGTCACAGGCTCAGCAGGCCGACCCGGCGTTGCGCCAGCGCTTTGCCTGGCCCGAGCGCCGTCCGGGCCAGGACGAACCCGCACCCGACCCGGCCCGCGGCGTGCTGCTGGCCCACTGGGCGGCCGAGCGCGACGCGCGGCTGCAGGCGGTCCGGCAGATCCTGGCGCGCGAGCCCGCGGCCGGGCTGGCGTGAGGGGGCAGCGCATGTGCCATGTGCTGATGAAACAGCTGCGTCGTGCGCTGGCCGGGCTGGCGGCGCTGGCCGCCTGTGGTGGCCTGCTGGCGCTGACGCCGGCCCCTGGCCCCGGGGCCGGCGGCCTGCTCACCGTGGCCGTTGCCGACCGCGAGGCCTACAGCCGCATCGTCTGGGCGGCGGTGCCGCCCGAAGCCCAGGCCAGCGTGGCCCAGGGCCGCGGCCTGGTGCGCCAGACCTGGGTCGTCTCACCCTCGCTGGACCCGGGCATCGCCGGTCTGGGGCCCACCTACAACCGGCCGGCCTGCACCGCCTGTCATGCCCGCAACGGCGGGGCGCCGCCGCCGGACAGCCCGGCCGAGCCGATGCGTTCGCTGCTGGTGCGGCTGTCGGTGCCGGGGCAGGACGCCCACGGCGGCCCGCAGCCCGAGCCCCGCTACGGCGACCAGCTCAACGAACAGGGCGTGCCCGGTGTGCCGGGCGAGGGCGAGGCGGTGCTGCAGTGGGCGCCGGTGCCGGTGACGCTGGCCGACGGCACGGTGATCACCCTGCGCCGCCCCAGCCTGTCCTTCCAGCATCTGGCCTTCGGGCCGATGGCGGAGGAGGTGCTCACCTCGGTGCGCGTGGCACCGCCCATGTTCGGTCTGGGCCTGCTCGAAGCCGTGCCTGAGGCCGACATCCTCGCCCTGGCCGAAGCCCAGCGCCGGGCCGGCCAGGGCGTGGCCGGCCAGCCCAACCGGGTGTGGGACGCGGTGGCCGGCCGTGCGGTGCTGGGCCGTTTCGGCTGGAAGGCCAACCAGCCCAGTGTGCGCCAGCAGGTGGCCGGCGCGCTGGCGGGCGACATGGGCATCACCACCCCGGTCTTCCCCACGCCCAACTGTCCACCGGTGCAGACCGCCTGCGCCGCCTGGTCGGCCGACCGCCATCCCGAGCTGACCAACGGCCCTCTGGACGCGATTACCCTGTACCTGCAGGCCCTGGGCTTGCCCGCCCGGCGCGAAGCCAATGGAC
>NZ_BADL01000424.1 GCF_000333615.1 Ideonella sp. B508-1 | reverse complement strand
GTCACGGCGTACATCTAGTAGGTGCCGGAGAGCCAGTCGCCCAGCCCGTCCATGACCACGAGCAGGTCGGCCTGCAGCACATGGCTGTAAAACGTGCGGTCGAGGTCGTCGTCCGTATGCACGAGGATGATGTCGAGTTTGTTGGCCTTGTGCTGCGCCAGGTCCTGCAGGCAGTGGTCGTGGGCGCTGACCTCGGCCGACAGCTGCCAGAAGAAGAGGTCCACCCCGGCCGCGCGGCTGTTGGCCATCTGGAGGCCCAGCACCGTCAGGGTATGGTCCTCGATGTTGGGGCTCACGCCGTTGCCGCTCTCGGCCGGGGAGTTGTAGGCCACGGCATCGGCCTGGTGGCCGTTGACGTGGGCGGTCAGCGACAGGCAGTTGGTGTCCGCGCCGGCATAGATCAGCAAGGTGTCTGCGGGGTCGGCGTCCAGCCGCATCGGGCCGAAGTACACCAGGCCCTCGCGGAAGATCAGCTCGTAGCCGTTGAACTCGGCACGCGACTTCAGGAACTTGATGTCGGTGTCGTCCTGGGCGATGCCCACCAGCCGGTCCTGCCCACCTTCGTTCTTGGGGTGGGGCAAGAGGCCGTAGCCGGAGAGGATCTCCATGAGCAGCAGGCGGTCGCTGCTGGGCAGGGTGCTGCTGCCCCAGGTCTTGCGGTGGTGTTCGCGGTCCAGGCGGATGGAATCGTCCTGGCATTCGACCCGCACCTGGGTGGCGCCGGCGTCCTGCGGCGTGTCGAGCTTGACCTCGCGGATGTAGCCGCGCATGACCTCCTCGGTGCGGTGGCCGAAGGCGGCGTGGATCTCCACCGGGGCCCAGGGCGTCAGCAGCTCGGCGTCCTGCACCGTCCAGCGGCCCAGCTCGTCGCGCCGGGTCTCGAAGGTGAGGGAGGCGGTGGCGGCCTCGGCGCGGCCGCACTGCACCGTGATCTCCAGCAGAAAGGGGTAGAGCGCCGTGATCTCCTGGCCGTTCACCTTGACCAGGCACTCGGCGGGCGCGCGTTCCTTGGCGGAGAGAAAGTCGAGCAGCATGGCCGGCTCCGTTCCCGCCCTCAGTCCCGCGCCCGCGGGATCAGGATGACCTCGCCGGCGCGGGCGCGCATCGACAGCACCGCCGCGTCGTCCAGGTCGGGGTTGGCATCCAGGATGCGCCACCACAGCCGCGGGTCGTTGTAGTAGTGGCCGGCGAGCAGATCCAGGCGGTCGCCCTCGCGCACCACATGCTCGATCACGCCGGGGGCCGGGCCGATCTCGCGGGCGCGGGTGCCCTTGCAGCGCAGGCTGCCGTCGGCCGCGGGCTCGAAGCGGCGGGCGTCCTGGTAGCGGGAGTGTTTCAGGAACATCAGAACAGCCCTCCGATGGCGGCGCCGGCGGTGCGGCCGGTGTTCAGGCCCGAGCCGATGAACTGCTGCAGCTTCTCGGCCTCGTAGAAGGGGTTGTTGCCCTCGATTACCTGCAGGCCCAGCTTGAGCGTGGCGCGGTAGGGCACCAGGTTGGGCAGGTGGGCCGATTCGGTGACCTCGATGCTCTTGAGGAAGACCGGCAGGATGTGCCGGCCCCAGACCCACAGCAGCACCGAGGCGCACTGCGCGCGCTGGAAGGCCCGCTGCCCGCCCAGGCCCAGGCTGGCCAGCACCTGCAGGCCGCCGGGGCCCTGGGTCTTGGGCTCGACCATGCTGCGCAGCGTGTCCAGCTCGGGCTGGATGCCGAACTCGGTGGCGATGGGTTCGCCGTCGTTGAGCCGGTCGGTGGCGTCCAGCAGGATCTCCAGGTCGAAGCTCTCAGGCTCCACCGCCACGCCCTGGGCCACGCGGGCGGTTTCGGTGGGCAGGGCGAAGTCGTAGCCGCCGCGGGTGGCCGGGGTGCTGCCCAGGGTCAGCGTGACGCTGCGGTTGCGGGTCAGGGTCTGCGGGTTGAAGTCGAAGGCCAGCACCAGCGGGGGCAGGGCCAGCGCGTACTCGACCAGGAAGCCGCGGGTGGGGGCGAGCAGGGGCATGGTGCGGGCTCCGGGTCAGCGGGCGGGGCCGCCGGCAAGGGGTGAGGCTGCCAGGGCGCTGTGCACCTGGGCCGTGACCGACTGCGCCAGGCGCTGGGCGATGGCGGCGTCGCTGTGGCCGGTTTGCACTGCCAGGGGCGGCAGCTGCAGCGCGGGCAGGGCCGCGTTGCGCGCCAGGCGCAGGCCGCCCAGGTGCTCGGGCCGGGCCAGGGCCTCACCCAGCAGGCGGGCGATGCGCGGCGCCCGGGCCTCGAAGCCGGCGGGCAGCTGCAGCGCCAGGTGGTCGATCTCAAGCCTCATCGCGCAGCTCCGGGGGCAGGTGGCGGGCCAGCGGGCCCAGGTCCTGGGGCGAGAGTTCGCGCCCCTCCTTGGCCAGCTCGCGCCAGACGGCGTGCGCCACCTGGCCCAGGCCGATGGGCTGGCCCTGGGCGGCGGCCAGGAAGGCCGCGTGCAGGGCCGCGTTGCGGATGCTGCCGCCGCTGAGCGCCACGGCCTCGCCCAGCAGGACCGGGTCCAGGTCGGCGCTGCGCGGGGCTTGTGGCGGCAGCAGGCGGCGCCACAGCGCGGCGCGGGCCGGTGCATCGGGCCGGGTGAACTCCACCACCATCTGGAAGCGACGGGTGAAGGCCGGGTCCAGCTGCTTGCGCAGGTTGGTGGTCAGGATGCAGGGGCCATCGTGGGCCTCGATGCGGGTCAGCAGGTGGCTGACCTCCAGGTTGGCGTAGCGGTCGCGCGCCTCCTTCACCTCGCCGCGCTTGGCGAACAGCGCATCGGCCTCGTCGAACTGCAGCACCATGGCCTGGCCCTCGGCGGCGTCGAACAGGCGGTTGAGGTTCTGCTCGGTCTCGCCCACGTACTTGCTGACCAGGCGGCCCAGGTCCACCCGGTACAGGCGCCAGCCCAGGGCGCTGGCGATGACGCTGGCGGCCAGGGTCTTGCCGGTGCCCGAGGGGCCGGCGAACAGGGCCACCGGCCCGCCGTGGGCCCGGCCGCCCCAGCGGCCCACCACGGTGTCGCGCTGGGTGATCCACAGCAGGAACTCCTGCAGCATGGCCAGCCGGCTGGCCGGCAGCACCAGGTCGTCCCAGCCGGCGTGGCCGGGCACCGGGCTGGCACCGGGCGGGGGCGTGGGCTCGGCCGGCCGGCCGCAGACCCGGGCCAGCAGGGCCGGCGTGGCGCGCAGGGGCTGGTAGGGGTCGTCGGCCTCCAGCCGCAGCCAGCCCAGGCGGCGCAGCGGGGCCTCGGGGGCCAGGGCGCGGCGCAGCCATTCGGCCTGGCTGGCGTCCAGGGCCAGCAGCTCCTGCACCAGGGCGCGGCTGGCCCAGGGCTGGGTGGCGCCAGGCTGCAGGCCCTGGAAGGCCCAGCCCAGGCGCGGCTCCAGCTCGGGGGCCAGGGCGCAGACCAGGGCGTCCAACTCCACCGGCTCCAGGGTGTGGCCCAGCAGGGCGGCCCAGGGGCCGTCGGGCGCGCGCAGCGCGTCCACCTGGGCCTGCTGGGCGCGCAGCGGGGCCAGCTCGGCGTCGCCCAGGGTCTGGCCGGCGCGCTGGCGCGACAGGCAGGCCACCAGTGTGTCCAGGCGCTGCCATTCCGGGTCCAGCACGGCCAGCAGGGGCAGGTCGGGGCGCGGGGCGTTCATGGTCGGGCTCCGCTCAGGCCGCCGAGAGGCTGATCAGCAGCGGGTTGGAGCGCAGCGTCAGCAACGCGCCGTCGGCCGGCCGCACCCAGGGCCGCTCGGCATGCAGGGCCCACTGGCCGGGCTGGCTCTTGTCAGGCAGCGGCAGGGCCAGCAGCGGTGCGCCAGCGGCCTGCTCGGGCCAGATGCCGGGGCTGGCGATGCGGGCCTCGGTGACGCTCGGGTGGTCCGTCCAGCCCTGGGTGCGGCTCCAGTGCTGCCAGTGCAGCGTCACCGGCATGCCGGGCTGGCCGGCCAGCCACAGCTGCGGGGTGAAGGCCGCCAGCGCCGGGCTGCCGACGACGAAGCCCAGGCTGAGCGCGCACTGCCCGTCCTGCACCCAGGCCAGGGCGGGGCCCCAGTCGGGCTGACGCAGGTCCGGCACCATGGCCGGCACGGCGGGGCCGCGGGCGCTGGGTGTGGCGGCCTCCGCCGTCAGGGGCGCTTGCACGCCCAGGCCCAGGGCGCCGGCCCAGGGGCCGGCCAGGGTGGGTTGGGCCGGGATGACGGGCAGCAGCGAGACCTCGAACAGGGCCGAGGGGCGGTAGACCGCGTCGCCCTGGGTGGACCAGAGCTGGTTGAGCGCGTCCAGGCCCAGGGGCTGCAGCATGACCTGCAGCTGCACGATGGTGTCGTCCACCGGCACCTGCAGCACCGGTTGCTCGTGGGCCAGGCGCAGCACCTCGCCCAGCAGGCGCAGGTCGTTCTCGCCTTCGCCCACCGTGTCCTCGCCCACCGCGAAGGGGGTGACCAGGCAGAAGCCGCGCACCCAGGCGGTGTCGCCGGGCAGGGTGTCGGGGAAGAGGCCGGCGGGCTCGAAGCGATAGAAGAACAGGTTGACTTGGTGGTGCGGGCTGCCGTCGCCCGCGGCGCTGGCAGCACCCGCAGGCGTGCCCAGCACCACGTTGACCTTGCTGCGGTCCGGGCCGTTGAGCGCGCTGTCCAGGTGGGCACGCCAGGCCTTGCAGACCAGGGACAGCGGGGAGGTGGCGAGTGCCATCGTCGCGTCCTCGGTCTCAGAGCCGCCGCAGGTAGTGGCGGCTCAGGTAGGCGCTGTCCGCAGCGGGAGCGGGGCTGCGGGCCGGGGCGGCCGGTGGAGGGGCCTGCACCGTGATGTCGATGCGGCCGATGTGCAGCGTGGCGGGGGCGCTCGGCGCTGCGCTGCGGGCCGCCGAGGCGACGGCGGCCGAGGTGGATGCGGACTCGGCGGGGCGCTCGCGATCTGGCCAAGCCGGGATGGCCGTCGGCCCCTGGCGTGTGGCGTCGTCGATGTTGCCCAGGCCATCGGCGCGATCGGCGAGCAGGGGGTCACTCCGCCCCTGCTGCAGTTCGGCCCAGGCGGCGCGGGTGCGCTGCTGCCGCGCCGCAAGCCAAGCCTGCGCGGGCGCGGGTGCCGCCGGGGTGGAGGCATCCGGCAGGGCCTCGGATGTCGAGATGAATTCAGAAGGGGCGCCCCGACCCGGAACCCGGCTCAAGTCCGAGACATCGTGTCCGCTCGACTTCACTGGCGATGCTGCGGTGTCGGAGAGGCTCGTGGACGCAGGGGAGACCTCAGACCTCGGACCGGACATCCAAGACGACCGGCGACCGTGGACTGCGGACCCTGCACGGGCATCCGTCACATCAGACTCTCGTGGCAGTGCGGTCATGCCTGTTGCCAGGTTGCTTTCACTTTGTTCATCCTTCACGGAATGCATTGCAGACGACCTCGGTGTGCCCACCTCGGTGCCTGCCGACCAGGGGTCGCCAGTCGGCGGCTTTCCGTCCGCCTTCTGGTGTGACGCCTCCCGGAGGTCTGCCGCAGCCGCGGCAGCCCCCGCCTTCTGAAAACGGAACACCGTCTGCAGGCCGCCCTCGGGCGGGGCAGGCGGTTCGAGGGGGGCCTCCTCGGGCGTGTCGCCCTCGGGCAGGGCGGCCGCGCGGCGCAGCCAGCCGCCCCGGCCGGTGGACAGGGGGCGGCGCGCGTCGCGCAGGGTGTCGTGGAAGAGGCCCATGGTGCGTGCCCTCAGGCCGACAGGCCCCGGGCCTGGTCGATCAGCTGCAGGTAGCGCAGGCGGCGTGGCCGGGGCAGGGCCAGGATCTCGGCCTCCGACCAGTGGTAGTGCCAGGCCAGACGGTGCACCTGCTGCAGCAGGGTGTCGGGGCGGTGGCGCAGGGCGCCGTAAGGGTCCAGGTCCACCGCATGGGCGGTGCCGCATTCGGGGCAGGCGGCCTGCACCTGCAGCACCAGGGCTGGCGCGATGGCGTCCAGCGCGGCCTCGACCCGCGCCGCCCAGGCGCCGATCTGCGCGGGCTCGCCCAGGGGCAAGGTGTCGGGCGCTTCGGCCAGGCGCTGCAGCAGCCAGGCTTCGACCGTGTCGTCGGGCTGGCGGGCCAGCTCCGACAGGTCGGCGCCCACCGGCAGGCGAAAGCGCCGCGTCACGCCGTCTTCGCCGGCCAGTTCGGCCCAGGGGTAGCCGGGGCCAGCCTCGGTGACGGGCAGCGCGGCCAGGTCCAGCGCGAAGTCGAAGTGCGCGCCGCAGGCCGGGCAGCGGCTGCTGAGCCACTGCGGGGCGGGTGCGCCGGGGTCCTCGTCCAGGTGCTGGGCGAGCTGGCGCATCAGGAACTGGCGGTCGGCCAGGCACAGGGCCGCCACCCGGTGGGGCCGGGGCGGTTCGCCCGCCAGCCGGGCCAGGGCCTGGCTCAGCACCGCGGTCACGGCGCCGGGGGTGTCTTCTGCTGTCTCGGCGGCTTCGGCCAGGGCCAGCTCCAGCGCGCCGGTGAGCGGATGGAAGGCCCAGTCCCGCCGGCGCTGGCCGTGCTCGACCAGCCCGCCGGGCAGCGGCGGGAGGTCGGTGGGGGCAGCCAGCACGTTCATGGTCAGCGGCGATCGGGTCCGGGGGCTCAGCTCTCGACCGGCTCGGCCACCGCGGTGTCGCGCTGCCAGCCTTCGTGCTGCAGCGTGAGGGTCTGGATGCCCACGGTGTTCATGGCGCCGGCGTCCAGCTCGGGCAGGGCCTGGTATTCCGACACCCAGGCGCGGAAGAGCTTGTAGGACAGCGCGACCTGGCCCTGCAGGTTCAGCACGTTGATGACGATGTCCTTGCGGAAGTTCTTCAGCGACATCGCGGCGTCGCCCTCGATGTTGTTGACCAGGTTGGCCCAGCCCTCGAATACCGGGTCGTGCGACAGGCCCTGCTCCAGCGTGACGGGCTCGTAGCTGGTGCCGCCGGGCAGGATGCGTTCCTTGCTCGGGTCACCGGCGGTGCGCCACTTGATGGCCTCGGTCTTGCGCTTGAGCGCGCCCATCTTCTTGAGCCCAGCCACGGGCTTGCCGTCGATGAGGATCTGGAACTTGAAGGTGCGGTAGGGATCGTGCCGGTGCGTGTTGACCGGGAACATCGGAGCGGCCATGGGAGGGTCTCCTCAGGGAAAGGACGGGGCCAGGGGGCTGACGGAGCGGGCGTGCGGGGGCATGTGGGGGGGCGTCCCTCAGGACTGGCCCACCTTCTGCTGGATGCGCACGATCACGAACTCGGCCGGCTTGAGCGGGGCGAAGCCGACGATGGCGATGACCATGCCGCGGTCGATGTCGTCCTGGGTCATGGTGTCGCCCAGGCCGCAGCGCACGAAGTAGGCGTCCGAGGCCTTCTGGCCCTGGAAGGCGCCGGCCCGGAACAGGCCGTCCATGAAGGCGCCGACATTGGCGCGCAGCGAGGACCAGAGCCGGTGGTCGTTGGGCTCGAACACCGCCCACTGGATGCCGTTGTAGATGCTGCTCTCGATGTAGAGCGCGGTGCGCCGCACCGGCACGTAGCGCCACTCGGGGTTGGCCTTGGTGGACAGGGTGCGGGTGCCCCACAGCACCGCGCCGTAGCTGGGCAGCTTGCGCAGGCAGTTCACGCCTTCGGGGTTGAGCTGGTCCTGCTCGCCGTCCTCGACCTGGAACTCCAGGCCGGCCATGCCGCGCACGGTCGCCTCCACGCCGGCCGGGGCCTTCCAGACGCCGCGGGTGCCATCGGTGCGGGCCCAGATGCCGGCGGCAAAGGCCGAGGGCGCGGCCAGCAGTGTGGTGGGCGCGGTGGGCCGGGTGTCGCGGTTGTAGAAGGGGTTGGCGATGCGCACCCAGGGGTAGTAGAGCGCGGTGTAGGTGGAGGTGGGCGGGCTCAGGGCCTGCACCTTGCCGGCGGTGTCCAGCTCGGTGCCGGCCGGCGGGTCCACCAGCAGCATGCGGTTGGCCGTGTTTTCGCAGTGGGTGATGGCCTGGTCGATCACCGGGTTGGCGGCGCCGCTGGGGTCCAGCGTCTGGCCGGGCAGCAGCACGATGTTGACGTCGCGCACCTTGGCCAGGCGGGTGAAGAAGCTGGCGTAGGTGTCGGCCGTGGGGGCGTCGCCGTCGCTGCCCAGCGTGAGGGCCTGCAGCCCGTTGTCGCGCGGCACCACGTCGCGGGCGCCGTGCAGTTCGGTGCCACCGTTGGTCGTGCCCAGCTTCAGCAGGGTGGCCAGCGGGCCGGGGCGCACCACCACCGCGGAGAAGGCGGTCTTGCTGCCGGAGGCCAGGTGCAGCTTGTTGTCCGCGCCAAAGGTGCAGGCGAAGCCGGTGTAGGCGCTGCCCAGGGCCAGCACCTTGGCGGTGATGGCCTGGGTCACGTCGCTGGCGGTGTTGTAGGCGCCGTCGGCCGCCGCGCCCAGCGTGATGGTCTGCGGGCCCAGGTTGTCGATGTTGAGCGTCAGGCTCATCGTCGGCAGCACCGTGGTCCAGTCGAGACCGGAGAGGTCGTCGCTGACGCTTTCACCCGCCAGGTAGTAGGTGGCCGGGTTGTTCTGGAGGTCGGTGGTCAGCTCGGCCCGCAGATAGCGCGAGCCGCCGTTGATCACCACGGGGGCGTAGGCCGGGTCCGAGCTGTCCATCGACAGCGTGCCAAAGCTCTCCAGCAGGCTGTCGGTGTTGCTGGCGCTGTCGTGCAGCAGCACGTCGAGCTTGAAGCGCACGCCGCTGGCCGCCGGGATGGCATGCACCCGCAGCGCATTGCCCCAGACCCCGGCGCTGGTGGCGCTCAGGCTCAGCACGCTGGTGGTGGTGGCGGTGCCGCCGCTGCGGCCGGGCAGGGCGCCAGCCGGCAGCGCGGCGGTGTGGGCGTTGTCGGCCAGGCGGGCGATGTAGGCGTCTCGCCCGCCGTTGAGGAAGAAGTTGAAGGCGGCGATGGCCAGGGCGTCGGTCTCGCTGTGGATGCCGCCGAACCGGGCCTTGTAGTCGTCCCAGCTGTGCACCAGCACCGGCTCGCCGATGGGGCCTTCGGTGGTGCTGCCGATCAGCGCGGCGATCGAGGTGGACACCCCTTCGATCGGCTTGGCGCCGCTGGGGATCTCTTCCATGTAGACCCCAGGGTGCAGGTAGCTGGGCATGCTGTGTCTCCTGGCAATGGGCAGAGCCTCCGGAACCCGGGGCCGTGCCGCGGTGGATCGGGACGGTGGGTACTGCATGCCGCCAGAAGAACTGCGGGGGCTCGGGCGCATGTGGGAGCTGCGCTCTGCCCGTTCCGGCTGACAGGCAGAGATTAGGTCCCTCGGCCTGCGCTGTGGTCACCCCCCTGCTTGGGGATCTGTCCTGTGTTCAGGGGACAGGTTGAAGATGCTGCAATGCAGCGTCCTCGATGGGCCGTCTCTTCAGTGGCTGACAGGCTCGTGTGGTGAGCCTGAGAGGCTCACCTTCTGTTACGGCTTCGTGGCCGGCTGCGGGTCGGTGCCGGTGGTCGTGTCTTTGAACGGGGGCAGCCAGTGCAGCAGTCGCCGGTAGAGCTCGTCCGGCGCGACGGGCTTGCCCAGGTGGTCGTCCATGCCCGCGGCCAGGCAGCTGTCGCGGTCCTCGTCGAAGGCGTTGGCCGTCATGGCGATGATGGGCAGGGTGGGGCCCAGGGTCTGACGGATCCGGCGGGTGGCTTCCAGCCCGTCCATCTCCGGCATCTGCATGTCCATCAGCACCAGGGCGTGGCCGCCCCGCAAGGCCTTCTCCACGGCCTGGGCGCCGGTGGCGGCCAGGTCCACCAGCAGCCCCGCGCTGGCCAGCAGCTCGGTGGCCACTTCCTGGTTGACCTCGTTGTCCTCGGCCAGCAACACGGTCTGCCCCTGGGCCCGCCGCCGCAGTGCCTCCAGCAGATGGGCCCGATCGGGCCCGGGGTCGGCCGAGGGCCGGCGGTCCGACGCGCAGAAGGCCTGGGCCAGGGTGTCGTGCAGGGTCGACGGGGTGACCGGCTTGGGCAGCACCAGGGCCGCCAGCTGAGCCTGTGCCAGGGCCGTGCGCGCATCGTCTTCGTCGAAGGCAGTGACCAGGATGCTGGGCGGCAGGCGGTCGAGGAGCTGCTGGCGCAGGGCCTGCAGCGTCGCAATGCCATCCATCTGGGGCATGCGCCAGTCCACCAGCAGCACGTCGTGCGGAGTGCCGGCCCGCAGTGCCGCCTGCGCCTGCTCGATGGCATGGGGGCCGCTCGTGGCTTCCTCCACCGACAGTCCCAGCACCGACAGCTGGGCGCTCAGCGCCTGACGGGCCTCGTCCAGATCGTCCACCAGCAAGGCCCGCAGGGCCTGCTGCGGCAGGGCCGGTCGCTGTCCCACCGGTGTGCTGGCGCGGGCCAGCCGGGCGGTGAACCAGAAGGTGCTGCCCTCGCCCTCGCGGCTGTCCACACCGGCCTCGCCGCCCATCAGACGGGCCAGGTGACGGGTCAGGGCCAGGCCCAGGCCCGTGCCGCCATAGCGCCGGGTGGTGGAGCTGTCGGCCTGTTCGAAGGCCTCGAACAGGTGCTGCTGCTGTGCGGCGCCGATGCCGATGCCGGTGTCGGTGACCGAGAAGCGCAGCTGCAGCACGCGCTCCTCCTCGCTCAGCAGCTCGGCGCGCAGCCGGATCCAGCCCTGCTCGGTGAACTTGACCGCATTGGACAGCAGGTTGATCAGGGCCTGGGCCAGGTGCTTCGGGTCGCCACGCAGCTGGGCGGGCAGGTGGTCCGTGTCCACGATCAGCTCGAGCCGCTTGGCGGCGGCGGCGGCTCCCACCACCGAGGTGACCCGGGCGATCAGGGCGTCGCGCGCGAAGTCCACCTGCTCGAGCTGGAGCTTGCCGGCCTCGATCTTGGAGAGGTCCAGGATGTCGTTGATGACCTGCAGCAGATGGTGCGCCGCCACATCGATGCGCTGCAGCCGGTCGCGCTGAGGGGTGTCCTGCAGGTCGCGCTCGATCAAGTGGGTCAGGCCGATGATGGCGTTCATCGGGGTGCGGATCTCGTGGCTCATGTTGGCCAGAAAGGCGCTCTTGGCGCGGGTCGCGGCCTCGGCCTGGTCGGCCCGCAGGGCCAGGGCCTGGTTGGCCCGCGCGAGTTCCTGCTCGGTCTGCTTCAGCCGGGAGACGTCGGTCACCACCACAATGAAGCCCTGCACGTTCTCGCCCATGCGGTGCGGGACATAGGTGCCCAGGGTGTGCACCGCCACGCCATCGGCGCGGGTCAGGGTGCGTTCCAGGTCCTGGCGTTCGCCGCGCAGGGCCGCGTCGATGAAGGCCTGGTTGCGGGCCAGGAAGTCCTCGCCCAGCACCTCGCGCATGGTGTGGCCGACGACGGCCTCGGCGGGGCGCCCCATCCATTCCAGATAGGCCTGGTTGGCGAAGCGGCAGCACTGGCTCTGGTCCCAGTAGGCGATCATGCTGGGCACGCTGTCCGCCAGGCGGCGCAGGAACTGTTCGCCACGGCTGAGCGCCTCGGCCAGGCTTTCGGCGCGCTGGCGGGCCAGGGTCAGTTCGGTGATGTCGGTGCAGGCGGCCATGAAGCCGGCATCGGGGATGTCGGGGCGGCGGTCGGGCACCCGCACGACCAGGAAGTGGCCGCGGTGGCCATCGTGGCGGGTGAGGTCGAGCTCGTCCTGCACGGTGTCGCCGGCCAGGGTGCGTTCGATCTGCCGCTGCTGCTGCTCGCGCATCGACGGCCCCATGATCTCGTCGTAGTGGCGGCCGATCAGCCCATTGCGCGGGCCGCCGAACCATTCGGCAAAGGCCCGGTTCGCGAAGGCCAGCCGCAGGTCGCGTGTCCAGTAGGCCAGCAGGGTGGGCTGGTGGTCGCTCAGCAGCTGGGCAAAGGACTCGAGCGCCAGCTTGGCCTGCAGCGCGGCGCTGAGCTCCTGTGTGCGCTGGGCCACCAGATCCTCCAGATGGGTCTGGTGGAGCCTGAGCTGCAGGGCCTGCTGGCGCAGCTGGGTCACGTCGGTGAACGACACCACGGCGCCCGCGGGCGACCCGCTCCGGGGCTCGAACAGGGGCTCGACGTTGGTGCTGATCCAGCGCAGGGGCTGGCCGGCGCGGACGATGCCCACCAACTGGTCCCGCCGGGCCTGGCCGCTTTGCAGGGCGGCGTGCAGCGGGTCGTCGGCCTCAGGCAGCGGGCTGCCGTCCAGCTGCACGAGCTCGAAGCCAGGGTGCAGGAGGATGGAGTCCGGCCCCGGCCGGGCCGCCGGGCCCAGCAGCTGGACGGCCGCGGGGTTGCTGTCCAGCACCCGGCCCTGGGCGTCGCAGACGAACACCCCCTCGGCCATGGTCGTCAGGGTCGAGCGCATGCGGCTCTCGCTCTGGGCCAGGGCGCGTCCAGCCTCGCGGCGCCGCTGCTCGGCGCGCAGGGCGCCCAGGCACAGACCGCAGAAGAGCAGGCCCGCCATCGCCACCGACAGCAGCCCGATCTGGCGCATCCGCAGGGTGCGCTCGGCGTCGATCGCGCGCACCTGCTCGCTCAGCCTGTCCAGGCGGGTGCTCAGGTCGTGCATCAGCTGGCGGGCCTGCAGCTCCTGGTCGCCCTGGGCCGACTGGCCGCTGTTCCAGATGGTCAGCAGCTCCTCGACGATGGCCTGCAGGGCTCGGGTCTCCTCGGTGCTGTGGCTCAGCTCGGACAGCGGGGCGAGCTCCTCCTGGGCCTGGCGCAGCAGGGCCCGCCCCTGCTCCTGCTGCCAGGGGCTGTCGGGGGATCCGCCCAGGCGCAGGTGCATGGCCCCGAGGAAGAGATCGTCGGTGGCGCGCTTGATGCGCAGCAGGCTGTTCGTGGTGCGGTGGGCCTCGTCCTGCTGGGCCCGGTCCAGCAACAACAGGGTGAGCATGACCGCGATCGCCCCCAGTGCGGCGGCCAGCAGCCAGCGCCGTCCCAAGGTGGTGGCCTGGTCGTGCGGGGTGCTTGCGGGAACGGGGGGCGGTGATTCGAGCGCGGTCATGGGGGAAACGGGAGGTCGTCCGGTCCCAGGCCGAAGCGGGCCAGCAGGTCCAGGTGGGCGGGGCTGCCCAGGAAGCTGGCCAGGACCTGGTCGACCGCGTCGGCCAGACCGGTGTCGGTGCGCCGCAGGGCCAGGGCCACCTGCTGGGTCGGTGTGTCGGGGCCCATGGCCGGTTGCGCGGCCAGCCGGCCTTCCGAGGCCAGGGCCATGGCCTGGACCGCGGGCAGAGACAGGGCCAGGGCGCTGGCCTGGCCCAGCAGAACCGCCGTCTGGCCGACGCGGGCATCGGGCACGGACAGCAAACCGGCCTGCGGCGCCTGCCGCTTTTGGAACAGGGCCTCTTCGGCCGACCCCTGCAGCACCGCGATGCGGAAGCTGGCACTGGGTTGGACGGCCGTGTAGTCCAGGCTCAGCGGCCGGCTCGACAGCGTCAGCCAGCCGGGGCGCACCCGCAGGGTCGGGCGGGAGAAGCGCACCAGGGCCGCCCGTTCCGGGGTGATGAACATGCCGGCGGCGATCAGATCGAAGCGCTCGGCCAGCAGATCCGGGATCAGGTGATCGAAGCTGGTCAGGATCCAGACCGTGCGCAGCCCGAGGTGCTGCGCGATGGCGCGAGCCACCTCCGGCGATTCTCCGGTGGGCTGCCCCAGCGGGTTGAGCAGGGCATATGGGGCTTCCAGCGCATAGCCCACGCGCAGCACCCCGGCCTGCCGCGCCCGGGCCAGGGAATCGTCCCGGTCCAGCCAGCGCCACCAGGCCATGGCGCCGCCTGCGCCCAGCAGGGCGGAGGTTGCCAACAGAGCTCGTCGTCCGATGCGCGGCATGCGGTTCATGGGCGCTGGGCGCAGCGCCAGGGTCTCGGGGGCGGGGGCGAGACGGCCCACCGCGGGATCACCGGCCATCCCGGGATGGCCCATGGCCGAGTCTGTGCCGTCAGGCTCGGGCTGCCGAGGGGGGATCTCCTCTATCGGGGGGATGTGTTGCACCTTCGGTGTGCATCTTGACACGGCCAGGCCACGAACAGTCGCTCATCTGGCGCGGTTTCTGCTTGGTGGGGGTGTCAACCATGGCTCGGGGGGCGACCCGAGTCCGTGGTGTGCGGAATGTGGCCAAGCCGACAAGAAGAAGACCCTGCCCATGTCACGCCCGCTTCGTCCCACCTGAAGCGTTGCGCCGGTCCGGCGGCCCTCCCCATGACATCTTCTTCCTGGTCCTCGCTGTTGTGGCGCCTCGCATTGGCGGCGGCGCACCGGGACGCCCCCGGCATCCTGGACTCGGAACAGGCGGCCTGGGCCCAGGTGGCACAGCCGGAGCCGCTGCGCTCGCTGTCCCCGGAGTCCGCCTGGGCCCTGCTGGCCGAAGGCCTGATGGCGCCGCAACCCGGGCATTTCGTGCAGGCCTTGCGCGAGGGCGGGGTGCTGCGCCTGTGGCTGCCCGAAGTGGACGCCCTGTTCGGTGTGCCCGAGCTGTGCGACCTGCCCACCCCGGTGGATGTGGGCGAGCACCTGCTGGCCCTGCTGAGCGAGACCGCCCGGGTCGACGCGCCGCTGAACGTGCGCCTGGCCGCGCTGCTGGTGCCCCTGGGCAAGCCCGGCAGCCCGCGCGAGATCTGGCCCAGCCACTACAAGCACGAGCAACGGGCCCACGCCATTGCCGATGAGCTGTCGACCCGCCTGGCCTGGCCCGAGGCCACGCTGGATCTGGCCCGCCTGGCCATCGACGAGATGGAGCGGGTGCACCGGGCCAGCGACCTGCGGGCCGGCGCCATCACGGCCCTGCTGGAGCGACTGGACGCGCTGGGGCAGCCCGAGCGTTTCGAAGACCTGCTGCTGCTGTGCACCTGCGACTTCGCGGCCTACCCCGGCCACCGCCCGCAGGACTACCCCAAGGCAGAGCGCCTGCGCCGGGCGCTGGCCGCCTGCCGCGCCACCCCGGTGGCGGGTCTGGATGCCGAGGCGGCCCAGCTGCGCCGCGCCCAGGCTGTGCACCAGGCCCTGCGCGGCGGCCTGACGGTCACGCAGCCCCCCCAGTCCTGAGATCGGAGCCCCCATGTACGCCAAGGCCCTGTTCGACATCGTGCACACCAGCGGGGAGCAGGCGCTCAAGCTCGTGGTGGCCCTGGAAGGCGGGGCCGACGAGCTCTTCGCCAGCCCCAACACCCTGGCCGCCATTGAGGACCACCTGCTCAACGTGGCCACCACGCTGGCCCACCTGCCGCCGGTGGTCATGTTGCGTCTGCCCCAGGTGGACTGGACCGGTTGGGGCGCGCTGCTGCAGGCCCTGCGCCAGCGAGACCCTCAGCGCCGCGACATCGTCTGGTACGCCGTCTGCGGCCTGCTGCCTGCCACGCTGGTGCTGCTGGACCAGCTGCGGGCCCAGGAGCCCGACTGGTTCGAGATCCAGTACTGACCTTGGCGGACGCAGCGCCTTTCATCCCCGCCTGGACGCTGGCGCCGGCGCAGCCGGCCGACCGGGCCGCCCTGGCGGCGCTGATCGACACCGCGCTGGCCGCCAGCCCGGCCCTCACGCGGGCCCAGCAGGCCCTGCTGCGCGCCCATGCGGAAGACCACCTGAATGGCTGGCTGGATGCCACCCTGACCGGCCAGGTCAGCTGCCACCTGCTGGCCCGTGGCCCGCAGGGCGAGGTGGTGGGCATGGTGCTGGTGCGCGAGCACTGGCAGCTCTGCAGCCTCTATGTGGCGCCGGACTGGCAGGGCCGGGGCCTGGGCCGAGCGCTGGTGCAGGCCGCCTGGCGGGCCAGCCACGGCCGCACCGACCGGCCGCTGCTGCGCCTGGTGGCAGCCCCCGGGGCCGAGGGCTTCTACCGCCGCCTGGGCTTCCGGGCCGTGCGCAGCCTGCAGACCCTGCCGCAGGGCTTTGCGGCCATGGGGCTGCCCTTGGACGGCGACGGGCCTTTCACCTGAACGTGCGAGACTGTCGGCCCGCCGCGCCGCACCCGGTGCGGCACCGTGCTGCTGCCTTGCCGTGACCTCTGCCGATCTGACCGTTCCCACCCCCGAAGACGCCCTGATGTTCGAGCTGGCGCCGGTCTCGCTCTGGCTGGAGGACTTCAGCGGCGTGGCCGCCCTGTTCGCCCAGTGGCGGGCCGAAGGCGTGGGCGACCTGCGCGCCTGGCTGCGGGCCGACCGCTCGCGCGTGGCCGCCTGCACCCGCGCCATCCGTGTGCTGCGGGTCAACCGCCGCACGCTGGACCTGTTCGGCGCGGCCAGCCAGGACGAACTGCTGAGCCAGCTGGGCCGTGTCTTCCGAGACGACATGCTGGACCACCACATCGAGGAGCTGGCCCAGCTCTGGGCCGGCGCGCTCAGCTACAGCAGCCAGACCGTCAACTACACGCTGGACGGCCGCCGCCTGGACGTGGCGCTGCAGGTGCGGGTGCTGCCCGGCCATGAACAGGACTGGGCCCGGGTGCTGTTCTCGCTGGAGGACATCAGCGCCCGCGAGCAGGCCTTGCAGGCCCGCCAGCACAGCGAACGCTACGCCCAGGGCCTGTTCGAGCACTCGCCGGTCTCGCTGTGGGTGGAGGACTTCAGCGCGGTCAAGCGCCTGATCGACGAGGTGCGGGCGCAGGGCATCAGCGACTTCCGCGTCTTCACCGACGTGCACCCCGAGTTCGTCGAGCGCTGCATGGCCGAGATCCGCGTCATCGACATCAACCGCCAGACCCTCGCCCTGTTCCGCGCGCCGGACAAGGCCACACTGCTGCACCGCCTGTCCGACATCTTCCGCGACGAGATGCGCCGGCCCTTCACCGAGCAGCTCATCGAGCTCTGGGAGGGCAAGCTCTACCAGCAGCGCGAGACGGTGAACTACGCGCTGGACGGCGAGACGCTGCATGTGCACCTTCAGTTCGCGGTCCTGCCCGGCCATGAGCACGACTGGTCGCTGGTGCAGGTCTCGCTGACCGACATCACCGCCCGCAAGAAGGCCGAGGCCTACCTGGAGTTCCTGGGCAAGCACGACGCGCTGACCCGGCTGCGCAACCGCTCCTTCTTCGACGACGAACTTCACCGCCTGGAGCGCAAGAACGTGCAGCCGGTGGCCTTGCTGCTGCTGGACCTCAACGGCCTCAAGCAGGTCAACGACGAGCAGGGCCACCGCGCGGGCGACGCCCTGCTGCGCCGCGTGGGCGAGGTGCTGGGGCAGGCGGTCGAGGCGCCCTCCACGGCGGCCCGCATCGGCGGCGACGAGTTCACCGTGCTGATCCCCGGCGGTGACCAGGCCGCGGCCGACGCGCTGATCGCCCAGCTCCAGGGCCTGGTCGACATCAACAACCAGTTCCACGCCGGCCCGCCACTCAGCTTCTCGGTGGGGGTGGCCATCTCCCGCCCGGGCGAGCGGCTGGAGGTCGCGCTGCACCGGGCCGACAAGCAGATGTACCAGCAGAAGAAGGCCTACTACGAAGGCCTGCCGCACGACCGCCGCGGCCAGGACGGCACGGCGGGCTGAGCCCCGCCCTGTCCGCCGCAGGGGCTTGCGCCAGATCAAGTCTGGGCGGGGAGCACGCCACCAGACTTGCCGGCTTGGGCGGGCCAACGGGGGTCCGCACGGAGCCTTGTCAATGAGCACCCCCCACGCGGCCGCGAGCGGGCCGCAGGACTTCTACCAGGATCTGCACCGGGCCTTCGACGCCACGCTGGCGCTGCACCAGGGCCGACCCGATCTGCTGCCTGCCCTGCTGGCCCAGGCCTTCGACAGCTTCCACGGCACTGTGGCCATCCAGTGCGAGGACGAGCCGCCGCTGGCCTGCCACCGCGGCTGCGCCACCTGCTGCACCCTGCGGGTGACGGCCACCGTGCCCGAGGTCATGCTGGTGGCCCGCTTTCTGCGCGCGGTGCAGCCGGCCCTGCAGGCCCGCGGCATCGATCTGGTGGCCCAGCTGCGCGAGGCCAACACCCAGACCGAGGGCCTGGACGAGGCCCGGCGCGTGGGTCTCCGCCAGCGCTGCCCCTTCATCGCCCAGGGCGTCTGCGTCATCTACCAGGTGCGGCCGCTGGCCTGCCGCGGCCACGCCTCGCACGACGTCAAGGCCTGCGTGGACGCGGCCCGCGGCGCGCGTGACGAGGTGCCCTACAGCGCCGGCCACCACCTGGTGCGCGCGCTGGTGCAGAACGCCATGCAATCGGCCCTGCGCGAAGCCGGCCTGCCCTGGGGCAGCGTGGAACTCAACCAGGGCCTGCTGCTGGCGCTGGACACGCCCGAATCCGAGGCGCGCTGGCTGGCCGGCGAGGACGTGCTGGCCGCCGCCGCGGTGCACGAGGTGCCGGTCGAGGAAATGGCCGCCGCCTTCGACCGCCTGCGCCCGCACTGAGCGGGGTCCCCGGCCGCAGACGCCAGGGTTCCCCCGGAGGAGGCGGCCGCTGGCGCCGACCTAGCATGACGGCATGGACAAGCTCGATGCCTCTACCCTGCGCGCGAGCCTGGAAGAACTGCCGCACTGGCAGCTGGAAGAGGGGGGCCAGGCCATCCGCCGCAGCCTCCGCTTTGCCGATTTCAACCAGGCCTTCGGCTTCATGACCCAGGTCGCCCTCCATGCGGAGCGGCACGACCACCACCCGGAGTGGTTCAACGTCTACAACCGTGTGGACGTGCGCCTGACCACCCACGACGCCGGCGGCGTCTCCGGCAAGGACCTGGCCCTGGCCCGCCACATCGACGCGGTGCATGCCGCGCTGACCGGGGGCCAGCCATGAAGCCCCAACATCCTGTGGCCGTGGCTGAACCGCCCACCCTGCACGGCCTGGCCGCCGGCGAGGCGGGCCGCCCGCACACCGCCGACTGGACCATCCCCCAGGACTGGGCGGCCTACACCCCGGCCGAACACGCCACTTGGGCCACCCTGTTCGAACGCCAGTGCCGGCTGCTGCCCGGCCGCGCCTGCGACGCTTTCCTCAAGGGCCTGGACGCCCTGCCCATCGCCCCCGACCGCATCCCCGACTTCGAGGCCCTCAGCGCCGTGCTGATGAAGGCCACCGGCTGGCAGGTGGTGGCCGTGCCTGGCCTGGTGCCCGACGAGGTCTTCTTCGACCACCTGGCGCACCGGCGCTTCCCCTCCGGCCAGTTCATCCGCCGGGCCGACCAGCTCGACTACCTGCAGGAGCCCGACGTCTTCCACGACGTCTTCGGCCATGTGCCGATGCTGATGAACCCGGTCATGGCCGACTACATGCAGGCCTACGGCGTGGGCGGGCTGCGGGCCCAGCGCCTGGGCATGCTGGCCGAGCTGGCGCGGGTTTACTGGTACACGGTGGAGTTCGGCCTGGTGATGCAGCCCGAGGGCCTGCGGCTCTACGGCGCGGGCATCGCCTCGTCCTACAGCGAAAGCCGCTTCTGCCTGGACGACCCCTCGCCGCACCGCGTGCGCTTCGTGCTGGAGCGGGTCATGCGCACCCGCTACCGCATCGACGACTTCCAGGAGTGCTACTTCGTGCTGCAGGACCTGGATGAACTTCTGGCCCTGGCGCGGGTCGACTTCGGGCCGGTGTACGCGCAGGTGGCCGGGGCCCAGACCTTCGAGCCCGGGGCCCTGCAGCCCGGCGACACCGTGCTGCACCGCGGCACGGGCGCGTACCATCGCGACCGCCGCCCGCCGCACTGACGCCGCCCCGGGCGGCGCCGGCAGCAGGTCCGGGCGGCGCACGGAGCAGGCATGTGGCAAGGGATTGGTGAAGGCGCCCGCGGGCGTGGATGGGGTGGACGCACGGGGCTGACCGGTGCGCGCGGCCTGCTGGGTGCGTGGCTGCTGGCCGTGGCCACGCTGGCCGCCGCGGCACCGCCAGCCGCTTCCCCGGCGCCCCAGACGCTGACCCTCACCCGGCCCGAGGGCCCACGCCGCGTGCTGCTGGCCGTGCCCGACCACGCGCCCGCCGGCCCGCGTCCGCTGGTCATCCTGCTGCACGGCCATGGCGGCTCGGCCGCCCAGACCCTGGGCCTGGAGCGCACCGCCGCCCCCTTGTCGCAGTGGCTGGCCATCGGCCAGCGCGAGGGCCTGCTGGTGGCCGCGCCCGACGGCCTGGCCGGTGGCGACCAGAAGTCCGGCTGGAACGACTGCCGCCGCGACACCCAGACCAACCCCACCGCCGACGATGTGGGCCTGATCAGCGCCCTGATCGACGAGGCCGTGGCCCACCATGGGGCCGACCCGGCACGCGTCTACCTGATGGGCATGTCCAACGGCGGCATGATGGCCCTGCGCTACGCGATGGAAGCGGGTGACCGTCTGGCCGGTGTGGCCGCGGTCAGCGCCTCCATGGCCACCGACAGCCGCTGCCCGTCCATCAAGGCGCCGCTGTCGCTGCTGGTGGTGGGGGGCACGGCCGATGGCATCGTCCCCTGGGACGGCGGCCCGGTGGGCAAGCGACACGAAACCCGGCGCGGCCGGGTCATCGGTGCCGAGGCCACGGTGATGCGCTGGCGCGAGCGTGACAGCCTGTTCGGCGAGCCCGCGCGCAGCGAGTCCGTGCCCCACCGCGATCCGGCCGATCCCACCCGCGCCCAGCGCACCGTCTGGGGCGCCCAGCCCGGCGGCCTGCAGATCGAGCTGCTGCGCATCGACGGCGGCGGCCATGTCGAGCCCAGCGTGGCCCACCGCGTCTCGGCGGCCTACAGCCTGTTGGTGGGTCGCCAGAGCAGCGACCTGGAGGTGGCCGACGAGGCCTGGACCTTCTTCCGCGACAAACGGCGCGGCCTGAGCCACTGAGTCACCTCGGGCCAGCCGGGACTGGCTTTTGATCCGCGTTCGTTATGTTGTAAACAATACAACGTGGCCGATCGGATGTCGCGTTGCCGACGCCTTCCAGGCGTGTCGTGAACTCGGCAGCAGGCCGGTCCTTCCGAGGGCGAGCAGGCCATTGGCGTGATTTCGCGGTGTGGATCGTTATATTGGTATGTATATTGCGATTCCTCGGTGTCCCCACACACTTCACACGAGAGGAAGAGATCCATGCAGCACCCGAGGATCCTGAACGCCGTGGCCGCGGCCATCGCGCTGACCTTCGGTCTTCACGCCGCGGCCCAGGAGGCCACCACCCCGGTCTTCACGCTGGGCCAGATCAGCGTGGTGGGCCAGACGCCCGCCAGCCCCGCGCTGGCCACCGACACGCTGGACGCCCAGCAACTGCAGGACTTCAGCAAGGACGGCCTGGCCGATGCGCTGAACCTGGTGCCCGGTGTGGCCAGCACGGCCGGCTCGGGGCGGCGCAACGAGGCCTTGATCAGCGTGCGCGGCTTCGACCGCTGGCAGGTGCCGCTGCTGATGGACGGCATCCGTCTCTACCTGCCGGCCGACAACCGCATCGACTTCGACCGCTTCCTCACGCCGGACCTGGCCGAGATCCAGGTCTCCAAGGGCTATGTCTCGGTGCTCAACGGGCCCGACGGCATGGGGGGTGCCATCAACCTGGTGACCCGCAAGCCGGTCAAGCCCTTCGAGGCCGAGGCACGCACTTCGCTGCTGCTGGGCGGCTCGGGCCAGTACAACGGCAGCACGCTGTACGCCAATGTGGGCACCCGCCAGGAGAGCTACTACCTGCAGGCCAGCGCCGAGCAGCGTGTGGTGGACCAATGGGCGCTGTCGCACAACTACGTGCCCACCGCCTATGAGGATGGCGGGGACCGCGACCACAGCGGCAAGCGCGACTGGCGGGTCAACCTCAAGGCCGGCCTGACGCCCAATGCGGTGGACGAATACTCGCTGAACTTCGTGACCCAGAGTGGCAAGAAGTCCCAGAGCGGCTCGACCGAGGCCGCGGACAGCCAGTGGTGGGACTGGCCCAAGTGGGACACCTGGAGCCTGTATGCGCTCACCCGCACCGAGCTGACATCCGGCTGGGAGCTCAAGACCAAGCTTTACTACAACGCCTTCGTCAACGACCTGCTGGCCTACACCGTCAAGACCGGCGCGAAGAACTGGATCAGCCACTACGACGACAACGCCAAGGGCGCCAGTGCCGAACTGGGCACCACCGTGCTGCCGCAGCAGACGCTCAAGGCCGCGCTGCACTGGCGGCGTGACGACCACACCGAGTGGCAGACCACCTATGCCACCAACTTCACCGAACCCAAGCAGAACACGGTGGAGGACGTGTACTCCGTGGCGCTGGAGGACAGCTGGCGCTTCGCGCCCGAGTGGCAGTTGGTGGGCGGCCTGAGCCGCGACCAGCGCAAGACGCTGGAGGCGCAGGAATACGCCAGCGGCACCGGCCTGTTCGACCAGCCCACGGCCGACAGCCACGCCACCAACGGCCAGGCGGCCCTGCTGTGGCAGTACCGGGCCAGCGGCAAGCTGCACCTCTCGGCCTCGGATCGCACCCGCTTTCCCACCCTGTTCGAGCGCTTCTCCTCGCGCTTCGGTGGCGCCATCTCCAACCCGTGGCTCAAGCCCGAGCGCGCGCTCAACCTGGAGCTGGGCATCGAGGACGATCTGGCCCCGGGCTGGCATGGCACGGCCACGCTGTTCCACAGCCAGGTCAAGGACGCCATCCAGTCGGTCAACATCCTCTACGGCGGCAGCACCTACAGCCAGAGCCAGAACGTGGGCAAGGGCACCTACCGGGGCCTGGAGCTGGCGCTGGGCGTCACGCTCAGCCCCACCCTGGCCTGGGGCGGCAACTACAGCTATGTGCTCACGTCCCTGGACAACCCCAACGACGCCACGGCCCGCCTGACGACCACGCCGCGCAACAAAGCCTTGTTTGTGGGGCGCTGGCAGCCCACGCCCGAGCTGAGCGTGATGC
>NZ_BADL01000425.1 GCF_000333615.1 Ideonella sp. B508-1 | reverse complement strand
CCCGCCAGGTGCCCGGCCGTTTTTCCTCCGAGTAGCGGTAGGTGAGGGTGCTGTCGCCGATCTCGTCGCGCAGCACCCGGGTCTCGGCCTGGTAGGCCCGGCCGTGGGCCCGCTCGTACTCGGCCAGGGTGAAGGTGGTCGAGCCGATGCGGGCCGCGTAGTTCCGGGTCTCGGCCCGCTCGGTCAGGATGTGGACCATCTGCGTCTTGAAGCCCAGGGCATCCGAGGCCAGCAGGTCGTCCAGGTCCACATAGGCCCGGGTCCAGGTGTCGTGCACCACCGGCTGGAAGCCGCTGCCGGGGTTGTCCTCGGTCCGGCCGGCCGAGGTGATTAGGCGCATCGGCAGCACGGCTTCCAGGCCGATCAGGGCCTGCATCTGGCGGTCGAATTCGTTGAGGTGGCTCTCGTCCAGCACCTCGCAGCGCAGCACGCGGCGGTCCAGCGTGTAGTGCAGGGCCCGGGTCAGGCTGTTGAGCCGGTCCACCAACTCGCCGGCCCGGGCAAAGGCCGAGGCCTCGCCGCGGCCCGGGGGGCGCAGCTCGATGACGCGGCGCAGCGTCTCGCCCGCCCCGTGACCCTGCTGCACCACATGGGTCAGTTCGTGGGCCAGCAGGCGGCGCCCTTCCGTCGTGCCGGGGCGGTACTGGCCGGCGCCGAAGACCAGGTCCTGACCCACGGCGAAGGCCCGGGCCGACAGGCTGCCGGCCAGCCGGGCGGCCGGGGTGTCGGTGTGCAGGCGCACCTGCGAGAGGTCCGCCCCCAGTCGGGGCTCGAAGAAGCGGCGCTCGCCCGCGGGCAGTGGCTGGCCCTGGCCGCGCAGGCCGTGGATGGCCTGGGCCTGGGCGCCGGCCAGCCTCGTGGTGGCCGCAGGGGATGTCCCTGGCGTCTCACGCCGCCGCAGCGTTTCGTCATGGGCCTCCTCGGCGCAGGCCGCGCATTGGCGTCGCACGGTGGCCTCCGAGCCGGGCTGGCCGGAGCCTGGGGCCATCACCTGCCGGGCCACCGCCTCGGCCTCGCGCTCGTGGGCATCGTCCGGGGTGCCCAGGGTCAGCTGCGGCCGCAGCGGGCGGCCCAGGGCTTCCTGCAGGGCGGCGCGCTGGTCCGGCGCCGGGGCGAGCGCACCGGGACGGCCCGGGCGCCCGGCCGGTCGGCCGCGCGCCGGCCGACGTTGCCATTGGAATTGACTCATGGGGACCTCCGGGTCAGAGGGTCACTGCGGCGGGCTCAGCTCGATCAGCACGTTCAGGCCGCTTTGCATGTAGCGGGCCGTGCAAGGGAGGCTGATCTGAATGCCGTCGGTTTCTCCCTCCAACACATTGCCGCTGAAGGTGGCTCGGTCGCACAGCGCGGTGCCGGGCAGGGTCTTGTCTCCATTGTCGAAATCCCAGGTGTTGCCCTGGGCCACCCAGGTGCTGGCGGTGAAGACGCTGCCGGGCTGCTCGAAGCGGGTCTGGTCGAGTTGCAAGCGTCCCAGCCCTGGCAAGCTCCTGGTCAGTCTGCCCTTGGCGTCGACGGCGTCTGGAGGCAGGGCGCTGTGTACGCCACAGAGTGTGGAGCCTGTGATCCGCAGGGTGCCGCCGCCCGGGATGATCGTTGTGCCTCCTTGGTTTCCGTGCAGGGTGGGGGGAGTGATCGAGATGTCTTTGGTGATGCCGTTGAGCATCAGCAGCCACCCCATGAGCCGGCTGTCACGGATGGTGCCTCCCACCTGCGTGCTGGCCAGGGTCAGCACATGGTCTGGCTGGCCGGCCGCCACCAGATGGGCGAGATCGTTCAGCGCGCTCTGTTCCGCATCGGGGCCGAACTGGCCATTGAGGTAACCCGAGACATTGTTCAGGAAAGCGATCTCGGGCCCCTTGTCGGAGACGTATCGCAGGCGCGCAACCAGCGGTGCCTGGGCGATCGACGTTGACCACGCACGCCAGCGCTCGGCTCCCAGCGCCTTCCAGGCTTGCACCAGCGTGGACAGGCTCTTGCCCTGGACTTCGGCAGGGGCCTGTTGCATCAGGTTCTTCACATGGATTTGCAGGGCCTTGGTGAACTCGGCATCGCTGGTTCCGGCGCCGGCCGGTTGCCAGCTGATCTTCATGTCGGGTTGCACCCAGGCTGTCCAGTCGTTGCCGCTCCAGTGCAAAGTGGCGCTTTGTCCTTCGGGCGAAGACACCTGTACCAGCCCCGGCCCGGCGGGCCGATCTGCCTGCCGCAGACCGGTGCAGTCCTTCACCGTCACCCGGGCGGCCCTCAGGTTCAGCTGGGCGATGCCCTGCTTGAAGATCCACCCAAGGCCCTCGAGAACAATCTCCTGGGCCATCAGGGTCAGCCTTCTTCCAGCGAAGGTGATCTGCGTGGCCGCCGCGCTCTCTCCACTCAGGCGCAGGCTGGTGAGGCCGGAGATGGCCAGGTCGCCTTCCAGCACGTAGCTGCCTGCGCACAGCTTGATCCACAGGCTGCCGGTCTGGTCGGTGGCGGCCTGTTTGAGCGCGCTCATCAGCTGTTCGCTGGTGCGCACGGCCACCTCACAGCCGCCGCTGCGCAGACACAGGGCCTTGAGGGCATCCTGCACGCTGACCACGCTGGGCAATTGCAGGTCGGCGCACAGTTCGGCGTCGCTCTTGTCCAGCGGCACATCGTTGGCGCGCAGACCGCACAGCAGGGCGTCCAGCACCACGTCCACCGTGCTGGGGCTGTTGGCCAGGCCCAGCAGGCTGCGCACGCTGGGCTCCACCGCGCAGGCCGGCGGCGTGTAGTGCACGTTCTGCGCGCCCAGATTGCACAGGGCGTCCAGGGCCTGCTGCACGTTCTGGGCGCCGTGGAACAGGGTGTTGCACTGCTCGGTGAAGCCCACGTCGGCGGCGCGCAGGTCGCTCAGCGGCGGGAAGACCATGCGCCGTCGTTCGGCGTCGGTGGGCGGCTGCAGGCTGCCGTCGTCCAGCAGGGTGCCCAGGCGCAGGAAGTGGTGGCGCACGCCCTGCGGTGGGGCCTGGTTGAGCACCACGTCGCCACTGGCCTGCATCGCCTCGCGGATGGCCGCCAGCCAGTGGTCGCCGGGCACGAACTGGCGGCTCTTGACGCTCAGGCGCAGGGCCAGGTTCTCGAGGTTGACCCACAGGTCGTTGCCGGCCACCCAGCAGCTGCCGTGGGCCGGGTCGTCGGCCGCCGCGGCGGCCAGGGTCACGCCGCGGTCGCGGCCCTTGACCAGGGCGCCGGTGTCGGTGCGGAAGATGCCGTAGCCGTCCCACTGGCGGGCGAAGGCCTTCGGCTCGTCGGCGCCGGTGGGCACGTTCCAGGCCTCGCGGATCAGCCCGCGTTGCTTGGGCGTGGTGCCGCTCAGGTGCAGGCCCAGCAGGCGCTCGGTGTCGGTGTCGAAGTACTCCCAGACCCAGTCGCCCTGGTCGAAGCCGGGCGGCGGTGCGTCGCTGGCGCAGGCTTCGGCGCCGTTGTCGCGCGACCACTTCAGCGTCACCGTCTTGGCGGCGGGGTCCACGTCGTGCACCTCGACGCGGAAGAGGTAGTTGCCCAGGCGCTCGTTCACCGCCACCTGGGCGGCGCAGGGGTTGCAGGGGTCGCTGCCGCTGTCGATCTTGCGCAGGGTCAGCGTGGCCAGGCCGTTGCCCATCGGCGGGTTGACGGCCGGGTCCAGCGGGTCCAGGGTGTTGGCGCACCATTTCACCTGCAGCAGGGTCTGGCTGCGGGTGGCGGTGTCGGCGCCGTGCAGGGCCGGGTCCATCAGCTCGGGCCGCTCCAGCGCGGTCACCGGGCGGTCCCACACATCGGCGTAGAGCACCAGCTTCTTGCCCGGGTAGGGCCCGTGCCAGGGGTAGTCGGGCTGGGCCGTGAGGACGGTCAGGGCGCTGCCGGGAAAGCAGGCCGGCACGCCGTCCACATAGAGCACGCCGGGCTGCAGCTTGACCTTGCCGCCGTCGCCCGCGTCGGCCACCAGGGCCAGGCCGCCGCTGCGCGGCGCCCCGCTGGCGATGGCGTCGCGCAGGGCCTCGGCCAGCCGGCTCTTCTGCAGGTCGCTGAGCTCGTTCCAGTCGGCATCCAGGATCATCCGGCCCTGTTGCAGGTAGAGGCCGGAGTAGCGCTGTTCCGGGGCGAAGCTGTCTCGTGAGATCTGGGTGGTCATGGTGTTCGTTCCCTGCGGTGGGGCGGCGGCGTTCAATGGCCCTGCGGGGGCAGGCAGGCCAGCGTGGGGTCGAGGATCAGCAGGGCCTCGGTGCCGGCGGGCAGCACCTCGGCGAGCTTGTCGAGCACGGCGCGGCGGCGCAGCACATGGCGGTCTTCGTGGTAGGCCCCGAGTTCGCCGCCGTCCTCCGCCCCGCCCTGGATGGCCGCGGGCGAGGCCGGGTGCAGCACGCCGCAGCCGGGCTGGCCGAAGTGGGTGTTCAGAAAGACCGGGTGGGCGGTGGTGCAGTTCGTGCGGATGGCGCACAGGGCCGAGCGCAGGCCCTGGGCCAGCCAGTTCGGATCGTTGGGGCTTTCGGGGTCCAGCGGGTCGGCGTCCAGCGGCAGGTACCAGAGGCGGCTGTGGCGCACGCAGCCGGCTCCGGGCACGTCGTTGTCCGCCAGGTCCTTGCGCAGCGGCGGCATCAGGATGCAGTCGCTGGCGTTCAGGCGCTCGGCCAGCAAGGTCTCCAGCACGGTCACGTACTCCAGCTGCACCAGGCCGCGGGCGACCTCCAGCTTGCGCAGCAGGCTGGCGCGGGCCGCCACCACCGGGGCCAGGCGCTCGGCGGTGCCGATGTGCAGCTGGCGGGCGGCGCAGTGGTCCAGCTCCACCGCGCCCTGGCTGACCTTGAGCTGGTTGTCCAGCCAGAGGTTCTCGAAGCGGTAGACCGCGCGCTCGTCCAGCTGCAGCACGCCGCGCAGCTTGATGGGCACGCCGTCCAGCCCGGTCCAGACGTGGCGCACCACCGTCTCGCCGTTCCAGCGGTAGCCCTCCTCGCGGCGGTAGCGCAGCTTCTCGTGCGTGAAGCTGTCCCAACTGGCCACCGGCGGCCAGTTCAGGCTCAGCGCGTGGGCCGAGCAGTGGCCCTCGGGCGGCGGCAGGAACAGCGGCACGCGGCGCGGATGGTAGGGGCCGATGCCCAGCTCGGGATCGCCCGGCGGGCGGCGCAGGTCCACCGTGCGGCGTGAGACATCCTGGTAGCTGCCGGGCAGGCAGGGCACGCCGTGGCGGTGCACCTGCCACCAGCTGGCGCTCTGCCCGCCGAAGGTGCTGGTGTGGGCGGCCGGGTGGTCGGGGGCGCAGCGCAGCGCGCGCGAGCCCTGGCGCAGGTCCGGCGTGGTGGCGGGCAGGCCCGGGTGGCCGGCGCGCAGCGCGGGTGTGGCGGGTTCGGGCACGGGGGCCTCGCCATAGCTGCTTTCGGGCAGCAGGGGGCGGTCCACCCGCGGCGTCAGGGCCACGCGCTTCCAGCCCTCGTGCACCTCCACCTCGAACTGGCCCACCGCCTCGGCGATCTGCTCCACCGCCACCCGGGTGCCCTTGCGCTGGCGCCAGGCCACGGCCGAGGCCAGCTCGGCCCGGCGCCCTGCCTCGTCGGGCGACACGAGGCGCACGTCCAGCAGGTCGGCGATGTAGGGCAGCAGCCAGGGCTGGCAGTGCCGGCCATCGGCTTGGGCATCGGGGAAAGGGGTCGACCCGGCGCTGGGCGATGGTGGCCCGGAAGGCATCGAGCAGGCCGCCGAAGGGGCCCAGCAGCTTGTCCAGGTCGCCCTGGCCGCTGCTGTCGGCGGTCTCGGCGTCGCGTTCGCGCCAGACGGCGGGCAGCCAGGCGCGCAGCAGCTCGGCGTAGCGGGGATCGGAGGTGGGGGTGCTCACAGGCTGTACTCCTGGTGTTGCAGGGTCAGGGCCGCGGTGTCCAGCAGCAGGCACTGGCGCGGGGTGGGCGTGGCCACCATGGGCACGCCGCCCACCTCGACCACCCGGTCCAGCGCGGCGCGGGTGGCGGCGTCCACGGTGATCAGTGCGTCGGCGTTCTCCACCCCGGTCACCGACTCGACCACCTGGTAGACCTCGCCGCGGTAGAGCGGCTGGCCCAGGGCGCGTCGGCGCGGCGAGAAGGCCTCGCCCAGCGCGGCGCGCACGGCGGCCTTGACGGCCTCGGGGTCGAAGGCGTCGCTGCGCACCCGCACGGTGACGTTCAGGCCGAAGCGCTGGGTCTGCACGCCGCTGACGTTCAAGGCCACGCCGGGCAGGGCGCGGGCGGCCAGGAAGGCCTGCAGCTCGGCCGCCAGGGCCGGCGTGGGCGGTTCGCCACCGGCGGCCATCACCACCAGCTCGATGCGCTCGCTGCGCCCGCGCCCAGGCGGCAAGCGAAAGCTCGCCGCCTGCCAGACGCTGGCGTGGCCGCGCGCCAGCTGGGCGAAGTCGTCCAGCGAGACGGCCCGGTCCAGGGCCAGCAGGGTGGAGGGGCCGCGCTGGCGCAGGTCCTCGGGGGCCTCGCGGTCGGCCCCGCCGCTGCTGGGCAGGGCCTGCACCAGGCCGTCGATCAGCGGGTGGGGCTTGACCAGCTGGGCCAGGGACCCGGGCGGCAGGTTGCCCGCCAGGCCCACGCCCTGGCGGTAGCGCACCCGCACATTGTTGGCGCCGCTGGGCAGGCGCCGGCCGTGGCGGCCATCGCCGAACTGCAGGCTCAGAAAGCCGTCCTGGTCCAGTCGCACCTGGTAGCGGGCCTCGGCCGGGCCGGCGTCCTTGAGGTTGGCGATGGGCTGCCAGGTCTCGCCGGCCACGTTCAGCTGCAGATCGGCGCGCACGCCCGCGGCCATCAGCGGGTCGGCCACCCAGCTCACCTCGGCCACCGCCAGCGTGAACTGTTGCAGGTTGCGGGTGGCGTCGCCGCTGCCCAGCACGCGCTCGGGCCGGGCCACGCCGTGGCCGGTCTCCACCACATTGGCGTAGAGGACCAGGTTGCCCGCCCGGCTGCCGCTGGGCAGCGCATCGGCCAGGCGAAGGCGCTGTCCATCGGTGCTGATCTCTTCCACCGTGGTGGCCACGGCCGCGCTGCCGCTGGACACCACCACCCGCCGGTGCAGTGGCAGGCCCGGAGGCAGCGCTTCGGTGTCCAGCCAGAAGCCCGACAGTTCGGTGGTGTTGCTTTGCCAATCCTGCACCCGGGCCTGCAGCTTGAAGTGGGCGAACACCGTGCTGCGGCTGAGGAACCAGGGGCCACCGCCGCGGTCTTCCCAGGTCTCTTCAGCGGTCAGCGTGGCCTGGGGACGGTCCGGGTCGGCGGCCACGCTGGCCAAGCGGGCCCAGGCCAACTGGCCGGCGCGCATCACCACCGCCAGGTCGCCGGCGGCGGCATGCTTGGACGCGCTGGTCACCAGGGCGGCTTGCAGATGACCGTGATCGCTGGCGTTGAGAAAGCTGTCCACCGCCCAGGCGCCCGCACCGGGCGGTGGGGCCAGCAGGGTCTGCGGGTTGGTGGGCAGCACGCGGGCGTCGCCGGGCACGCCATCGCTGTCGGGGTTCCAGGTGAAGGTGATGGCGGTGTAGCCGGGGCGATCGTCTGCTTCCGGCTGGGGGGTGCGGGTGTCGACCGGCACGTACTTGGCGTGCAGGCAGTAGAAGCTGGGCCAGACCTCGCGGGTCTTGCCGTTCTGCTTGAGCTGGTAGGCATGGCTGAGCCACAGGCCGGCCAGACGTGACCAGTCCCCGGCCGCGTAGACCACCAGGGCGTCGTGGCCGTCGATGGTGCGGCGATAGGGCCGCTCGCCCATGTCGGTCAGCGGCACGGTGACGGGGCGGTCCACCGTGGCGCCGTTCAGCCGCAGCGCCCCCAGGGCTTGGGTGAAGATGAGCCGGTCGTCGTGCACGGCCTTGATGCGCCGGTAGCAGGGCTTGTCGTCCACCGTGCGCACCAGCACCAGATCGCCCGGCGCCAGGGTGCCCGAGGGCACGGCCAGCTGCAGGCTGTGGCCAGCCTCCTCGACGCCCAGACTGGCGGGCCCCAAGGGTGAGAGCCGGTCCTTGGGCAGCAGGTGGACCAGGGTGCGGCCGGTGATGAACTGCCGTTTGGCGTTATTGGGGATGGGCGGGCTGAAGCTGATGCGGCTGCGGCCATCCGGCAGGGTGAACACCCCTTCGATGCGGTGGGCCGACAAGGTGTTCTGCGCGGTGTCTTCCAGCACCATCGGTTCGCCGGCTTTGAGGTCGCTCACGCCGCGGTCCAGCGTCAAGTGGTTGCCTTCCAGCGGTGCGGGATTGCTCAGGCGGTCGCGGGCGTAGACGGTGTTGAAGGCAGCGTCGGCGGCCAGGTCGGCCAGGGTCTCGAAGACCAAGGGGGCTCCGCTGGCGGGCAGGTGCTGCACCTGCAGGCCGGCGGCCACGGTGCCGGCCTGGCCGGGCTTGAGCAGCAGGGCCAGCGGGGTGGCGGCCGAGGCCGGCGGGCGCGGCGCCTCGTCCAGCACGGCCAGCAGGCGGCGCAGGCTGTCCCACTGGCTGGCGGTGCGCAGATAGCCCTCGTTGGCCTGGGCGTCCAGGTGCACGCCCAGCACATGGGCCGAGCGGGCGAACTGCCGCACCAGCTGCCAGAGCAGGTCGTCGGGGTCGGCCTGGTAGAGCGCCATCAGGCGCTGCAGGCGCTCGTCTTCAGTCTCGGTGGACGGGTCGGCCGGCGGCGCGGGCAACTGGGCCCACAGCGGCCAGCCCGGGAAGGCCTGGGCCAGGTCATGGCGCAGCCGTTCCAGCCAGGCGGCACCGTGGCCGTCCAGGTAGTCGAAGCGCGAGAGGCCGGCGCGGTTCCAGCGGGTCAGGTCCGGGGGCAGGGTGTTCGGGGTCATGGCCTCAGCCCTTGCGTCCGCCGTTCAGGCGCAGTGTGTAGAAGCCGCGTTGTGGCCGGTTGGGCAGGTTGTCGCAGACAGCGATCTCCAGCCCTTCCAGGGCGATGCGGCCGCTGGCCGCCTCGTCGGGGTAGCGGTCGCCCAGGCGCTTGAAGCGGTTGATGCAGACGTTCTGCACCCCGTCCAGGGCCATCAGCACCTGGTAGAGGTCGCTGGCCCAGAGGTCCTCGCCAAAGCGCAGCCGGCCCGGCGCGAAGAAGCCGCCCGGGCCGGTGCCCAGGGCCCGTTCCACCGCGCGGCGCAGCTCGGACTGGAAGTAGTCCGGGTCCACCTGGATGGCCAGGCCCAGCACGATGCCGACCTCCACCGCGCGTTCCAGCACCACCTCCTGGCCCACCATGCGCCAGTCCTCCAGATAGGGGTAGAGCACGCTGCGCACGCTGGGCCGCAGCGCCCGCGCGGGCAGGGCCAGGCCCAGCTCGGCGTGGAAGGCCACGGTCTCGGCCCAGACCGCGTCGTTGAGCGCATCGGTGGCCACGCCCTTGTCGATGGGCTCGTCCAGGTCCAGCAGGGCCCAGGGCACCACGGCCACATGCACGGTGGTCCAGCTGCCGTCCCAGCGCTCCCAGGCGTGGGCGCGCAGCACCAGGGGGTGGTCCTCCAGGCGGGCGGCGTAGTCGTCCACCGTGACCATGCGGTGCTGGTCGTGCACCGCGCGCGGGCCGTCCAGCCGGGCCTGGTCCATCTTCTCCGGGTGGTCCAGCCACCAGGCGTCGAAGCGCTGGGCGTCGCTGCGGGTGTCGCCCGCGGCCGGCGGGGCGTCGAAGGGCGGCAGGCCCAGGCGCTGGGCCCGGCCCAGCACGTCATCGCCGATCAGGCTCAGCCAGCGGCGCACCGAGGCGGGTTGGCGGGCCGTTTCCAGCCAGCCTTCGGCGGCGGCGCGGTCCATCGCGTCGGAGAGCTGGTCCAGCGCGCAGGCCAGCACCTCCACCAGGGCCACCTCCACATCGGCCGGGGTCCAGCGGCTGCGCTCGGGGTAGCGCGCAGCCAGCTCCTGCAGCATGAACAGGCGGAAGCCGTCGTAGTCGCGCTGGTCCCAGTCGAAGTCGTCGCCCAGCGCGGGCAGCAGGTCCGGCAGGTCCACCTGGCGCTGGCCGCAATCCGGGCAGCAGCCCAGGCCGTACTGCACGACGGGGGTCGGGTCCTGGGCCATGTCAGACGCTCTGCAAGGTGAAAGTCTGGCTGTCGCGGTGGCCGATGGCCGCCAGCGTGTAGGCCACGCGGATCTGCAGCGTGGCGTCCGTGCCGTCCACCTCGACCTCCAGGCTGCGCGGGTCGACCTCGCCCTGCAGGGCCTCGGCCAGCGAGGCCAGCAGGCGCCGCCGCGTGAGCTGCCACATCGGCGAGTCGTTGGGCTCGAAGACCAGGGCCTTCACCCCGGCGCCGAACTCGGGCCGGAACACCCGCTCGCCCGGCAGCGTGAACAGCACCTGCTCGATCTGGTGGCGGATGTGGGCGCTGCGGTCGGCCAGCGCGGGGCCGGCCGTGCCCACGTGCAGCGGGAAGGCCAGGTAGGGCGGGTCGACCAGTCGGCGGGCCATGGGGTGTCTCCTGGGGTGTCGCGGTGCCGCCGCTCAGGCGGTCATCACCTTGGTGGACAGGCTGCTCATCTCGCCCTGCGGGATGGGCGGCCCCGAGGGCCCCATCGCGGTGGGGTGCACGTGGGTGGCGAACAGGGTGAGGAAGCTGGTGCCCTTGATGACGGGCTCACCGCCCGAGCCACCGAGGGCGACCTGGCTGCCTTCGAGCGTGATGACGGCGCTGGCGCTGACCTTGACGCCCGAGGCGCTCATCTCGACGGTGTTGCCGTTGGCGTCTTCCAGCTTGGCGCCGCTGCTGTCCAGCGTGAGGGTGTTGCCGTTGGCGTCCTGTAGCACCACCTTGCCGTTCTTCGCGTCCAGCGTCAGCGTGGCGCCGGCCTGGTCGGTCAGGGCCAGGTTACCGTCCTTGTTCATCTCCAGCTGGGCGCCGCCCAGGTGGGCCAGCAGCACGTCCTCGTCGCCGGACTTGTCCTCCAGCAGCAGGGTGTGGCCCTGGGGGCTGCGCAGCAGCGTGGTGGTGGGTGGATCCTGCACCTCGGGGGGGATGTCGCCCGCGGCCTGCCAGAAGGTGCCGGTCCAGATCGGGTGGTCCAGGCTGCCGCCTTCGAATTCCACCCACAGCTGGGCGCCCACCTGGGGCACGGCGAAGAAGCCCTGGTTGGACAGGCCGCCGCAGGGCAGGCAGGGCAGGGCCCAGTCGGTCTCGGCCTCGCCCAGCAGGGCCGGCACCCGCAGCTTCACGCGGGCCATCTTCTGCGGGTCCTGGTTGTCCACCACGAAGCCGCGGTACTTGCCCCAGGCGCGGCGCTGGGCGTCCCGCTGGGCGATCTGTTGCAGCAGGGCGTCTTGCATCACAGCACCCCGGCCAGCACGCCGCCCAGGCCGGGCAGCGCACCGAGGTTGTCGCCCAGCGCGTTGCGCAGCAGCGTGAAGCGCTGGCGGTAGCCCTGGGGGTTGAAGGTGTGGGTCACGGTGTCCACGTAGTAGGTGCCGGAAAACCCAGTCGCCCAGCCCGTCCACGCCCACGGGAGGGCGGGCTGCAGCACATGGCCGTAAAGCGTGCCGTCGAGCTCGCCCCTCGCATGCACGCGCTGGAT
>NZ_BADL01000426.1 GCF_000333615.1 Ideonella sp. B508-1 | reverse complement strand
GTCCATGCCGGCGGCTGCGCTGTCCAGGCCGCCGGCCAGCTGCTGGGCCCGCTCGCCCATCTGCCGCACAAAGGCCGGCGGGATCAGCGCCGCCACCCGCTCGGCCAGGGCCGCCACCGGCTGCCAGACCGGGCGGGTGCGCTCGCGCACCCAATCCCAGGCCTCGCCCGCCTTGGCGCTGAGCCAGCCCACCACGCCGCCGGAACTGCCGGTGGTCTCGTCACCGGTGGCGGGGCCGAACAGCAGCTCGGAGAACCAGTTCCAGACGCGGGCCGCGGCCTCGCGCACCGGGCGAATCCAGTCCCACAGCCGCCGGCCCAGGCTCTGGATGCCTTCCCACACCGCGCCGCCGAAGTTCTGCAGCCACTGCAGGGCCGGCGCGCCGAAGTCGGCCCACAGCCGGCTGAAGAACTCGCCGATGGGGCGCAGGAAGGCGCTGAGCTTGTCCCAGGCCACGCCCACGGCCTCGGTGACGAAGGTCTTGAGCTCGCCGATGGCGGCCATCAGCGGTTCGCAGCGCCCGGCCACCAGGGCTGCGGCGATGCCGGCGGCCCGCCGCACCAGGCCATCGAACAGGGTGATCAGCTGGCGCGGGCCCTCGAAGGGCACCAGGGCCCGCAGGCCGCCGATGAAGCCGTCCCAGGCCCGCGCCACCTGGCGGCCCAGCCAGTTCAGCAGGCCCTCGTCGACGATGGCGCGCACCGTGCGCGCGAACTCGGGCGAGATGCTCTCCAGCAGGCGCCAGCCCAGCTCGCGCACCTTGTCGATGGCCCAGTTGGCGATGTCGCCCAGGGTATCGGAGACGCTGTCGTAGAGGTCGCCCCAGAAGCCGCCGCGCACGGTGGCCGGCGCGTGGGCGGTGGTGCCGGACGGGGCCTCACCCGCGCCGCGCTGCTGCGCCACATGGGCCAACTCATGGGCCAGCAGAAAGCGGCCGGCCGGCTCGCCCGGCTGGAAGCGGCCGGCATCAAAGGCGATGTGCTCGCCCAGTGCGAAGGCGTGCGCGCCCAGGGCCTGGTTGAGCCGCGCGGCGCGGGCGCCGGTGTGCAGGCGCACGCCCGACAGGTCCATGCCGAAACGGGCTTCCATCTCGGCGCGCAGCGGCGGCGGCAAGGGCTGGCCACCGGCCTGCAAGGTGTGGAGCTCGCGCTCCAGGGCCTCGGGCAGGGCGGCGTCCTCGTCCTGCGGCACGGGTGGGTCGGCCGCAGGCCTGCCGGTCTGTCCTGCGGCCGGCCGCGGGCCGTGCCCCAGCACCTGACGCAGGGCGCAGCGCTGGGCCTGGGCATCGCCCGCGGGCAGGGCCACCGGCCCGGCCAGGCCCAGGGCGCGCGCCGCCATGCGGTCGGCTTGGTGCTCGGCCTCGTCCTGGGCGTGGCCCAGCCGCAGCTTGGGCCGCAGCGCCGCCAGGGCCGGCGAGCGCGCGGCGGACACCGGGGGCAGGCGGGCCAGCGTCTGCATGGCGGCGGCTCTGGTTCAGGGCTTGGGCGCAGGCGCGGGGCCTGGCGCCGGGGGGGCTGGCGGCGCCGGCGCCGGCGCGGGCGGGGGCGCAGGGGCATGCGCCGCGGCGGTGGCCGTCGCGCTCCCGCCTGCGGTGTTCTGCTGCCGCCAGGCGATCA
>NZ_BADL01000427.1 GCF_000333615.1 Ideonella sp. B508-1 | reverse complement strand
AGCCCGCCGCATTGGTGCCGCCGTAGACCGGCAGGGTGGAGGCCGCGCCTTCCCCGCGGGCATCAGCCGGGCCGTCACCTGGGCCAGCTCGGCCAGCTTGGCATCGATCACAGCGGCGTGGTCCACCGCGGCCGGGGCCGTGGCGCTGGCGGCGCCCACTGGCGCGCTGGCGGCCACCTGGATGGCTGCGTCCAGTTCGCCGGCCAGGCGGGTGGCCAGGCGGCGGTCGGCGTCCGAGGCGTGATTGGCGCGTTCGCTCAGGCGGGCGATGAAGCGGGCATAGGTCATTTCCTCGGAGGCCACCATCAGCTGCGCGCCACGGCCGCTGCCCTGGATGAACACGTGGTGTTCCTGGCCATCGGCCGAGCGGAAGGCCTGGCGGGCGCGCCACCAGTCGCGCAGCCGGCCCACGGCGCCCCGCACCGCGTCGGCGCCGCGGCGGGCCAGGTCCAGCACCGCGCGGCCGGCCCGCAGCGCGCGTTCGATCAGCCAGTCGATGGCGGCGTTGACGCGGGTCTGCACCCGCTCGAGCATCTCGGCGATGCGCCGGCCCAGGCCGTCCAGGCCCAGCTGGTGGGCCAGGAAGCCGATGGCCACCGGCATGGCGCGGCCCAGCGCGTTCTCCAGGAAGCCGGCGGCTGTGTCGATGCTGCCGCGGGCGATGTCCAGCACGCCGTCCAGCACCCGGCTGACGATCTCCAGCATCTCGCGCAGGTACTGGAAGAAGGACTCGATGGCGTTGTAGAGCGCCACCAGGCTGTTGACCACGGCCATGATGCCGGTCGGGTCCAGCAGGGCGGTGAGCCAGCGCTGCGCGCGTGCGATGACCACGCCGGTGATCCAGCCGCTCACGCCCTGCAGCACCTGGTCCCACAGCCCGCTCAGCCGCTCCTGCAGCTCGCGCCACAGACCGGCCACGCCCTCGGTGGCCAGCACCGAGACGAAGCGCCAGACGCCGGTGGCCAGGTCCAGCATGCGGCGCAGCCGGGCCACCACCTCGGGTCCCACCCGCTCGGCCAGGCGGCGGAAGATGTTCTCCACCGTCAGGCCCAGCACCTCCAGCACGAAGCCCAGGATGGACCGCAGCGAGAAGTCGGCCGGCGGGCGGATGCCGGCCTCCTGCAGCTGGCCGAAGAGCCAGCCGGTGACGCCGCCCAGCAGGTGGGTGCCGATGTTGGAGAAGAACAGCAGAAAGCCGGCCTTGGCCGCCCGCAGCAGGTTGAGCAGGAAGCCGATCGGGTTGGTGAGGATGTCGCCGATCGCCCGTGCGGCCTTGGCCAGCACCTGCACCACCAGCTGGGCCGGCAGACCCAGCACCCGCAGCACCGCCTGGAAGAAGGCCCAGGCCGCGCCGGCCAGGTCGCCGTCGACGAAGATGCGGCGCAGGATGCCCAGCGCGGTGGCCTGTACGCGGGGCCAGAGCTCGGGGTCGCTGAAGAACTGGCCGAAGACCGGGATGCGCGCCAGCACCTGTTCTTGGATGAAGCGTTCGATGGGCTCGCGGATGCAGGCCGGCACCCGTCGCCACAGCCCGCCCAGGATCAGCAGCGGCAGTTGCATCAGATCGCCCGCCACGGTGATCAGCTTGCGCACCGTCTCCAGCACCAGGGCCACGAAGGGCGAGAGCGCATCGAAGCCCCGCAACAGGCCGTCGAACAGCGCGCTCACCTGCTCGCGGGCCCAGGCCAGCAGGGTGTCCAGCGCGTCGGTCAACCAGCCGAAGGCGCTGGCCAGCCAGGACAGCCATTCGATGGCCTGCAGCCGCGCCACCAG
>NZ_BADL01000428.1 GCF_000333615.1 Ideonella sp. B508-1 | reverse complement strand
TGGGCAAGGGGCCGGGCCACCAGTTTTTTCCAGCTTCGGCCCGGTTGGGCTTGAGGAAGGCCCCCGGCACCCACGGGGCCGCGGGACGGGTTGGACAGCCCGGGCCAGCAGCGTGCCCAGCACCGCGCCGCCGGTTTCGATGACGAGTTGCGCACCGCGGGCGGCCCAGGCGCCGGGCCAGGCGTTCCCACAGGCCGGCGTCGGTGCCCGGGGGCAGGCTGCCGGCCAGCTCGCACCAGTCGCCCGGGGCGATTGCGGCGTCCAGGCGCTCGCCCAGCGCCTGCTCGGCGGCCTGCAGGGCCTCCGGGGCCAGGGCCAGGCCGGGCAGGTTGATGTCGGTGCTGTCGCCGCGCTCGGCCACCGCCAGCTTGATGTTGGTGCGGGTGGCCCCGGGCAGGCGCAGCATGCCGTCGCTGATGCCGCGCTCGGCAAAGGCGGCGCGGAAGACGGCGTCGTTGTCCGCGCCCAGCCAGCCGCTGGCGGTCACCGGCCGGCCCAGGGCGGCCAGCACGGCGGCCACGCCGATGCCTTTGCCGCCGGCCTCGGTCTGCTCGCCCAGGGCGCGGTGCACCTCGCCGGGCAGCAGGCGGTCCAGCCGCACCGTCTGGTCGATGGCCGGGTTCAGGGTGATGGTGAAGAGGCGGGGGGCGTTCATGGCTGGGCTCCCTCGGCCGTGTCCTCGCCGCGCAGTGCGGTGCCCAGGGCGCGCACCTCGTCGGCGCTGTCCACGTCCAGCGCGCGCTGGGCCAGGGCCTGCAGCTCGGCCAGGCTGTGGCGGCGCAGCAGGGCCTTGATGGGGCCCAGGTCGCCCACGCTCATCGACAGCTCGTGCACCCCCAGGCCCACCAGCAGGGCCGCGCCCAGCGGTTCGCCGGCCAGGCCGCCGCACACGCCCACCCAGCGGCCATGGCGGCGCGCGCCGGCCACGGTGCGTTCCACCAGGCGCAGCACGGCCGGGTGCAGGCTGTCGGCCATGCCGGCCAGCTCGGGGTGCTGGCGGTCCACCGCCAGCGCGTACTGGGTCAGGTCGTTGGTGCCGATGGAGAAGAAGTCCACATGCGCGGCCAGCCGGTCGGCCAGCAGGGCGGCCGAGGGCACCTCGATCATGATGCCCACCGCCACCTCGGGGGCGTCCAGCTCCTCGCGCACCTGGGCCATGCGCTGGCGCAGCGCATGCACCTCCTCGACGGTGCTGATCATCGGGAACATGACCTGCAGCGGGCCGTGGCGGGCGGCGCGGTAGAGCGCGCGCAGCTGGGGCATCAGCAGGTCGTCGCGGCGCAGGGCCAGGCGGGCGCCGCGCACGCCCAGGAAGGGGTTGTCCTCCACCGGCAGCTGCAGGTGGGGCACCTGTTTGTCGCCACCGATGTCCAGCGTGCGCACCACCAGCGGCCGGCCGCCCAGGGCCTCCACCATGGCGCGCAGGGCCTGGTACTGGGCCTCCTCGTCGGGCACGGTGTCGCGCTCCAGGAAGAGGAACTCGGTGCGCATCAGGCCCACGCCCTCGGCGCCGGCCTCCAGCGCGCGCTCCACCTGGTCGGCGCGGTTGACGTTGGCGGCGATCTCCACCGTGTGGCCATCGGTGGTGGTGGCCGGCAGCAGCCGGGTGCGGGCCTCTTCGGCCTGGCGCCGCGCCAGCAGCGCGATCTTGTCGCGCGCCTCGATCAGGGCGGTGGCGCTGGGCGCCACATAGAGCCGGCCGCGGTAGCCGTCCAGGATGGCGGGGGTGCCGGCCTCGGCGGCCAGCAGGTCCGGCCCACTGGCCACCACCGCCGGCAGGCCCAGCGCCCGGGCCAGGATGGCGGTGTGGGCGGTCGGGCCGCCGCGGGCGGTGCAGAAGCCGCGCACGCGGCTGGGGTCGATCTGGGCGGTGACCGAGGGCGAGAGGTCGTCGGCCAGCAGGATGGCGTCGGCCGGCCAGGCGGCTTCCAGCGTGGCCGCGGGCAGGCCCAGCAACTGGCGCAGCACCCGCTCGCCGGCGTCCTGCAGATCGGCCGCGCGGGCGGCCAGCGTGGCGTCGGGCAGGGCGCGCTGGGCGGCCACCCGCTCGCCCAGGGCATGGCGCCAGGCCCAGGCCGCGCCGTGGCCCTGCACGATGCCGCGGCTGACGGCCTGCAGCAGGGCGGCGTCGCGCAGCAGCCCGGCGTGGGCATGGAAGATGCCGGCCTGCTCGGTGCGGCCGGCCGCGCGGGCCTGGGCCGACAGGGCCTCCAGCTCGGCCAGGGCGGCCTGCAGGGCGCGCTCCAGCGCCTCGGCCTCCAGCGGGGCGCTGCGAAAGCGGTCCTCCACCTCCAGCGCGGCGCCCTCGGCCTGCACCAGGGTGCCGATCACCAGACCCGGGCTGGCGGCGATGCCGGTGAAGGTCTGGCGGGCGGTGGGCTGCCAGTCGCCCAGCGCGCTGCCCAGGCCCTGGGCCTGGCTTTGGCGCGAGGCGGCCAGCTGGGCCTGGCGGGCCTCCTCGTCGCCCAGGCGCACGATGACGGCGCGCAGCGCGCGCAGGGCCTCCTCGGCGTCCGGGCCCTGGGCCGACAGGCGCAGCGTGGCGCCGCGGCCGGCGCCCAGGCTGAGCAGGGCGGCCACGTTCTTGCCGTCCACCACGGTGCTGCCGCAGCGCACATGCACCCGGGCGGCAAAGCGCTGGGCCGTCTGGGCCCACTGGCCGGCCGGGCGGGCGTGCAGGCCGTTGGGGTAGTTCAGCGCCACCTCGCGGCCCAGCGGGAAGTCCTCCAGCGCCGGGGCGGCGGTGGCCACGGCCTCGTCCTCGGCGGTCAGGGCGCGCACGATGTCCTGCGGGTCGCTGGTCTCGACCAGGCGGCGCATCAGGGCCTCGTCGCGCATCAGGCGGGTCAGGCGGCGCAGCACGGCGATGTGCTCGTCCGAGGCGGCGGCGATGGCCACCACCAGCCGGGCCTGCTTGGCATCGTCGCCCCAGCGCACCCCGGCGGGCACCTGCAGCACGGCCAGGCCGGTGCGCTGCACCAGGTGCTTGTCCTCGATCATGCCGTGGGGGATGGCCACGCCCTGGCCCAGGAAGGTGTTGGCCACCTTCTCGCGCTGCAGCAGGCTGTCCACATAGGCCGGGTGCACATGGCCGGCCTGGGCCAGCACGGCCCCGGCGGCGCGCACGGCGTCTTCGCGGTTGTGGGGGGCGGCCCCCAGGCGGACTTCTACCGGGATCGACATCGCGGTCTCCAATTTGGTATCGATTTCATAAACGAATTATCGGGGTCGGATTTTCGGCAGGGCAAGCTGCAATGCAACACAGGCCCGTATTTCAAGGGAAAACGAGCAGTTCCCGGGGCGTGATTCGGCGCTCTGGCACCGCCCGGATCGCCCTGTTTTGGGGCCTTTGTTTGTCAGGAGTGGGTATCGATACCAATTCGTCCGGGGCGGCGTTACCATTCAGCCGCCATGAAGAAGGAACCCCGGTGAGCAGCATCAAGGACGTCGCGGCGCGGGCGGGCGTGTCCACCACCACCGTCTCGCGGGTGCTGAGCCAGCCGCAGGCGGTGCGCCCGGCCCTGCGCGCCCAGGTGGAGCAGGCCATTGCCGAGCTGGGCTACCGGCCCAATCTGGCGGCACGGCGCCTGCGGCAGCAGCGGGCCTCGCTGCTGGGCCTGATCGTCTCGGACATCCGCAGCCCCTTCTTCACCGACGTGGGCCGCGCGGTGGAGGACGTGGCCTACCGCCACGGCCTGCGCCTGATCCTGTGCAACACCGACGAGGACCCGGACAAGGAGCACTCCTACCTGCAGCTGATGGCCGACGAGCAGGCCAGCGGCGTGATCTATTCGCCCACGCTGGAGGGGCTGCGGCGCTTCCGGCCGGCGGCCTGGCCCTTTCCGGTGGTGATGGTGGACCGGGCCCTGCCCGACACCGCGGTGGACCGGGTGCTGCTGGACAACCGCGCGGCGGCCCAGCAGCTCACCGGGCAGCTGCTGGCGGCCGGCTACCGCCGCATCGCCCTGCTGGTGGGCACGCACAGCACCACCGGCCAGGAGCGCCAGGCCGGCTACGAGGCGGCCCTGCAGGCGCAGGGCCTGGCGCCGCAGGTGCTGCGGGTGGCGCCCACCCGCGAGGCCGGAGCCCAGGCCGCCGCGGCCCTGCTGGCCGGGCCCGAGCGGCCCGATGCGCTGCTGGCCTCCAACGGCCTCTTGCTGCTGGGGGCGGTGCAGGCCATCCAGAGCGCCGGGCTGCGCACGCCGGGCCAGATCGGCCTGGCCGGCTTCGACAACAACGACTGGACGGCGCTGCCCTCGGTGGACGTCACGGTCATGGCCCAGCCGACCTACGACATCGGCCGCACCGCCGCCGAGCTGATGCTCCAACGCATCGCCGATCCGCAGCGGCCCCCGCGCAAGGTGGTGCTGGAAGGGCAGCTGGTGCTGCGCGGCTCCAGCCGCGGGCCGGGCCTCAGTGCATGAACTGCTGCAGGGCCTGCAGCGAGTCCGGGTCCGGGTCGATGAAGCTGCAGTTCAGCCGGAAGCCGTTGTAGGTGCGCGAGAGGATGGTGTGCGTCACCCGGGTCTGCAGCCGCAGGGCCACGGCCGGTCGGCCAGCCCGCGAGAGCACGAAGGCCACCAGCATCTCGGTGCCCACGGGGGGGTTGAAGGTGGCGATCAGGGCGATGCCGTTGGGGTCCACCTCCAGGGCATGGACCTCGACCGACTGTTCGCCGATGGTGACGGTGGCGACCGATTTCAGGATCCGGCGGTTGTTGAAGCTGGCGGCGAACATGGCGGTGTGACGGGGGTCAGAGGGGGCTGGGGCCCAGGGCCTCGAAGCGGGACTTCAGTGCCTTGAAGCGGCCTTCGAGCGAGACGATGTGGATGGACAGCGGCCATTCCAGCCGGGCCAGACCCTGGACCACTTCGGACTGCTTGCCGCGCCGCCGGCCCCACCAGCTCAGCTCCACGCCCAGCAGGTACTGCAGGGCCAGGGGATCGGCCGGGATCACCCGCCGGGCCAGCCAGACCCGGCGCACCCAGCGCTGGCCCGGGGCCTGCTGCACCAGGGCCCGCAGACGGGCCAGTGTGTCGGCATCCAGCTCGGCAGCGGTCAGCGTGCCCTTTGGATCGACCTGATCGATTTGCGCGGCCCGCTCGCGCTCCATCGCGTCGCGCTGGCGCCAGCGCTCGGCCCAGGCCTCGGCGGCGGCATCGTCCTCGGGCCGGTGGCCGTCCTGGGCCTGCTTCAGGAAGCCATGGGCCCGCTCGCAGCAGGGCAGGGTGGCCTCCGGGTCCAGGGCGATCACCCGCTCCAGCAGCGCCAGGCCGGCGCGGTCGGCCAGGTCCAGCCGCGCGCAGGCTTCCAGGTACAGGCCCAGGGCATGGTTGGCATGGCGGGCGTTGAAGTCGGCCAGGGCCGCGCGCAGGTCGGTGTCCGGTTCCAGCCGCTGCATCAGCCGCAGGCGTTCGATCTCCTCGGCCGCGTCCGCCAGCGGGCGGCCGTTCAGCTCGGCCAGGCGCTGGCGGGCCTGTTCGGCCTGCTGAAAGCGCTCGGCCCAGGGGGCCTGGATGTCGCGCGCCCAGGCGCTTTCCAGCTCGCCGCGCAGCGTGGGCAGCAGCGCGCCCAGCCAGGCCTGGGCGGCGCTGGGGCCGGCCAGCGCCGGGGGCGGGGCGTTCAGGCTGTCCTCGGGCAGGGCCAGGGCCTGCAGGCGCGCCCGCAGGGTGGGGTGGGTGTCGTCGTAGCGGCCGCTGCGGTCCAGGGCGTCGCGCAGCCAGCGTTGGCCGTCGGCCTCGGCCGGGGGCAGCAGGGCCACGCGGGACCAGCGCTGCATCAGATCGGGCGGCGGGGCGGGCTCGCGGTCCACCGCGGCCAGCGTGGTCTGCAGGAAGGCGGCGTGGGCCGGGCCCACCAGGTTCACCCGCTTGAGGGCCGAGGCGGCGTGCGCGCGGCCCACCAGCTCGGCGCTGGCCGCATCGGCCTGGTATTCGTTGGCCCGGGCCAGCACGAAGGTGTAGGCGTTGAAGTAGGGTGCGTACCAGCGCACCAGGGGCGCCACCCCGCGGCCCAGCCAGCCCTGCACCTGGTCGGTGAAGGCCTGCACCGTGCCCCAGCTCAGGCGCAGCCGGTAGATGAAGGCGCTGAAGTGGCCGTGCGCGCCGGCCAGGTGGCCGTACTCGTGGGCCACCACGGCCAGGGCTTCGTCGGGGGACAGGGCCTCCAGCAGGGGCAGGCCCAGCAGCAGGTGGTTGCGCGGCCAGCCCACCAGGCCGAAGGCCGGGCGCTGCACCACCGCGGCATTGACCTTGTCGACCACCAGCACCCGGTGAAAGCGCGGGCCCTTCATCTGCCGGCGCATGCGGTCCAGGGCGTCGAACAGGGCGGGCGCCTCGGCCCGGGTGATCTCGCGGCCCTGGGGGGCGGGCAGGCGCACGAACAGGGCGCGCACCGCGGACCTCACCAGCAGCCACAGCGGCCAGGCCAGGAAGATCAGCAGCTTGCCCAGCTTGAACAGCAGCAGCAGGGCGGCACCGCCGCTGAAGGCGATGGCCGCGGCCACACCCAGCAGCAGCACCAGACCCAGGCCGACGGCGCCCAACAGCAGCGCCAGGATGCCGAAGCCCAGCAGAGCCAGCAGCGCCACCTTGACCCGGTAGGCCCCCGGTGAGGCCGCGCTTTCCCGCTCCAGGCGATCCACCATGGCCTGGAAACGTCCCATGTCCATTCTTGTGTTCTCCCCGGGGCGCGAGGCATCGGGCCCGTCGTGCGGCCGATGATACGCATAGACACAGATCGGGTGCCCGTGTGGGGAATATTCGGGTGATTTGTCACACTTCAGCCGGATCTGAGCTCGTCGCGGTGCGCTTCCAGCAGGCCCGGGGAAGCTGGACCT
>NZ_BADL01000429.1 GCF_000333615.1 Ideonella sp. B508-1 | reverse complement strand
GTCACCACCGCGCGCAGGGCTTGGCCGTCGAAGGAAGCGTCGTACCACTGGGCCCGGTCGGTGCCCGTCAGATGCCGCGGCCGCGGCAGCGGAAAGCCCGGCGAGCCGGCCAGCAGATCGCCCTCGGCGTCGGTCACGCTGATGTAGACGCGGTCGCGCTCGTCCGAGGCGAACAGGCTCAGGGCCGAGGGCGGCACGCTGGCGGCCACGTCGTTGTCCTCCCAGATCAGCCGGTCCGACAGCACCTTGGCCGAGGCCAGCAGATCGTGGTCCTGCACATAGTCGGCCACCGTGGCCACGCCCTGCCAGGCCAGCCAGGCGCAGCCGGCCACGCACAGCGACAGCGGCAGCAGCAGCCAGGCCAAGAGGCGCAGCCGCAGGCTGGGGGCGGCGGCCGGCGCGGGCATGGGCGTCATTCCTCCTCGCGCGGGCGCAGCAAATAGCCCACGCCGCGCAGCGTGATGATGGCCGCGCGGTGCCCTTCCAGCCGGCGGCGCAGCCGGTGCACATAGAGGTCCACCGCGTCGGTGCCGGCCTCGTCCTCCTGGGCGAAGATGCTGTCGTGCAGGGCCTGCTTGCTGACGGTGCGGCCCAGCTGCAGCACCAGGGCCTCCAGCAGCGAGCGTTCGCGCGGCGGCAGGGTCAGGGCCTGGCCGGCCAGCGTGAACTGGCGGGTGGGCAGGTCGTAGGCCAGGTCGCCGCAGACGATGTCGTTGGCCTTGCCCGGCACCAGGCGCCGGATCAGGGCCTTGATGCGGGCCACCAGCTCGGGCACCTCGATGGGCTTGACCAGGTAGTCGTCGGCGCCGATCTCCAGGCACACCACCTTCTGGTCCAGCGCGGCCGAGGCGGTCAGCACGATGACCGGCAGCGCGCTCTGGCGCTCGCGCAGCCGGCGCAGCACGCCCTTGCCCGACAGGCCCGGCAGGTTCAGGTCCAGGATGGCCAGGTCGTAATGGTGGGCCTGCAGCAGCTGGTCGGCGGCCTGGCCGTCGGCCACGGTGTCGACGATGAAATCCTGCTGGCGCAGCAGGCTGGCCAGCCAGTGCGAGAGCTCGGTGTTGTCTTCGATCAGCAGCAGCTTCATGACCGCGCGCACGGTAGCAGGGGGCTGCCATGATGCACCGGCGCGGGCCCAAGTCCTTGGGTCTGTTGGGGGTTACGGGTTTCCCACTAGGGTTCGGCGCGCGCCATGAAACCCGGCCGAAAGACGGCCCTGCCTACAGTGGTCCCCAGGCTCCCGGCACAGGGCGCCATCCGACACACCCTCTGGAGACACCTCATGCGCCTTCGTCCTGTCCGTTCCCTGCTGTCCGCGGCCGCCGTCGCGGCCTGCGCGCTCGCGCCACTGGCCGGCGCCCAGGCCGCCGAGCCCATCACCATCATGGTGGGCGGCATCAACAAGATCATCTACCTGCCGGCCAAGCTGGCCGAGTCGCTGGGCTACTTCAAGGACGAGGGCCTGACGGTGGAGCTGCAGTCGCAGCCCGCTGGCGTGGACGCCGAGAACCAGCTGATCGCCGGCGCGGTGCAGGCCGTGGTGGGCTTCTACGACCACACCATCGACCTGCAGAGCAAGGGCAAGGAGCTCGAAGCCATCGCCGTCTTCTGCAAGGTGCCTGGCGAGGTCGAGCTGGTCTCCACCAAGGCCGCGCCCACTTTCAAGACCATGGCCGACGCCAAGGGCAAGACCCTGGGCGTGACCGGCCTGGGCTCCTCCACCGACTTCCTCACCCGCTACCTGGCCGACCGCCAGGGTGTGGCCTCCAAGGACTACACCCTGCTGCCGGTGGGCGCGGGCAACACCTTCATCGCCGCCATCAAGCAGGACCGCATCCAGGCCGGCATGACCACCGAGCCCACCGTCTCCGAGCTGCTCAAGACCGGCGAGGCCAAGGTGCTGGTGGACCTGCGCACCGAGGAGGGCAGCAAGGCCGCGCTGGGTGGCCTCTACCCCGCGGCCAGCCTGTATGTGCAGAACGCCTGGGCCGACAGCCACAAGGCCGAGGCCACCAAGCTGGCACGCGCCTTCGCCCGCACCATGGCCTGGATCCACACCCACAGCGCCGAGGACATCGCCGAGAAGATGCCCAAGGACTACTACGGCGCCGACAAGGCCCTTTACGTCACCGCGCTGAAGGCCTCGCTGCCGATGTACACCACCGACGCCCGCATGCCCGCTGGTGGCCCGGAGACGGTGCTGAAGGTGCTGGCCAGCTACAAGCCCCTGGTCAAGAGCAAGAACATCGACCTCGCCAAGACCTACACCAACGCCTTCGTGGACGCCGCCAAATGAGCACCGCCACCCTGGACCGCACGGCCGCTCCGGCCGTCGCCGCCGGCACAGCCCCGGCCATCGAGTTCCGCGGCGTCTCGCTGCGCTACATCTCGGCCGACGGCCACGCCACCGTGGCCCTGCGCGACTTCTCGATGGCCGTGGCCCGCGGCGAGTTCATCGCCATCGTCGGGCCCACCGGCTGCGGCAAGTCCACCACGCTGAACATGATCACCGGCCTGCTCAAGCCCACCGTGGGCGAGGTGCGCATCATGGGCCAGGCGGTGGGCGGCATCGACCCGCGCATCGGCTTCGTCTTCCAGGCCGACGCGGTCTTTCCCTGGCGCAATGTGCTGGACAACGTGGCCGCCGGCCCGCTGTTCCGCGGCGCGTCCAAGGACGAGGCCTACGCCCGCGCCCAGGACTGGATCACCCGCGTGGGCCTGGGCAAGTTCGGCGGGCATTACCCGCACCAGCTCTCGGGCGGCATGCGCAAGCGCGTGGCGCTGGCGCAGACCTTCGTCAACCAGCCCGAGATCCTGCTGATGGACGAGCCCTTCTCGGCCCTGGACATGCAGACCCGCACCCTGATGCAGGACGAGCTGCTGCAGCTCTGGTCGGCCAGCGGCAGCTCGGTGGTCTTCGTCACCCACGACCTGGAAGAGGCCATCGCCCTGGCCGACCGCGTCTTCGTGCTCTCGGCCCGCCCGGCCACGCTCAAGCGCGTCTACTCCATCGACCTGCCGCGCCCGCGGGTCATGTCGCAGGTCCGCTACGACCCGCATTTCGTCGAACTGTCCAAGCGCATCTGGGATGACCTGCGCGAAGAGGTGGTGATCCAATGAATGCCGCAACCCCCCTGACGGCCGCCCTGCCCGCGGCCCTGAGCGACGAGGCCCTGGCCCGTGAATCCGAGGCCGCGCAGGCCCGCATCCGCCAGCGCCGCTGGCTCATCATCGGCCTGCGCGTGGCGGTGCTGGTGGTGGTGCTGGGCGGCTGGGAAGTCGCCGCCCGCCTGAAGTGGATCGACCCCTTCTTCTACTCGATGCCATCGATGATCTGGGACCAGATCGTCGAGTGGGTGCGGGACGGCACCTCGCAGGGCTCGCTGTGGCGCCAGGTCGCCGTCACGCTGGAAGAGACGGTGCTGGGCTTCCTGATCGGCTCGGTGGCCGGCGTGTTCTGCGGCATCCTGCTGGGCCGCAACAAGCTGCTGTCGGACATCTTCAGCCTCTACATCCAGATCGCCAACTCCATCCCCCGCGTGGTGCTGGGCTCGGTCTTCGTCATCGCCCTGGGCCTGGGCATGGCCTCCAAGGTGGCGCTGGCGGTGGTGATGGTCTTCTTCGTCGTCTTCGGCAACGCCTTCCAGGGCGTGCGCGAGGCCGACAAGTACCTGATCGCCAATGCGCAGATCCTCGGGGCCTCGCCGCGCCAGCTGACCACCGCGGTCGTCATCCCCTCGGCCATGTCCTGGATCCTGGCCAGCCTGCACACCAGCTTCGGCTTCGCCCTGGTGGGCGCGGTGGTGGGCGAATTCCTGGGCGCCAAGGAAGGCATCGGCCTCCTGATCTCCACCGCCCAGGGCGCCTTCAACGCCAGCGGCGTGTTCGCGGCGATGATCGTGCTGGCGGTGGTGGCCCTGCTGGCGGACTTCCTGCTCACCTCGCTGGAGAAGCGCCTGCTCAAGTGGCGGCCGGCGGCGTTCTGAGGCCGCGCTGGCGTGCACCAACCACAGGGCCCCTCGGGGCCCTTTTTTCATGGGGCCGCGGCGGGGGGCACAAAGCGCTTGACCTGGAGCGCACTCCAACTTCCAGAATGCTGGCCATGGATTCGTTTCTCACCATCGCGCAGGTGGCCGCCCGCACCGGGCTGAGCGCCGACACCTTGCGCTACTACGAGCGCATCGGCCTGCTGGCGCCCGTGGCCCGCGCCGCCGGCGGCCAGCGCCGCTACCGCGCGGCCGACCTGGACTGGCTGGCCTTTGTGCAGCGCCTGCGCGCCACCGGCATGCCCATCCGCGACATGCTGCACTTCGCCGCCCTGCGCAGTCAGGGCGACGCCACCGCCGCGGCGCGCCGCGAGTTGCTGCGCGCGCACCTGACCGGCGTGCAGGCCCACATCCGTGATCTGCAGCAGGCCGCCCGGGCGCTGCAGACCAAGATCGCCCATTACGACACCCTGTGCCCACCCCTGGAAGGAGAACCCCATGCCGAACGTGAACGCCCCCGCCGCGTCCGCTGAGGACAGCCGCTACGCACGCGGCCTGGCCCGCCTGAAGGAGATCGACGGTGCGGCCGGCGAGGCCGTGGTGGCCAGCCTGGCCGACATCGCGCCGGACTTCGCCCGCCACCTGATCGAGTTTCCCTTCGGCGACATCTACAGCCGCCCGGGGCTGGACCTGCGGGCCCGCGAGATCGGCACGGTGGCGGCGCTGACCGCGCTGGGCACGGCCGCGCCGCAGCTGGCGGTGCACATCCGCGCGGCGCTCAACGTGGGCGTGCGGCGCGAGGAGATCGTCGAGCTCATCATGCAGATGGCCGTCTACGCCGGCTTCCCGGCGGCGCTCAACGGCCTGGCGGTGGCCCGCCAGGTCTTTGCCCAGGCCGAGGTGCAGGCCGAGGCACCGGCCGAAGCCGCACCGGCCTGAGCGCCGGGCGGCTTCAGGCCGCGGTCAGGCCACCTTGGGGGCGGCCACCTCGCGCTTGACCAGGCCCAGGCCCAGGGCCGTGACCCCCGTGCCGGCCGCGATGGCGGCGGCGTACAGCAGCACATGGTTGACCGCATTGGGAATGGCCAGCACGAAGACGCCGCCGTGCGGGGCCTGCAGGCCGATGTGCCAGAACATGCTCAGGCCGCCGGCCACCGCCGAGCCCAGCACGCAGACCGGGATGACGCGCAGCGGGTCCCGCGCCACGTAGGGGATGGCGCCTTCGGAGATGAAGGCCAGGCCCAGCACCGCGGTGGCCTTGGCGGCCTCGCGCTCCTCGGCCAGGAAGCGGCTGCGGAACAGCCAGCAGGCCAGGGCGATGCCCAGCGGCGGCGTCATGCCGCCGGCCATGGCCGCGGCCATCGGTTCGGTCACGCCCGAGCCGATCAGCGTGGTCGAGAACACATAGGCCGCCTTGTTGACCGGGCCGCCCATGTCCACCGCCATCATGCCGCCCAGCACCAGGCCCAGCAGCACCGCACTGCCGGTCTGCAGGCCCTTGAGCCAGCCGGTCAGCGCCGCCATCACCGCGGCCATGGGCTCGCCGATGACCATCAGCATCAGCACGCCGGTGATGGCCGCGCCCAGCAGGGGCAGCAGCAGCACCGGCTTCAGGCCCTCCAGCCCCTTGGGCAGGCGCAAGTGGCGGTTGAGCGCCTGCACGCTGTAGCCGCCGATGAAGCCCGCGGCGATGGCGCCCAGAAAGCCAGCGCCCACCGTGCCGGCCAGCAGGCCGCCGATCATGCCCGGGGCGATGCCCGGCCGGTCGGCGATGGAGTAGGCGATGTAGCCGCCCAGGGCCGGCAGCATCAGCGCGAAGCCGGCCTTGGCGCCGACCTGGAACAGCACCCAGCCCAGCGTGCCCTTGTGGGCATCGTCGTACACGTAGATGCCGCCCAGCGCGAAGGCCAGGGCGATCAGCAGGCCGCCCGCCACCACGAAGGGCAGCATGAAGGACACGCCGGTCATCAGGTGCTTGTAGGCGCCGCTGCGGCTGGCGGCCGGGGCCGCGGCCGCGGCGGACGAGGCGGTGGCGGAGACGGGCCCCGCGCCGGACCACGGCGTGGCCTCGCGCGCGGCCTGGGCGAAGACCGCGCCCGCGTCGTGGATGGCGGCCTTGGTGCTGGTGACGTACAGGCGCTTGCCGGCGAAGCGCTCGCGCTGCACCTGGGTGTCGGCCGCGATGATGATCAGATCGGCCTCGGCGATGGCCTGGGGGCTCAGCGCGTTCTGCGCGCCCACCGAGCCCTGGGTCTCCACCTGGATGCGGTGGCCCAGGGCCTTGGCGCCCTGTTCCAGCGCCTCGGCGGCCATGAAGGTGTGGGCCACGCCGGTGGGGCAGGAGGTGATGGCCACGATGCGCAGCGGTGCGGCGGGGGTGGCGGCCACTGGCGCGGCGGCCGGTGCCGCGGGGGCGGCCCCGGGGGGCAGGGCGCCGGCCAGCTGCAGGGCGCGGCGCACCGCGCCCTCGGCATCGGCCAGCACCTCGGTGGGATCGATGCGCAGCACCGGGGCGTGCGTGGGGGCCGGGCTGTCCAGGTCCAGGTCCGAGGCGAGGATGCAGGCCTGGGCCTGGGCCAGCTCGGTCTCGCTCCCGCCGCCCTGGTCGCCCAGCGGGCTTTTGACCCACAGGGCCAGGCGGTGGCCCAGATGTTCGGCCGCGGCCCGCAGGGCCTCGCCGGTGATGAAGCTGTGGGCCGGGGCCAGCCTGGCTGGCCGCGATGGCAATG
>NZ_BADL01000430.1 GCF_000333615.1 Ideonella sp. B508-1 | reverse complement strand
GGTCGACGGCGGGGCCCCGTCAGTCCGGAGCGTCAGGCTAACCTGAGCGCCTTCTGCCGGGAGGTGATCCAGCGCGGCCAGGTCTGCGTGGTGCGCCGCGGTGTGGACCCCGAGGCCGACGCCTGGGGCGATCCCGAGCTGCAGTGCCGTGTCGGCGTGCCGCTGTCCACGCCCAAGGGGGTCATCGGCGCCCTGGTGCTCAAGAGCTACGGGGACGAGACCGGCTGCAGCGAACAGGATCTGGCGCTGCTGCAGTACATCTGCACCCAGCTGGCCACGGCCATCGAGCGCCTGCAGCTCTACGGCCGGCTGCGCCACCTGTCCTACCACGACACGCTCACCGGCCTGCCCAACCGGGCCCTGCTGCGTGACCGCCTGGGACTGGCCATGGCCCGGGCGCGGCGTGGCGAGAGCTTTCTCTCGGTGCTCTACCTGGACCTGGACCGCTTCAAGGAAGTCAACGACACCCACGGCCACCTGGTGGGCGACCACCTGCTGCAGGCCTTTGCCGAGCGGCTCAAGGCCCAGCTGCGGGCCAGCGACACGGTGGCCCGGGTGGGCGGCGATGAGTTCGTCGTGCTGCTGGAATCCCCCAAGGGACTGGCCGGCAACCGGGCGGCGGCCGAGAAGATCCGCCAGGCCTTTGCGGCCCCCTTCGAGGTCGATGGCCGGGTGCTGGCCATCCAGCCCAGCGTGGGCCTGGCCGACTTCCCGGCCGATGGCGAGGAAGAGGGCCAGCTGCTGAGCGCGGCCGACCAGGCCATGTACACGGCCAAGGGCGTCCGGCCCTGAGTCGGCAGGGCCCCGTCGGGCCCCAGGGCCTTCAGGGCTGTGCGCCGGCCATCCCGAACTGCCAGAGCAGGAAGGCCATCAGGTCGGCCTGCTTGGTGTAGGCCTGCTGGGCCGTGCTGCCGATGCCGTGGCCGGCCTGCTCGTCCAGGCGCAGCAGCACCGGCTTGCCGCTGCCCGTGCTGGCCTGCAGCTTGGCGGCCGTCTTGGCGCTCTCCCAGGTGTCCACCCGCGGGTCGTTCATGCCGTGGATCAGCAGCACCGCCGGGTAGGCCACGCCCTTCTCGATGTGCTGGTAGGTGCTCATCGCCAGCAGGGCCTTGAAGTCGTCCGGGTCCTGCACCGTGCCGAACTCGGAGATGTTGGTCACGCCATTGGCGGAGTTCTCCGAGCGCACCGTGTCCAGGCTGCCCACATCGAAGATGGCGGCGGCGAACAGCTCCGGCGCCTCGGTCACCGCGCGGCCCACGAAGATGCCGCCCGCGCTGGTGCCCCAGATGCCCAGGCGCTTGGGATTGGTGTAGCCCTGGGCGATCAGGTACTTCGCCGCGGCGATGCCGTCCTTCCAGGTGTTGGGCTTGGTGGCCTTGAAGCCGGCCCGGTGCCAGGGGTCGCCGAAGGCGCCGCCCCCGCGCACATTCGCAATGGCGATCACGCCGCCGCGCTCGAACCAGGCGAAGTCGCGCGGCGAGAAGTGGGCGTCCTCGCTGATGCCGTAGGCGCCGTAGCCGATCAGCAGCGTCGGCGCCTGACCGTCCTTCTTCAGGTCCTTGCGGTGCAGGATGGCCAGCGGCACCTTCACCCCGTCGTGGCTGGGCACCATGACCTCCTCGGCCACGATCTCCGGCACGCCGGCCGGCGCCTGCTGATGGTGCAGGCCGGTGTCCCGGGTGCCGCCATGGGCATCCACCTGCAGCAGCCGCGGCGGCGCCGTCCAGGAGGCGGTGTCCACCAGCGTGTCACCGCCCAGGTGGGCCGGGTTGCCGGTGATCAGGGTGCTGCCCGGCACCGAGGGGGCGATGTCGTGCCGCCCCTGGGCGTCGTAGCGCACGGCGCGCAGCGTGAAGCTGTTGCGCTCCTCGGTCAGCACCGCGTCCTTCTCCAGCTCGAAGCCTTCCAGCACGCCGGTGGCGGGCTCGGGCACCAGGGTGCGCGTCTGGGCCAGGGCCTGGTTGTCCAGCGGGATGGCCAGCAGCTTGCCGCGCGGCGCGCCCTGGTAGCTGCGCACCACCAGCTCGTTGCCGCGCAGGGCCACGTCGGTGATCTTGTCCTCGGGCCCGGCGATGCGCTGCCAGGCGATGGACGGGTCCGACAGCGTGGCCAGCGGCGCGGCGAACAACTTGCCCTCGGGCGAGGTGGTGTCGGTGGTGCGGGCCACCATGTAGCCGCTGTCCGGGCTGAAGATCACCTGCGCCACGTCCAGCCGGTCCAGCTTCAGGTCGCGGTTGACGGTCGGGCCGAACAGCGGCCGCGCCTGGGCCGCCTTCTGGCCCACCGTCTGCAGGAAGACCGTGCTGTCCAGATAGGTCTCGGTGTCCGGCGTGCCCGGCGGCAGCTCGCGCAGCTGGTTGTAGGCAAAGCGCTGGTTGTCCGGCATCCAGCTCACGCCTTCTTCCACCACGCGGGGGATGGGCTCGCCCACGGTGCGGCCGGTGGTGGTGTCCAGCACGTAGAGCGTGGCGTTTTCCGAGCCGCCCACCGAGATGCCGTAGGCCACGTAGTGACCGTCCCAGGACGGCATGAAGTAGTTGATGGCGTGGGGCGTGCCGCCGGCCGCACGGGCCAGGGCCTGCGGGTCCACCAGCACCTGTTCGCCGCCACCCAGGCCGCTGCGCATCACCAGCTTGAACTGGTTCTCGCCCGCCTTGCGCTGCAGGTAGTAGTAGCGCTCACCGGGCATGCGCAGCACCGGGCCCACGGCGTCGCCGGTGGACTGGGCCAGCTGCTGGATGCGCTGCAGCAGCGGCTGGCGCACCGGGATGGCCTCCAGCGTCTTGGCGGCGTAGGCCGCCTGGGCCCGCATCCACGCCAGGGTCTCGGGTGAGCGGGTCTCGAGGTTGCGGTAGGGATCCACCAGGGTCACGCCGTGGAAGGTCTCGGTCACGGGCTGGCTGGGGGCGGGCGGCGGGGTCTGGGCCCAGGTGGGGGCGATCAGGCCGCAGGCCACGGCGCCAGCCGCGATCAGCGGGCGCAGCGCAAAGGTCTTCAGAGGCATGGAGAGGTCCGCAAGCGGAGTGGCAACAGGGAAGCGGCCGATCTTACGACCGGCCGCTTGCCCAGCCGCGCTTCAGTGCCGGAGCGGGGTGGCCATGCGCACCACCCAGGCGGCGGTGGCCGCCGCGGTCGCCAGGCCCACCACCGCCAGCCAGCCGCCGTGCGCCAGGGCCTGGCTGCCCAGGGCCGAGCCGGCGGCCATGCCGATGAACATGGCGGTCAGCAGCACCGCGTTCAGGCGGCTGCGGGCGGCCGGCTCCAGGCTGTAGATCAGCGTCTGGTGGGCCACCAGCGTGGCCTGCACGCCGAAGTCGAAGCCGATGGTGGCCAGCACCAGCAGGGGCAACCAGGCCGGGGCCGGCAGCCACAGCTCCAGCGCCATGGCGGCAAAGGACAGGGCGGTCAGGCCGGTGCCCAGGCGGGTCACCCAGCCGGGGCTGCGGCGGTCGGCCAGGCGGCCGGCCAGCGGCGCGGCCAGGGCGCCGGCCGCACCGGCCAGGCCAAAGGCACCGGCCGTGGCGCTGCCCATCTGGTAGCGCTGGAACAGCATGACCGCCAGCGTGGACCAGAAGGCGCTGAAGCCCACCGACAGCAGGCCCTGGGCCCAGGCCGCGCGGCGCAGGGCCGGGTGGCGCTGCCACAGCTGGGTCAGCGAGCGCATCAGCGCGCCATAGCCCAGCGTGGTGGTGGGCGCCAGGTGCGGCAGGCCGCGCCAGCTGGCCACGCCGATGGCGGCCACACCCACCGCCGCCAGGCCGTAGACGGCGCGCCAGCCGAACTGCTGGGCCACCAGGCCGCTGGCCACCCGCGACAGCAGGATGCCCAGCAGCAGGCCGGTCATCACCGTGCCGACGACGCGGCCGCGGTGCGCTTCGTGCGCCAGGCTGGCGGCGGCCGGCACGATGTCCTGCGCCATGGTGGCCATCACGCCCACCACCAGGCTGGCGGCCAGCAGCATGCCCACGCCCGGGGCCAGGCCACAGGCCAGCAGGGCCAGGGCCAGGCCGGCGGCCTTCAGGGTGATCAGGTTGCGGCGGTCGTGCCGGTCGCCCAGCGGGGCCAGCAGCAGGATGCCCAGCGCGTAGCCCAGCTGGGTCAGCGTGGGCACCAGGCCCATGGTGCCGGTGCTGGCGTGCAGGCTCTCGCCCAGGCGGCCCAGCAGCGGCTGGCTGTAGTAGATGGAGGCGACGGCCAGGCCGGTGCCGGTGGCCATCAGCAGCACCAGGGAGGAGGGCAGGGTCGGGTGCGCGGGGCGGGGGGGCGCCGAGCTCAGGGTGGTGGTGGTGGTGGACATGGGGTGTTCCAGGCTGAGTGGAGGGGGACGGGCGCCGCACGGGGCGGTGCGATGGGTTGAATTCTCTCCATGCATGAAAAACGCGGTAGTGGGCTGAATTGCAGATTTGCTATACGCTAGGCGCATGAAACAAGCTCCCGCCGGTGCCGACCGCCTGGACCTGCTGCAGACCTTTGTGCGCATCGTCGAGGCCGGCAGCCTCTCGGCCGCGGCCCAGCAGCTGGGCACCACCCAGCCCACGGTCAGCCGGCGGCTGCAGCAGCTCGAGCGCCAGCTGGGCCTGCGCCTGCTGCAGCGCTCCACCCACGCGATGAAGCTCACCGGCGATGGCGAGCGCTGCTTCGAGCACGCCAAGGGCCTGCTGGAGCGCTGGGACGCCATCGAAGCCGACCTGCGCGGCGTGCAGGACGCGCCACGTGGCCACCTGCGGGTGCTGGTGCCCTCGGTCTTCGGCCAGCAGCAGCTGGTGCCGCCGCTGGTGGCCTTTTTGCAGCAGCACCCGGCCGTCACGGTGGAGTGGCTGCTGCACGACCGCCTGCCGGACTTCATTGCTGAGGGCATCGACTGCGCGGTGCGCATCGGCCAGGTGGAGGACCCGGGCCTGGTGGCCATCCGCCTGGCCGAGCTGCCGCGCATCGTGGTGGCCGCGCCGGGGCTGTGGGGCGAGGGCCCGCTGCCGCAGACGCCCGCCGAGCTGGCCCGCCTGCCCTGGCTGGCCCTGAACACCTTCTACCGCGACGAGGTGGAACTGACGCCCGCCGGCCGTGGCCAGGCGGTGCGCTTCGCCATCCGCCCGCGCCTGTCCACCGACCACCTCTACGCCCTGTGCAACGCAGTGCGTGGCGGGCTGGGGGCGGGCATCGCCTCCACCTGGGCGGTGGCCGAGGACCTGGCCGCCGGCCGCCTGGTGCAGCTGGCGCCGGACTGGATGGCGCCGGCCCTGCCCATCTCGCTGGTGCATCCGCCCGGGCGCTTCCCGCCCGCGCGGTTGCGGGCCTTCATCGCGCTGATGCGCGACTACCTGCCCCAGGTGCCCGGCGTGCGCCCGCCCAGCCGGCCGCCACTGTCGGTCTGAAGTTCAGGCGCTGTCGGGGACGCAAGGCGCAAACCGCACCTGCGCGCGCAGCCCGCCGTCCGCGCCCGGCGGGCGGTCCAGCAGCACCTCGGCGCCCCAGGCGGTGGCGATCTCGCGCACGATCGCCAGGCCCAGGCCGGTGCCCTCGGTGTCGCCGGCCAGGCGGTAGAAGCGCTCGAACACCCGCTCGCGCGCCTCGGGCGGGATGCCCGGGCCGTCGTCGTCCACCGTGAACAGACCCTGCGCGCCCTCGCGGCCCACCGCGATGGTGACGTGGCCGCCCTCCGGGCTGTAGCGCAGCGCGTTGTCCACCAGGTTGGACAGCAGCGCATCCAGCAGGGCCGGCTGGGCCTGCACCGGCACCGCTTGCGATGGGGCCTCGAAACCCAGGTCGATCTGCCGGCGCTCGGCCAGCGTGGCCAGCTCCTCCACCACCCGCAGCGCGGCCGCGCCCAGGTCCACCGTCTCGCGCTGGGTGGCGGCGTCCTGGTGCTCGGCCTGGGCCAGCAGCAGCAGCTTGTTGGTCACCGCCACCAGGCGCCGGTTGCTGGCCTGCATCTCGCGCCACATCGCGTCCATGTCCTCGCGCAGCAGCTCGCCCGGGGCGCGGTGGGCGCGGCGGTGGCGGGCATAGGCGATCTGCGAGGCCTGCATGGCCAGCGGCGTGCGCAGCTGGTGGGCGGCGTCGGCGATGAAGCGGCGCTGGGCCTCGATGTGGCGGCGGATCTGCCGCGCGAAGGCGTTGATGGTGTCGGCCACCGGCCGCAGCTCGCGGTGCAGGCGGCGCGCATCCACCGCGATGTCGGCGCGCAGCGCGTCGCGGGTCTCCAGCTGGCGGGCCAGGCGCACCAGCGGCCGCAGCTCGCGCCGCAGGCCGAAGCTGACGAAGGCCGCGGCGGCCACCAGCGTCACCAGCAGAAAGGACAGCGTGGGCCACCACAGGCG
>NZ_BADL01000431.1 GCF_000333615.1 Ideonella sp. B508-1 | reverse complement strand
GAGCTGCTGGGCGCGCTCTCTGGCTTCTGACGCTTTCTCCACCACCCTGTCCCCAGGAGGCCCCATGGACAAGATGCTGGACGTGGCCATCGTTGGTGGCGGCGTGTGTGGGCTGGCGCTGGCGCACAGCCTGCAGGCTCGCCGCCTGGATTGGGCGCTGTTCGAGGGACGTGATCGCCTGGGCGGCCGGGTGCTGACCGCCACCGGCGTCCAGGGCCAGCCCCTGGACCTGGGGCCCACCTGGTACTGGCCCGACCACCAGCCCTCGATGGCGCGGCTGGTGGTCGATCTGGGCCTGGAGACGGTGCCCCAGGCCGACGATGGCCGGGTGCTGCTGCTGGACCAGGCCGCCGAACCCCCGGCCACGGTGGCCGTGGCCAGCGCCACCGCGCAGGACGGCGACGCCACCCTGCCGGCCCCGCCCGGGCAAGGCAGCCTGCACGGCGGCGCGCGTCGCCTGGCCGGTGGCATGGCCGCCCTGGTGGCGGCCCTGGCCCGGCCCTTGCCGCTGACCCGGCTGCACCTGGGCCAGACCCTGCTGGCCGTGACCGATGCGGGCGACCATGTGCGCCTGTCGCTGCGCCTGGGCGGACAGGAACACACGGTGCGGGCCCGCCGCGTCGTGCTGGCCCTGCCACCGCGCGTGGCCCAGGCCGGCCTGCGCTTCGAGCCGGCCCTGCCTGCCGCGGTGGACGAGGCCCTGCAGGCGCAAGCCACCTGGATGGCCACCGCCGCCAAGGCCGCCGTGGCCTACCCCAGCGCCTTCTGGCGGGCCGATGGCCACAGCGGCAATGCCTGGGTCACCCATGCCCAGGCGGTGCTGGCCGAGGTCTTCGACGCCAGCGGGCCGGCCGGTGCCGCGCTGGCCGGCTTCAGCGCGCTGCCGGCGTCGCAGCGCCCGGCCTTCGCGCGCAGCATGCCGCTGCTGGTGGAAAGCCAGATGGCCATGCTCTTCGGCGAGGCTGCGCGCGACGGCGACCTGCACTGGCAGGACTGGGCCGAGGAGCCCTTCACCTGCAGCCCGCTGGACCGCCTCACCGAGGCCCAGGCCGCCCACCCCGAACCCGGTGCCGCCACCGACACCTTGCAGCTGCCCCAGTGGGACGGCCGGCTGCTGTTCGGCGGGGCCGAGACGGCCCAGCGCGGCACCGGCTACCTGGAAGGCGCGCTGGGGGCGGCGGCCCGGCTGCGCCACCTGCTGCTGCAGCCCCTGCAAGCGGCCCGTCCGCCCGAGGCCGCCAACGACGCTCAGCTGCGCCTGTTCGGCGACTGGGTGGCCGAGCAGCGCGGCCAGGCGGTACAGCGCTACCGCCAGCGCCTGCACCAGGCCCTGTCGCGCCAACAGGACGCCCAGCTCACCCAGCGCGCGCTGGTGGAGGCGCTGGAGTCGCTCTACGCCGACGCCCTGCAGCGCCTGGACACCCTGCCGCTGCGGGCCGAGGCACCCTCGGACGCCGGCCGGGCGGCCCTGACTCCGCAGGTGCTGGCCCCCTTCCATGGCCTGGCCGATGCGCTGCTGGTCGAGGCGGTGCACTTCAACAGCAGCTCCTGCGCGCTGTCGAACTTCCCCTTCGAGCACCAGCCCTCGCGCGAGTACCTGGCCACCATCCGGCGCGATCTGGCCGCCGTCTGGCAGGCCTTTGCGCTGGCCGCCAACGACCGCCTGCTGCGCAAGGCGGACGCCGCCACGGGGGCCGCATGAAGCTCGCCCTGGAACGGGCCCAGGTGCAGGCCCGAGCGAAGCCTTCCCGCGGCTGGCCATGCTGCAGGACCAGCTGCGTTACACCCACAGGCTGGAGCTGCCCTGGCAGCAACTGCAGCTGGCCGAACTGACCTTTCTGGGCAACCTGTACCAGACCCAGGGTGCCGAGGCGCGCCACCGCCAGCTGCAAGGCCTGCTGGCCGCGCTGCAGGACGAGGGACCGCGCTTTGGCGAGGACGACGAGCTGGAACAGCTGCTGCCGGCCCTGGCGCATTACCTGATCCAGTACGCACAGCGCGGCTGGCTGTTCGCCACCTCGCCCAGCGGCCGGGCCGCGGCCTGGGTGGTCACGCGGCTGGACTATGTCTCGGGTTCCAACGAGGAGATGGGCAAGGTCCTGATCGAACTGAAGGCGCTGCTGCGCGCCGGCATCGTCAGCACCACGGTGCGCATCGTCGAGGCCGATCTGCCCGGCCGCACGGTGGCCGAGATCCTGGCGGCCAAGGGCCTGCTCAAGGAGACGCCCGCGCTGCTGGCGGCCTACGACGCCATGGCCGAGCGCTACATCGACTGGCGCGGCCGCTACGGCGCGCAGTTCTGCGGCCAGGGCATCGGCTTCGTGGCCGAGGACCCCAGCGCCACCCACCGCGACACCGACTGGACCCGCAAGGACCAGGTGGTGCTCTCGGCCTCGGGCCAGCCGGCGCGCCTGGTCAACGACGAGGGCATCCTGCCGCCGCGCAGCGCCACGCTGGACAGCACCGGCGACATCCTGGGGCCCTATCTGCGCAAGGCCGCCAAGAGCAACCGCTACGCCGCCGAGGACGAGGTGCAGGCCGAGCGTGCCGCCCAGCCCGAGGGCCTGTTCACCCAGCTGCCGGTGCAGGGCTTTCTGTTCCTGTTCCACCTGGAGCTGCACCAGCACCTGTGGGTGCATGTGGACGACCTGACGCCCTACGTCTACCAGCCCGAGCTGAAGACCCGGCTGGTGCTGCCCCCCGAGCAGACGGACCTGATCGACATCCTGACCGCCGAGATGGACGTGCTGATGGACGACATCGTGGCCGGCAAGAGTGGCGGCACCACGGTGCTGTGCGCCGGGCCCCCCGGCGTGGGCAAGACCCTGACCGCCGAGGTCTATGCCGAGATCATCGGCCGGCCGCTCTACCGCGTGCATTCGGGCCAACTGGGCCTGAACGTGGCGACCATGGAGACCGCGCTGAAGGAGGCGCTCACGCGTGCCCAGCGCTGGGGCGCGGTGATGCTGATCGACGAGGCCGATGTGTACATCAAGCGACGCGACGACAACCTGGCCATGAACGCCGTGGTCGGCGTCTTCCTGCGGGTGCTGGAGTATTTCAACGGCCTGCTGTTCCTGACCACCAACCGCATCGACGACATCGACGAGGCCATCGTCAGCCGCTGCATCGCGCTGATCCGCTACCAGGCGCCCGACGAGGCGGCGCGGGCCCGCATCTGGCGGGTGATGGCCGGCCAGTTCAGCCTGGCGCTGGACGCGGCGCAGATCGACTGGCTGGCTCGCCACTACGCCCAGGCCAGCGGCCGTGACATCAAGGGCCTGGCCAAGCTGGTGACCACCTACTGCCACCACAAGCAGGTGGCGCCCTCGCGCGAGGTGTTCGAACGCTGTGCCGTGTTCCGCGGCTTCGAGCCGGGCGCCTGATCCACTGACGGGAGCTGTTGCCATGTCTGTGCCCCAACTCGGCTACCTGTGCCTGGGCGAGAACCCCAGCGACGAGGCGGGCCGCGCCCTGATCCGCCAGTTCGTGCTGGTGCGCGAGGCCGACCGCATGGGCTACGACGACATCTGGATCGGCGAGCAGCATGGCGAGCCCCACTGGCCCACGCCCGGCGTGCTGAGCCTGCTGGGCCACCTGGCGGCGGTGACCAGCAAGGCCCGCATCGGCAGCCTGCCTTTGCTGCCGGCCCTGCGCGACCCGGCCCGGCTGGCGGAGGAACTGGCCACGCTGGCCCTGCTGTCCAAGGGGCGCTTCCAGCTGGGGGTGGCCAGCGGCGCGGCCCTGCCCATGCTGCTACAAGACTGCGGCCTGGATGCCGAGAGCGCGCGCGAGGCGATGCGGGCCTTTCTGCGGCACTGGCTGGACAGCCCGGCCGCCGGCCTGCGCGCGGGCGGCCCCGCGGTGCCCGTCTGGGTGGCCGCCGAAGACGAGGCCAGCGTCCGCCTGGCGGCCGAGCAGGGCTGGGGCCTGGTGGCCGCGGCCACCCACACCCGCGAGCGGGTGCAGGCCCGGGTGCGGTGCTACCAGCAGGCCAGTGGCGGGCGGGCGCCCCCGCTGGTGCTGGCGCGCTGGGCCTGCAGCGCCGACAGTACCCAGGAGGCCGAGGCCATCGCCCAGCCCTATCTTCAGGCCCTGGCGCAGCGCGCCACGCGGCAGGGCTGGGGGGCCGATCCGGCCCGCTCCATCGCGCGCGACCCGGCGGCTCTGCTGGCCCAGTCCCTGATCGGCGACCACGCCGCGGTGGCGCGGCAGTTCCGGGCCCTGGCCGACAGCCACGGCGCCACCCATGTGGCCATCGTGCCCACCAGCGGGCAGTTCGACACCCACAAGCACATCCTGGCGGCCTTCGTGGACGAGGTGCGCCCGCTGCTGGACGAGGACTGAGGCGCCGGCAGAGGCCGGCACCGCACGCTCAGGGCTTCACAGGCCCTCGAACAGCTCGCGCCACCACAGGCGGCGCACGCCGCTGCTGCTGCCCGCGGTGGGGATGTTCGCCGTGGTCGTGCTGCCATCGGACAGGCTGACCACGCCGATGACCTGGCCCGAGGTGGTCTTGACCAGCGAGGCCGCGCTGCCCAGCGCGGTGCTGGTCAGCAGCACGCCCGCATTGCTGGCCCCGCTCACCGTGCCACCGGTCTTGTAGTCCAGGTAGTTGAGGTAGCTGGCACCACCGGTGGCACAGGCGCTGGTGGTGGTGGGCACGTTGGAGACGACCACCAGCGTGCCGCTGACCAGGGAGGGGTCGGCCGTGATGCGTTCGGCCGACTCCGGCAGGTCGGTGAACCAGCCGTTCATCGTGTTGAGGTTCACGGTCACGGCGTTGTTGGCCACCGTGCGCACGCCGCTGCTGTCCACCAGCGTCTGCTTGACGAAGCAGCTGGCTTGCGAACTGCTGCTGCAGACATTGGACCGCGGGTTGGCGTACAGCGCGGTGCTGGTGGAGCTGCCGGTCAACGGGTCCCGGAGCGCGTACAGGCTCTGCTGCTGGGTGGTGGAGACATCGCTCACCCCCAGGTATTCGCCGGTGCCCACGTAGACCATGTGCTTGCCGCTGGCGTAGCCCAGTTCGGGCGCGGCCGTCACCGGCTGGCGGTTGCCGTTGGCGTCGGCCAGGGTGGTCAGCAACTGCACCGTGGCCGTGCCGCCGCTGGCGGTCAGCGCACTGATGTCGAAGCGCCAGACATTGCCGTAGAGGTCGCCGCCATAGACCTGCTTGGCGGTGTTGTTGGTGGCGGTGTCCACCCAGGCGGCCAGGCGGGTCAGGCCGCTGGGGCAGGGGGCGGTGCTGCAGCCGGCCACCGTGCCGCTGCTGCTGCCCAGGCCGTTGTCGATCTTGCTGATCACGGCACCCGTCTGCGCGTTCAGGACCCAGACGATGCCGTGGCCACTGCCGGGCGAGACGTTGTTGTAGCCCGAGCTGACGATGACCACCCAGGTGCCGTCGGAGAGCTTGGTCACGATGGGGGTGCCAAAGCTGTAGCCCAGGTCCGCATCGGTGATGTAGCCGGTGCCGGCACTGGTGTTGCTGGTGAACTCCCACAGCACCGTGGGTGAGGCCGGGTTGGTCACGTCCAGGGCGTAGTAGCCCCGGCCGCCCTGGCCCAGCCCGCCCACCAGGATGGTGTGCCAGGCGCTGCCGTAGTAGACGTCGGCGTGGGTGGTGTTGCCGTCGACGTAGTTGACATGGTTGGCCGCGTACTTCTTGTCAGCCCGCTTGTAGAGATTGGGCAGCAGGATCGAGGGCACATAGGCCCAGCTCTCCGCGCCGGTGCCGGCGTTGAAGGCGTGCAACATGCCGTCGTTGGCGCCCACATAGACCATGGGCGTGCGGCTGGACTGGGTCGTCTTGAAGCCGCCGTAGCCGCTGTCGGTGTAGCTGAAGCTGGGCTTGGCCACATAGACCGACTGGCTGTTGACGATGTCGCCCAGCACGTGGGTGCGGGGCACGTAGTAGGCGGTGCTGGTCGAGCCTTCGTTGCTGCGGTCACCGCGCAGGTAGTTGACCAGGTTCACCGCACCCACGCCGGTGGTGGTGCCGGCAGTCGTGCTGTCCACCTGGGAGGCGGTGGGCAGGCAGGTGGATCCCGAGGAGCACATCTGCGACAGGCTGCCGATGGCGGCCACCTTGAAGTAGCCCTGCTGGGTGCTGTTCAGTGTGTCGTAGGTGAAGGCGATGCGCTGGCCCGTGCTGGGGTTGTAGGTGTAGATGTTGCGCGAGGCCCAGGCGGTGTTGTCCAGCAGCGGGGGGGTGGTCTGGGTGGTGCTGGAGCCGGCGCAGTCGTTGCCGGCGCCTGATTCCGACCAGTCGGGCGTGCTGCTGAGCACACCGGTGGCCGCATTGATGTCGTAGCGCACCAGCTCGCCGAACCACTTGGCCGAGCAGAAGGAGGTGGCGAAGACGTAGTTGCTGTCGGTGCTGGTGAGGTTGGGCCTGCTGGCCGTGGCCGAGGCCGAGTTGCTGGTGGCGGCCGACACGGCGTTGACGAAGTTGGTCAGGCCGGTCTTGAGATCCGAGGGGTTGGCGGCGCTGTAGTAGGCCCCGCGCCCGTTGATGGCCGCATGCCACAGGTCATCCACGGCCGTCTGGGTGTTGTTGACCGGTGTGGGCCAGTTGCAGGCGCCCGAGCTCTGCCAGGGGCACACCCCATTGGCCAGCGTGGTGCTGCTGGTGACGGTGCCGTTGGCCACGTCGTAGTAGTCGCCGCTGGAGGCCGAGGCATAGTTCGGGTCGAACAGCATGTAGCCCGAGGCGCCCAGGCCCAGGGTGTAGGTGTACATGCGCTGCTGGCCGTTGGCGAAGCTGTTGCTGGAGACGTCGACGCCGGTGCTGCGGTTGGTGGTGTTGTTGAAGGCGCTGGAGCGGATGTCGGTCGCGTAGAAGTACTCGGCGATGTCGGCCAGGGTGTTGGACTGGTTGTTGCCGTCGTAGTAGGGGCGCGATTCGCTACCGTCGGTGTTGCCGATGGTCGTGCCATCGATCTTGACGGGCGAGGCCGTCTCGTTCCAGTAGCCGTCGGTGGACAGCAGGGTGTAGTTGCGCTGGCAGGCGTACTGCATCGGGTCGCTGGCGCTCACGCCGTTGATGCTGGTTTTCTTGCCGGCGAAGTAGAGCCCGGCCGTGTCCAGGGCCGTGCGCAGCGGCGTGCTGCTGTTGGGCTTGGCCGCGAAGAGCTTGGCGTAGAACTTCGACTTCTGCCCGCCGCTGGTGGTGGTGATGTCGGCGATGTCCAGGAAGTCGCTGCCGGTGTTGTTGTTGATGCTCATGTAGCCCAGCCGGTAGCTGGTGCCCAGGTCGATCATCGCCAGGCTGGCCGCGGTCTTCATCATCTGGGCACGCGTGTGGTAGTAGGCGTACCAGTTGGCGTAGTTGGTCCGCTCCTCGGTCAGCGTGCAGGTGGTGCCCGCGCAGTCGGTGCGGGTGGTGGCCCGGGTGGTGCTGCCCGGGTAGGCGTAGCTGTTGGAGGACGAGGAGATCGTCACCGTCTGGATCGAGCCGGGCACGCTGCCACCGCTGATCGTGGCCGTGGGATAGCGCGGGTAGGTGTAGGTCGACCCGCCGGTGGGGGCGGTCTCGATGTAGCGGGCCTGGCAGGTGGTCAGGGCACTGGTGGTGCACCAGCGCAGATAGGCCGGGTAGGGGTAGCTGGCGCTGGCGGCGCTCTGGGTGGCGCAGGTCTTCAGGTTGGGGGCGGTGCAGTACTCGCCGGGGATCGAGACGTAGTAGGTCAACGAGCCGGACAGGTTGGCGGTGCCGGTGGATTCGACGCCGAAGCCGTCGATGGGCACGCTTTTCCAGCTGTTGCTGTTGGCCGACGTCATGCTGGCGTAGCTGGTGCCGTCGTATTTCAACGGCGGGGTGTAGGTGACCGCCGGGTCGTAGTAGATGCCGTTGAACTTGGGGTTGCTGAAGAGCTTGGCGGTGCTGGTGTAGTTGCCCACCCAGTCCGGCAGGTAGGGGTAGCCCATGCTGCCCGAGTCATCCAGGACGAACAGGATGTTGGGCTTGACCAGGGTGGCCGTGGAGGTCTCCAGCGGCGAGCTGGCCAAGTCGGTGCTGGCCGCCCAGGGGCGCAGGGGCGCGAGCAGCACGGCCGCGGTCAGCAGCAGGCTTCGCACCCAGGTGCCGGTGTGCAGGACGGTGGGGCGGTTGGGAGATGTCATGCGGCGGCCCTCTCTTCTCACAGCGCCACCATGGCCTGGGTGTAGCTCACGGTGTTGCGGGGTCCCTCGGTGCGGACGGTGATGCGGTAATAGACCTGGCTGGTGCAGCCGGGCGTGTTGCTGTTGACGTTGTGGCTCTGGCCGCATTCGGCGGTCGACGGGTCGGTCGAGCAGGTGCCGGTGGCGGCCTCGCCGGTGCTGCTGCACAGGCGCTCGATGGCATAGGTCACCTGGTTGCCGGCGGCATCCGCGGCCAGGCTCACCTTGCCGCTGGCGATGGCGCTCCACAGGGCCGAGGGGCTCTGGCTGCCGGTCATGTCGGCCGTGGTGGCGTGGTAGCCGCTGGCCGCCACATCGTTGTAGAGCGTGCCGGGTGAGCTGCTGCTCGTGGTCTTCAGCCAGGCCACGGCCTGCTCCACCCCCTGGTCGCCGGAGGCCACGGCGGATTGCCGGAAGGCGAGGTTGCCGACCAACCAGGTGCCGGCCCCGGTGCTGTAGAGCATGGCCGCGGTGGACAGGGCCATCACCACCAGCACCACCAGGGCCACCAGCAGCACCACGCCCTGTTGGGCGCGGGCCTTCGGGGGAATGGGCCTCAGCATGACGAAGCTCCCAGCCACAGCATGTTGCGCAGCGGGATGGCGGCCTGCATCACGCGGTAGCGGTAGTCCTGCCAGTTGCTCAGGCCGCTGAGGTCGATGGCCACGTCGGCGCTGCCGTCCCAGTCCGGGGCCGTCGACGTCGCGTTCACGCCGCCGACCGCGCGCTGCAGGGCCGTGCCCCGGCCCACCACGGCCATGCGCAGGGCCGTCACATGGGCCCACTGGCAGTACAGGTAGCTGGCTGTGGCGCTGTTGCTGCCCGTGGGGGTGGTCTGGTCATAGCCGGACAGCGCCCGCGCACTCAGGTCCGTGCCCGCGCCGGCATGGCCGTACTCGGCCCGCAGGCTGACGATCTGGCTGGCCACCGGCACCCAGATGCTGGTGTTGCCCGTGCCGGTGCTGCAGTCGTGGGCCAGGTAGTCGCACATCGTCAGGTTGCCCTGGCGCACCGCATAGGCGTGGATGCTGAAGCCTGCCCCCAGGTTGTAGGCGGCCGAGCTGTCGCTGCTCGTGCCACTGCCCACGGCGGTCAGGCTGGCGGTGTTGCCGCTGAGGCTGCTGACCTGCTGCAGGTTGAGTGTGCACTCGGTGCCGGCCTGGGCGGTGGGGCTGACGGGCCCCAGCACCACGGCATCCCCCGCGGCGAAGGCGCTGGCGGTGCTGACCGTGATGCTGCCCGTGCCGCCGGCGCTGACGGCGTTACCCTCGGGCGAGCCCGCGTAGTTGCCGCTCATCACCAGCAGGGTGTCGGTGTGGGCATCGCCGGCCGGCACGTGGGTGGTGTCGTTGATCAGCACCGGCGCGACCACGAAGGGCTGGGTGGTGGTGCCGATGCTCAGCGAGCAGCCCAGCAGGTTGAGCGAGTTCAGGCTTTGGCCGGCCTGCCGGATGTCGCGCGAGAGCAGGTCCAACGCCATTGCGGCATTGACCTGGGCCTCGCCGGTGGCATTGCCGATGCGCTGGGCCGTGTCCGACTGGCTGAAGACCTTGAGCACCACGATGACCGAGAACATGCCCAGCAGGATGCCCAGCATGACCTCGATCAGGCTGAAGCCGCGCACGCGCCGTCGGCGCGCCATGGCAAGAGAGGGGGAGGTGGACGGCATGGTCGTCGGTCAGTAAGGCACCTGGGTGACGGCGGTGTAGTGGTGTTCGAGGGCCGTCCCCCCGGCCACATCGCCGGGGGCCTGCCAGTAGAGCGTGCCGCTGATCAGGTAGGAGGTGGTGGTGCCGGAGGTGGTCTGGGCGGTGATGGTGCAGCTGGTCTTGCTGCTGTCCACGCCCGGCAGACCCGAGTTTTCGACCTTGTCCTTCCAGTCCGCGCAGACGGTGCTGTCCCAGCCACCGCTGTGGCTCACCATCTGGGCCTGGGTGATCAGGTCGTTGGTCAGATCGGCCGCCATGGCGCGGTCCCGGTTCAGGCCGGAAGACTGCAGCGCGCCGCGCTGGGCCGCCACCAGGCCCAGGATGCCCAGCGAGAACAGCAGCAAGGACACCAGGACTTCGATCAGCGCCACCCCGGCGAGGGTGCGGCGTCCGAGTGCATGGCGGGGGCGGGGGGAGGTCCGGGACATGGCCGTGGTCTCCTTCAGCTGGGGCAGTACAGGGTGGAGCTGCTGCTGGTCTGCAGCGGGTCGCACAGCTTGACCAGGCCGGCCGGGTAGATTTCCAGCCGCAGGCAGCGCACACTGCCGCCGCCGCTGCTGTCCAGGCAGGCCAGGCTGCTGTCGGCCAGGTCGATGTGCACCATGGCACTGGCCGTGCTGCGGCCCAGGGCATTGAAGACCACGCCGGACTGGGTGGCGTTCAGGGTCACGGTGTTGTTGATGGCGGCCGGAGACTTCACCAGCAGGAAGGGCGAGTGGCTGTCGTCCACCACCGGCGCGGCGCCCGAGCTGTCCAGGATGTCCTGTCGGCCGACCAGGGGAGCACCGCAGGCGCCGGCGGCGGACACGCTGGCGCCGGTCGAATCCTGCAGCAGGTGCACGACCCAGTCCGGTCCCGCCGTGCTCACGGTGCAGCCGTTGTCCAGGCTGGTGGTCAGCTGCAGCTGCACCAGCATGTTGCGGCGGGCGGCCTCGGTGCGCGCCACTTCGACGGCCTGCATCAGCGCTTCCCCGCGGCTGCGCAGCCGCACGTTGTGCAGCCAGGCCGTGAAGGCCGGCACGGCCATCATCAGCGCGAAGGCGAGGATGGTCAGGGCGACCATCAGCTCGATGAGGGAGAAGCCACGCGCAGGGCGTGGCGGCCGGGCCGGCATCAGCACACCCCGCCGGTGTTGGTGATCCAGCAGGTGTTGGGCGAAGGCAGCGTCCAGCCGCTGGGGACGCTGGTGGTGCTCTTGTTGCCGTCCTGGTCGATCGTGTAGGTGAAGTTGACCATGCTGTTGGTGCCCGTGGCGGTCAGCGTGTAGGCCGTGGCCGAGCTGGCGCTGCAGCTGAAGCTGAAGTAGCTGCTGGTGGGGGCGGCCACGCCGCAGCCACTGCCGGCGGCGTTCTGGTAGGTCTGGCTGTCCTGGAACCACTGCTCCATCTTGGTCTGCCAGGCGGCCAGGTTGGCGGTGGCCTCCGGGATGCGCGAGCGGGTGATGTAGCGCGTGTAGGCGGGCAGGGCCACGGCCGCCAGGATGGCGACGATGGCGACCGTGACCATCAACTCGATCAGGGTAAACCCGCGTGGAGCGGGTGCCGGGCGGCGAGACAGTGAAGTGGCCATGGGTCGGGTACGGCAAAGGGGTGAGGCCATGGTGCCCAGCGGGATGCTTCCGTCGATGTCTGAGCGCTTCCCAAGATGAAGAAATGTTTCTGCTTGGAACCTTTCCGGACGAGTGGTGCATTTGTGCCGCTGGACGGCAGGGCCGTGGTCTTCCCTAGAATTTCGTCTTTCGCTGTCCCGACGGGACGGCGCCCTGCCCTTGAGCACCACAACGACCATGACCGACGCATCCACCCGCCCCGAACTGCCCGACCACCTGTCCACCGACGCCAAAAGCCCCTTCTTCAACGCCCAGGTGTTCGAGCACGACATCGGCATCCGCTTCAATGGCAGCGAGCGCCGCGACGTGGCCGAGTACTGCGTCAGCGAAGGCTGGATCAAGGTGCCCGTGGGCAACAAGGTGGACCGCAAGGGCCAGCCCCTGCTCATCAAGCTCAAGGGCCAGGTCGAGGCCTATTACCTCTGAAATCTCCCTTTTTTCGGGGGCAACCGCGGGTCAGTGTCTGCCTACACTGGGCCGATCCCGGTTTCGCTTCCCATGTCCGAAACGCCCCCGCCCCTCGCGGTGTCCTTGGCACCGGCCTTCGACCTCCTGCTGGATGCCGTCTGCATGGTGGATGGGCAGGGCGTGTTCGTGCATGTCAGCGCTGCCGCGCAGCAGGTCTTCGGCTACGCGCCCGAGGAGCTGATCGGCCGCCGCATGATCGATCTGGTGCTGCCCGAGGACCGGGACCGCACCCTGGAGGCGGCCCAGCGGGTGATGGCCGGCCAGGCCCACCTGAATTTCGAGAACCGCTACCTGCGCAAGGACGGGCAGGTGGTGCACCTGCTGTGGTCGGCCCGCTGGCTGCCTGAGGCCGGCCTGCGGGTGGCGGTGGCGCGCGACATCACCGAGCGCAAGCGGGCCGAGCAGATCCAGGCCGCCACCTACGCCATCTCCGAGGCCGTGCACCGGGTGCAGGACCTGGGCATGCTGTGCCAGGAGGTCCACCGGAACATCAGTGCGCTGATGCCCGGCCACAACCTGGCCGTGGCCCTGCACGACGAGGCCGGCCAGGCACTGTCCTTCCCCTACTGGGTCGACCGGCGGGGCCCCGTCAGTCCGGAGCG
>NZ_BADL01000432.1 GCF_000333615.1 Ideonella sp. B508-1 | reverse complement strand
CAGTTTTTCTCCCCTCGGCTTCGCACGCTGACATACTCGCAGCATGCGGTTCGAAACGACGCTCTTCCAGCAGGGAAACAACACGGGCATCGTGGTTCCCCCAGAGGTGGTCGAGGCCCTCGGCGGCGGCAGCCGTGCAGCGGTCACGGTCACCGTGAACGGCTTCACCTACCCGAGCACGCTCGCGGTGATGG
>NZ_BADL01000433.1 GCF_000333615.1 Ideonella sp. B508-1 | reverse complement strand
GTGGCGCCGCGGCTCACGCTCACATCGGGCAGCGGGCGGGCCCAGTCCACCGGCTCGCTGCCGCGCAGGGCCAGGGTGGCATGGGCGCCGGTGCGGGTGAAGAATTCCTCGACCTTCAGGTAGATGGCCTCGGGCGGCAGGATGGGCCGCTCCGGGTCGTGCTGCAGGAAGCGGTGGCGCTCGCGCGTGTCGGTCCAGAAGCGCTGCAGGGCCTCGTCCACTTCGCCATGCAGCACTAGGTTCGCCTGCGGGCCGAGGTAGTCGAAGATCGTCGCCGTCTCGTCGAAGAACAGCGGCAGGTAGTACTCGATGCCGGCGGTGGCGATGCCCTGGGCGATGTCCTTGTAGATGCGGCTCTTGGTCGGGTCGCCTTCGAGCTTCTCGCGCCAGCGCTCGCGAAAGCGCTGCCGCGCCGTCTCGTCCATCGGGAACTCGCGCCCGGGCAGCAGCTGCACCTCGGGCACCGGGTAGAGGCTGCGCTGGCTGTCCGGGTCGAAGGTGCGGATCGAGTCGATCTCGTTGTCGAACAGGTCCACCCGGTAGGGCACGGGCGAGCCCATGGGGAACAGGTCGATCAGGCCGCCGCGCACCGCGTACTCGCCGGGCGACACCACCTGGCTCACATGGCTGTAGCCGGCCAGAGTCAGCTGGCTCTTCAGGGCCGCCTCGTCCAGCTTCGTTTTCTGCTTGAACTGGAAGGTGGTGCCGGCCAGGAAGGACGGCGGCGCCAGCCGCGTGAGCGCGGTGGTGGCGGGCAGCAGCACCACGTCCACCGTGCCACTGTGGATGCGCCAGAGCGTGGCCAGACGCTCGGAGATCAGGTCCTGGTGCGGGCTGAAGGTGTCGTAGGGCAGGGTCTCCCAGTCCGGGAACACTGCCACCCGCAGCCCGGGGGCGAAGAAGGCCATCTCCTCGGCCAGTCGCTGGGCGTCGCCCGGCTCGGCGGTGACGATGCCCAGCACCTGCCCTTCGGCCACCCGGGCCTGGGCGTGCCGGGCCAGCAGCAGGGCGTCGGCCGAGCCGGTGGGGCGGGGCAGGGTGAAACGTTTGCCGGGGGCGATGTGGGGCAGCTGCATGGGGCGTGGCGCGCGCGGGGGCGCTGAAAACGACAACACGCCCCGGAGCCAGGCTCGGGGGCGTTGAACCCCGCAATTCTAGAATCCGGGCGATGACCACCTACACCGTCGGGGCCGAGCCCCGCTGCTTCGCGATCGTGCCCTGCGCGGGCACCGGCAGCCGCGCCGGCAGCTTCCAACCCAAGCAATACGAGCCGGTGGCAGGCCAGCCGCTGGTGGCCCACACCCTGGCCGCCCTCTCGCGCGTGGAGCGCCTGGCCGGCATCCTGGTGGTGCTGGCCGAGGACGACACCCAGTTCGAGGAAGACCTGCCGGGTCTGGCCGATGCCGCCGAGGGCCGCATCTGGCTGGCCAAGGTGGGCGGCGCCACCCGGGCCGAAACCGTGGCCAATGGCCTGAACGAGTTGCGCACCCGCGGCGCCCAGCCGCAGGACTGGGTGCTGGTGCACGACGCCGCCCGCTGCCTGCTGCGCCCGGCCTGGGTGGACCGCCTGATCGACGCCTGCCAGGACGACGAGGTGGGTGGCCTGCTGGCGCTGCCGGTGGCCGACACGCTCAAGGCCGAAGAGGCGGGCCGCGTGGCCGCCACCGTGGACCGCAACGGCAAATGGGCGGCGCAGACGCCGCAGATGTTCCGCCTGGGGATGCTGGCGCCCGCGCTGGCCTTTGCCGGCGAGCAGGTGACCGACGAGGCCAGCGCCATCGAGGCCCTGGGCCACAGCCCGAAGCTGGTGCGCGGCGACTACGAGAACTTCAAGGTCACCTGGCCGGGCGACTTCGCGCTGGCCGAGCGCCTCTTGAGCACCGCGCGCCGTGGCGCCGAGGCACGGGCCTTCGTGCCCGCGCGCGATTTCGCGCTGTCGCAGCGCTTCTACGAGGCCCTGGGCTTCAGCCGCGAGTTCGCCCAGGGCAATCTGGCCGGCTACCGCATGGGGCAGACGGCCTTTCTGCTGCAGGACTTTTTCGAGCCTGCCCACGCGGCGAACTTCATGATGCACCTGACGCTGGATGACCTGCAGACCTTCTGGGCCCGGCTGGAGCAGGAGGGCGTGCTGGGCCGCTTTGCCGAGCACGGTGTGCGCGCCGAGCCGCCGCAGCAGCGGCCCTGGGGCCTGGTGGACATGACGCTGACCGACCCCAGCGGCGTGCTCTGGCGCATCGCCCAGCGCATGGAGGTGGCCGAATGAGCACGACGAGTTTGCCCGCGCTGCGGGTGGGCGAGGGCTGGGACACCCACGCCCTGGTGGTGGGCCGGCCGCTGGTGCTGGGCGGCGTCACCATTGCGCACAGCCACGGCCTGCTGGGCCACTCGGATGCCGACGCCCTGCTGCACGCCATCACCGACGCGGTGCTGGGCGGGGCGGGGCTGGGTGACATCGGTCGCCACTTCCCGGACACGGCGGTCGAGTTCCAGGGCGCCGATTCGCACCGCCTGCTGACCGAGGCCATGCGCCGGGTGCGCGCGGCCGGCTGGCAGGTGGTCAATGTGGACTGCACCATCGTCGCCCAGGCACCCAAGATGGCGCCGCACGTGCCGGCCATGGTGGCGCGCATCGCCGAGGCCCTGGGCATTGAGCCCGCACGGGTCAACGTCAAGGCCAAGACGGCCGAGAAGATGGGCCCGGTGGGCGAGGGCCGGGCCATCGAGACCCGCGCCGTCTGCCTGCTGGCTGCCCTGGGCTGAGCCGCAAGCGCTTTCCCGAGGTATTCAGGGACTATCGCAGCCGCGCATCCGCACTGGGCCCTTGCCAGGCACCCATTGATGCAGCAGCTGGCAGCGGCCCTGGGCGCACAGGGTGTGGTCGGCGGTGAAGTCCGAGGCGGCCAGCACCACCTCGGGCTGGGGCGGCACCCGGGGTCGGTAGTGCCAGGCACCGTCGCGCAGCACCGCGCCGTCTGGTGGCTCCATGCCCGCACCCGAGCCCTGGATGCTGGCATCCACCACGACCAGGCCGGCGGGCGTGACCTGCCACTGCTCCTCCCAGCGGATCTTCTCGATCGAGTGGGTCCAGCTGAGGCTGAAATGGCTGGCCGCCACGACCACGGTGGTGGCCGCGCGGCTCAGGCACAGGGCCAGGGGCATTGCGGTGCTCAGGCCCCGCTGGCCACGCCGGCCGGCCGCAGGCGCTTGAGCTGCCAGCCGTTCCAGACCAGCATCAGCGCGCCAGCGGCAAAACCCAGCTCGTCGGTGAAGGGCACGGCGGCCACCAGCAGCAGGGCCCCGGCCGCGCACCACAGCCGCTCCAGCACATGCAGCGGGCGCGACAGGTAGCCGATGGCGGCCGCCCCCCACAGGCCGATGGCCACCAGGCACTTGAAGATCATGTAGGCCGCAGCCCCCCAGTGCAGCACGCCATCGGCGCCGGGCTGCAGCATCAGCGCCGGGTCGTAGACGGCCATGTAGGGCACGACGAAGCCGGCCGCGGCGATCTGGGTGGCCTTCATGCCGATCTTCATCGGCGAGGCGCGGGCGATCGACGCCGCGGCGAAGGCGGCCAGGGCCACCGGCGGCGTCAGGTCGGCCATGATGCCGAAGTAGAAGACGAACATGTGCGAGACGATCAGCGGCACGCCCAGCTTGAGCAGGGCCGGCGCGGCGATCGAGCTGGTGATGATGTAGTTCGGGATCGTCGGGATGCCCATGCCCAGGATCAGGCAGACGATCATCGTCAGCACCAGGGACAGGAACAGGCTCTTCTCGCCCACCTGCAGGATGTAGCCCGCGAAGCTGGTGGCCGCGCCGGTCAGCGTCAGCGTGCCGATGATGACGCCGACGATGGCACAGGCCAGGCCCACCGGCACCGCCTGCTTGGCACCGTCGATCAGGCTGTCGCGCAGCGCGGCCAGGGTGCTGCGGCCGCCCTGGGCCACCGCATTGGCCGCCACCAGCGCGGCGATCAGGCCCAGGATGACCCAGATGCCGAACTTGGCGAAGAAGGAGGCCACGATGCCCAGGCCGATCCAGAACACCACCCGCATGGCCTGCTGACCGAACTGCGCGGCCACCGTGGTGCCCAGGATCAGCACGCCGGTCAGGGCCAGGCCGGTGAGGCCGGCGAACATCGGCGTGAAGCCGTGGAACAGCATGGCCACCAGGGCGGCCAGCGGCAGCATCAGGTACCAGCGCTCGCGGATGGCCCGCCAGGGGTTGGGGCACTGCTCCTTGGGCAGGCCCAGCAGGTTGGCGCGGCCGGCCTCCAGGTGCACCATCCAGAAGGTGGTCACGTAGTAGAGCAGGGCGGGCACCACCGCGGCCTTGCAGATCTCGGCGTAGGGCACGTTGAGCGTCTCGGCCATGATGAAGGCCACCGCGCCCATCACCGGCGGCATGATCTGGCCACCCATCGAGGCGGTGGCCTCCACCGCGCCGGCGAAGTGCGGCGCATAGCCGAAGCGCTTCATCAGCGGGATGGTGAACTGGCCCACGGTCAGCACATTGGCCACGCCCGAGCCGGAGATGGTGCCCATGAAGCCCGAGGACACCACAGCCACCTTGGCCGGGCCGCCCTTGGCATGGCCGACGAAGCCCAGGGCCATCTCGTTGAACAGCCGGATCATGCCGGCGTGCTCCAGGAAGGCGCCGAACAGGATGAACAGGAAGATGTAGGTCGCCGACACCAGGGTGGGCGTGCCGTAGATGCCTTCGGTGCCGGAATGCAACTGCGAGACGATCTGGTCCATGCCGAAGGGCCGGTGGGCTAGCTCGCCGGGCAGGTATTCACCGAAGATGCCGTAGGCCAGGAACAGGGCGCAGACGATGGGCAGGGCCAGGCCCAGCACCCGGCGGCTGGCCTCGAACAGCAGCACCACGCAAGCGATGCCCACCACCATGTCGGCGGTGTTCGGCTCGCCCGAGCGCATCACCAGATCGGCCTCGAACTTCCAGTGGTACAGGCCCAGCACGAAGCAGCCCAGGGCCAGCAGCAGGTCGATCCAGGGCAGGCGGTCGCGGGCGCTCTTGGCCCGGGCCGGGTAGAGCAGGAAGGCCAGCAGCATCAGGAAGCCCACGTGGATGGAACGCGTGGGCAGGCTGGACAGGGGCGAGAAGGCCGCCACCACCAGCTGGAAGACGGAGAAGGACAGGGCAGCGATCACCACCAGCCAGGCAGCCCAGCCGCCCAGGCGGCGGGTGTGGCCGTGGTCGTCCGAAGGGTGGTCGAGGTTTTGCAGAAGATCGTCGGCCCGCGCTGCGGCGCCGGCCGGGACGGAAGAAGACATGCGGGAACTCCTGCGCGCGGGGCAGAGGGGCGCCTCGGCACAGGCCGGGGCGCGGGGGCAGTCAGGCGAAACAAAGTGAGGGAAAGGAGAGGGCGCGCGGCCTGCTCACTTCACGCTCACTTCATCAGGCCGGCTTCCTTGTAGTACCTGATCGCGCCGGGGTGCAGCGGGATGGGCGAGGAGTTGGCCGCGTTCTGCGGGTTGATGCCCTTGGCCGCCGAGTGCGCGGCCACCAGGGCCGGCAGGTTGGTGAACATGGCCTTGGTCATCTGGTAGACCGTCTCGTCGGGCACGCCGGCATGGGTCACCAGGAAGTTCTGGATGGCCGCGGTGGGCACGTCGGCAGTCTGGCCGTCGTAGGTGTTGGCCGGGATGGTGGCCGGCTGGTAGGCGGTGTCTCCAACCTTGGCGATGACGTCGGCCGGGATGGGCACGACGACGATCTTCATCGAGGTGGACAGATCCCGCAGGGCCGACACGCCCAGGCCGGCGGACTGCAGCGTGGCGTCGAGCTGGCGGTTCTTCATCAGCTCGACCGATTCGCCGAAGGGCAGGTATTCCACCTTGCCCAGGCTCTGGTAGCTCAAGCCGGCGGCCCGCAGGATGGCGCGCGCGTTCAGCTCGGTGCCGGACTTGGGTGCGCCCACGGACACGCGCTTGCCCTTGAGGTCGGCCAGGGTGCGGATGCCGGAATCGGCGCTGGCGACGATCTGGATGTAGTTGGAGTAGATGCCGGCGACGGTGCGCAGTTTCTTCAGCGGGGCCTTGAAGCCGGCCTCGGCATTGCCCTGCCAGGCATCGGACAGCGAATCACCCAGGGTGAAGCCGATTTCGCCGCGGCCGGCCTCCAGCAGGTTCAGGTTCTCGGCCGAGGCCTTGGTGGCCTGCACCGTGACCTTGGCATTGGGCATGGCCTTGCCGTAGAGCTGGGACAGGGCCACGCCCATCGGGTAATAGACCCCGCTGGTGCCGCCGGTCAGGACGTTGATGAACTGGGCCTGGGCCGAGGCGGTGGCCATCGAAAAGGCGCAGACCGCGCCAGCGATCAGGGCGTGCAGCTTCCGCATGCTTTGTCTCCGTGTTGGTCTGTGGGTGATGACAGTGCCATCGTGGGTGCATGTTGCACGCACAGGACCAGTCTGCGCAGACGGAGAAACCTCAGGGCGCGTCCCTGAAAATGCAGATGTGGTGGGCTGAGTTGGGGCTCAGTTCGCTCGGCGCAGCCGGATGTGGGCCATCAGGCCGCCATCGCGGGCGTTCACCAACTCCAGCGAGGCGCCGATGCGCTGCAGCGCCTTCTTGACGATGGCCAGGCCCAGGCCGGCACCGGTGGCTGCGGTGCGGGCGGCGTCGCCGCGGAAGAAGGGGGTGGTCAGTTGGTCGAGCTTCTCGGGTGGCACGCCCTGGCCATAGTCGCGCACGGTGACGATGACCGTGTCGCCGGTGATGACGTGGCTGACCTTGACCTTGGCCACACCGGTCTCCAATGTGCGGCCATAGCGGCGCGCGTTCTCGAACAGATTGGCGAACACGCGGCCCAGTTCCACGTCGTCGCCATGCACCCTGATGTCCGGAGGCAAGCGCAGCGAGAAGCGGATCTGCGACTTGTCGCGGAAGGCGGCCGCCTCGCGCTCGATCACCGAACTCAGGTCCACCGGCCGGGTCTTGGTGTCGTCCGGCCGGGCGTAGTCCATGAACTTGTCGATGATGGCGTCGAGCTGGTCGATGTCCTGGGCCATCGCCTTGCGCGCCTCCTCGTCGGCCACGCTGATCTCGGCCTCCAGCCGCAGGCGGGCCAGCGGCGTGCGCAGGTCGTGCGAGATGCCGGCCAGCATCACCGCACGCTCCTCCTCGACCTTGGCGAGTTCGCGGGCCATGCGGTTGAAGCCGATGTTCACCGCGCGGATCTCGGTGGTGATGTTGCTCTCGTCCAGGCGCGAGTCGTATTCGCCCTCGCGGATGCGGCTGGCCGCGAAGGACAGGTTCTTCAGCGGCTTGTTGATCAGGCTGGCGATGACCGCCGCGCCCAGCACCGAGAAGAACAGGGCGATCGAGACCCAGACGATCCAGGTACGCGGGGTCAGCGGTTCGACCCGGGCGTAATCGGCCTGCAGCCAGTACGGGTCCTGCTCGATGGTGAAGCCGATCCAGAGGGCGGGCTCGTCATTGACCGAGCGGGCCAGCAGGGTGTCGTCACCCAGCAGGGACTTGAGTTCGGCGCCCACCTGGCGGGTGAAGCGGTCGGTTTCCAGCGGCTCCCAGCGATCGTCCCTGCTGCGCGGCAGGATGCGCACCGCCTCGCGCTCGCTCATGGTCTTGATGACCGCGATGCGGTTGATGCCGTCCGAATACTGCAGCGCCGCGCGCGAGAGGTTGACCAGGCTGGCCAGCTGCTGCGCGGCCTGGGCCACGCGGGGCTCGAACTCCAGCTGGCGCAGCGTCTGCACCCAGGCGGCCACGCCACCGGTCAACAGCAGGGCCAGCAGCACGAAAGTGCGCCAGAACAGGTTCAGCGACAGGGCGGGGCGTTTGAGGGACACGTCGGCGGGGTGCGCAGCCTGGCGCAGCAGCTGGGGTCAGGGATTCAGGCAGTGTCGCCGGGAATGAACACGTAGCCCACGCCCCAGACGGTCTGGATGTAGCGCGGATTGGACGGGTCGGGTTCCAGCATCTTGCGCAGGCGGGAGATCTGCACGTCCAGGCTGCGGTCGAAGGGTTCGAACTCGCGGCCGCGGGCCAACTGGGCCAGCTTGTCGCGCGACAGCGGCTGGCGCGGGTGGCGCACCAGGGCCTTGAGCATCGAGAACTCGCCGGTGGTCAGGGTGATCTGCTCGCCGTCCTTGGTCAGGCGGCGCAGCGAGAGGTCGAACTCGAAGGGGCCGAAGGTGACGGTCTGCGGCTCCTTGGCCGGGGCGCCCGGGGCCTCTTGCGTGGGCCGGCGGCGCAGCACGGCGTGGATGCGGGCCAGCAGTTCACGCGGGTTGAAGGGCTTGGGCAGGTAGTCGTCGGCACCCACCTCCAGGCCGACGATGCGGTCCACGTCCTCGACCTTGGCGGTCAGCATGATGATGGGGGTGCGGTCGCCCGCGGCGCGCAGGCGGCGGCAGATGGACAGGCCGTCTTCGCCGGGCAGCATCAGGTCCAGCACGATGAGGTCGATGGTTTCGCGGGTCTGCAGCCGGGCCAGGGCCTTGGCGTCTTCGGCCAGCAGCACGTCGAAACCCTCCTGGGTCAGGTAGCGGCGCAGCAGGTCGCGGATGCGGGCGTCGTCATCGACGACGACGATCCGGTCCTGGCGGGGGGAGGAGGTGGCATTCATGGTCAGACCCCAATTTGTAACAGAGACGGATTGTGCGGGGCGGATTTCGGGTTTCCGGGCGGCCCTGACCCTCTGTTACAAATGTTCCCGCTCTTTCACACCCCGGCGCCATCCGGTCGTCCACCCACCCGGCTTCATGCGTTAATGGATGCATGAAGACGACACATCTGCACCTTCTTCGCTCCGGCTGCCGTCTGGCCGGCCTGTCCATGCTCACGGCTGCGGCGGCGGCGCAGGCTCAGGTGCCTGCGGCGGCGCCCGAGGGCGTGCTCAACCTCAGCGCCCAGGCCACGGTGGAGGCGCCCCAGGACTGGATGACCCTGGTGCTGTCCGCCACCTTCGGCCGCTTCGACTCCGAGCCGGTCATCAAGCTCTGGGGTGGCTATCGCCTGTCCGACACGCTCAGCGTGGAGCTGGCCTCCAGCCAGGTGCAGGGCGTCTATGCCGGCACCAGCCTGTGGCATGTGGCCCTGCTGACCGAGCCCTGGTTCAAGCAGCGCCTCTCGCCCTTCTTCGGCGTGGGCATCGGCCGTTTCCACAACGTGCCCAACAAGAGCCTGATCGACGCCCACACCACCGACGCCAACCTGGGCATGGTCACGCTGGGCGTCAAGTACCACCTCAGCGAGCGCTTCGTCGCCCGGCTGGACTACGAGCTCACCACGGCCTTCCTCTCCGACGAGAAGACCTCCGACTACGGCGCCTACAGCGCCGGCCTCTCCTTCTTCTTCTGATCCCGCCCCACCATGCGACGCTCCCTCCTTCCCCTGCTGCTGGCCGCCCCCCTGTTCACCACCCCGGGCGCCCAGGCGGCCGACGCCGCCAGCGAAGCCCCCGTGCAGCCGCAGATCGACCGGCGCGACGTGCGGGTGCCGCGCTTTCCCTCCAATGACTTCGAAGCCGGCCTGTTCTTCGGCCCCTACTCCACGCAAAACTTCGGCAGCAGCATCGCCCTGGGCGGACGCCTGGGCTACCACATCACCGAGGACTTCTTCGTCGAGGCCGCCTACGGTCGCACCACGGTGAGTGACGACGCCTTCAAGCGCGTGCTGCCGGGCGGTGTCTTCACGCCGGGCGAGAACAAGCTCAGCTACAGCGACCTGTCGGTGGGCGTGAACGTGCTGCCCGGCGAGGTCTTTCTCGGGCGTGACCGCGCCCTGCCCTCGCAGCTCTACCTGATCGCCGGTGCCGGCACCACCCACTTCAACGGCCAGCGCCAGCAGACCTTCAACTTCGGCATGGGCACCAAGGTGTACTGGAACGACAGCTTCGCGCTGCGGGTGGACCTGCGCGACCACGTCTTCGCGCTGGACCTGCTGGGCAAACGCGACAGCACCCACAACCTCGAGCTGACCGCCGGCGCCTCCTTCCTGTTCTGAGCCATGCCCATGCTGTTGCGCCGTGCCCTGATCCTGTCCTCGCTGGGCCTCCTGTCCTTTGCCAACGCCCAGGCGGCCGCGCCCGCCCCAGGCGGCGCCGCGCCGGATTTCACCCTGCGCGCTCTGCACGGCCCCAATCTGCGCCTGAAGGAGCAGCGTGGCCAGGTCGTGTTGCTGAACTTCTGGGCCAGTTGGTGCGGCCCCTGCCGGGAGGAAATGCCCCAGCTCGACCGGCTCTACCGCAAGTACCAGTCGGCCGGCTTCACCCTGCTGGGCGTGAGCGTGGACGACGACCCCAAGGCCGCCGGCGCCATGGCCGACAAGCTGGGCGTGGCCTTCCCCGTGCTGCTCGACAACGACAAGCAGGTCAGCAAGGCCTATGACCTCAGCGCCATGCCCTCGACCGTGCTGATCGACCGCGACGGCCGCGTGCGCTACCTGCACCGCGGCTACCGCGACGGTTTCATCGCCACCTACGAACAGCAGATCCGCGAGCTGCTGAAGGACTGAGCCATGCCCCTGCTCTTCTCTCCTGCGCCGCGCAGCCTGTTGCTGTTCGGACTGGCCGTGGTCGGTGCCTGCAGCGGCTGCAGCACCGAGCCCTGGGTCAAGCCCTACGAGCGCGAGCGCCTGGCCGATCCGATGATGCAGTTCTCGCGCGAGATCCTGGCCGACAAGCAGCGCGACCACGTCTACTCGGTGCGCGAGGGCGCCCGCGGCGCCACCGGCGTGCAAGGGGGTGGCTGTGGCTGCAACTGAGCACCGCCTGCCCCGCTGGGCCCGCGCCCTCTGGGTTGTGGCCGCGCCCCTGCTCAAGCTGCTGGGCCTGACCGCCCTGGCGACCCCGGCCGCCCGCGCGGTGGACCTGCCCGAGGACCACGAGGAAGCGCTGATCCACCTCTACAACGGCGGCGGCGTCCAGGCCTACGGCCCGGCCCTGCTGGTGCGCAAGAGCGTGGCCGACAAGGTCTCGCTGACCGGCAGCCTCTATGTGGACATGGTCAGCAACGCCTCGATCGACGTGGTGACCACCGCCAGTCCCTTCCGCGAGAACCGCGTGGAATGGGGCCTGGGCGTGGACCATGTCGAGCAGGACACGTTGATGCACCTGGGCGTCTCACGCAGCACCGAGCCCGATTACGTGGCCAGTACCGCCAACCTGGATGTCTCGCAGGACGTCTTCGGCGGCATGAGCACGGTGGCCCTGGGCTTCACGCTGGGCCAGGACGATGTGGGACGCCATGGTGAAACGGGCTACTTCGACCACGCGCGCCACTGGCAGTACCGCCTGGGCCTGACCCAGATCCTGAGTCCGCGCTGGATCGCCTCGGTCAACGGCGAGGCCATCGCCGACGAGGGCTACCTGGGCAACCCCTACCGGGTGGCCCGGGTGTTCGGTGCCTATGTGCCCGAGCGCATGCCGCGCACCCGCACCGCCCGCGCGCTGCAGCTGCGGGTGATCGGAGACATCAGCGACGAGGGCGCCAGCGACCGCAGCGCGGTGCGGGCCTCCTACCGCTACTACCGCGACACCTGGGCGGTGCAAGCCAACACGCTGGAGCTGGGCTACACCCGGCACTTCGGCCCGGACTGGCTGGGCGACGTGGCCGTGCGCCTGAACCACCAGGGCGCCGCCCTGTTCTTCAGCGACAACGCGCAGACCGAGACCCGCTACGTCACCCGCAACCGCCAGCTCAGCGCCTTCAACAGCTACGCGCTGGCCGGCAAGCTCAGCTACACGCTGCCGGGCGAGACCGCCCAACGCTACGGCCTGCAGCTGAGCGCCAATCTCGAGCTGCTGAGCTTCCACTACAGCCAGTTCACCGACATCCGCACCGGGCAGCTCTACCACTTCAACGGGCAGAACCTGCAGCTGCTCCTCACCGGGAAGTTCTGATGCGACGACTCCACCTCCTGCTGGGCACCGCCCTGCTCGCCCTGGGCCTGAGCCTGTCCGCCCGGGCCCAGACCCCGCCCGCCGAGGCCGCATCCGCCGCGCCGGGTCCGGCCGCCAGCGCCTCGGCTCCCCTGCCGAGCGACGCCGCGCTCGACGCCCGCGCCGAAGACCTCAAGCGCGAGGTCATCGCCCTGAACCGCGACCTGCTGGCCCTGGAGGAAGAGCTGCTCTACCCGGCCAGCACCCAGGTCAACGTCTTCGTCTCGATGGACGTGGGCAAGCTGTTCATGCTGGAGTCGGTGCAGGTCAAGGTGGACGACAAGCTGGTCGCCCAGCACCTCTACACCCCGGCCGAGGTCAAGGCCCTTCACCGCGGCGGCGTGCAGCGCCTGTTCGTCGGCAACCTGCGCAGCGGCCCGCACGAGATCACCGCCTTCTTCACCGGCCAGGGCCCGCACGAGCGCGACTACAAGCGCGGCACCACGCTGCAGTTCGACAAGGGCAGCGAGACCCGCAACATCGAGCTGAAGGTGCGCGATGCCCTGGGCAAGCTGCAGCCCGAGTTCGACGTCAAAGTCTGGCCGTGACGCACCCGAGTTCCTCCGCGCCACGGCGCCACGGCCCCTTGCTGGCCACCCTGCTGGTGGCGGGCCTGCTGTGGGCCGGCCTGGGCCTGGCCGGGCCGGCGCGCGCCGCCTCCGACCCGCCCGAGCCCGAGCATGTGGTGAGGGCCCCGCACTACGGCGAGGTGCTGTTCCACTTCTATCAGGACCAGACCTTCACCGCGCTCACCTCGCTGATGGTCTCGCAGCAGTTCGACCGCCTGGGCGTGCACGCCGACGAGGCCGAGGTGCTGCGTGGCGGCCTGCTGCTGTCCTACGGCATGCACCGCGAGGCCGGCCAGGTCTTCGAGCGCCTGATCGACCACGGCGCCACGCCCGAGGTGCGCAACCGCGCCTGGTACTACCTGGCCCGGGTGCGCTACACCCGGGGTGAGCCCCAGGCCGCCGACGCCGCCCTGGCCCACATCCAGGGCGAGCTGCCCGGCGCACTCGACGACGACCGGCGCCTGCTGCAGGCCCAGGTCAAGCTGGCCCTGGCCCAACCCGTCCTGGCCGCCGAGGCCCTGACCCCGCTGGCCAGCGCAGACAAACCCCGCCCGCCCGCACCCGCGCCGGTGGACGAGGACAACCCACCGCCGCGCCCGGGCCTGCTGGCCCGCCTCACCGCCCTGGTGCTGGCCCCCTTCAGCGGCCCGGACCCGCTGGCCGCCACCGATGCCGACGCCCGGCTGTTCGCCCGCTACAACCTGGGCATCGCACTGATCCGCCAGGGCGACGCGGCCGGCGGCACCCGCTGGCTGGACGAACTGGGCCAGATGCCCGCGGCCAACGAGGAGCAGCGCGCCCTGCGCGACCAGGCCAACCTGGCCCTGGGCTACACCGCCCTGCAACGCGAGGCGCCCGAGCAGGCCCGCCAGTACCTGGAACGCATCCGCCTGAAGGGCCCCAGTTCAGACAAGGCCCTGCTGGGCTATGGCTGGGCCGCCCTGGGCCTGAAGCAGCCCAAGCTGGCCCTGGTGTCCTGGACCGAGCTGGCCCAGCGCGACCCCTCCCAGCCCGCCGTGCAGGAGGCCCGCCTGGCGGTGTCCTACGCCCTGGCCGAGCTGGGGGCCGACACCCAGGCCCGCGACGGCTACCAGTCGGCCCTGGGCAGCTACCAGGACGAGGACCACCGCCTGGGCGAGGCCATCGCCGCGCTGGACGACCCTGCCTGGCTGGACGAACTGCTGGCGCGCAACCCGGGCGTGGAGATGGCCTGGTTCCGCGACGCCCAGGACGTGCCCCACCTGCCGCACCTGCGCCTGCTCGCCCCGGCCCTGGCCGGCCACGCCTTCCAGGAAAGCTTCAAGACCTGGCGCGACCTGCGCTTTCTGCAGGACAACCTGGCCGCCTGGCAGGAGACCCTGGCCGTCTACCGCACCATGCTGGACGAGCGCCGCAAGGCCTTCCAGGAGCGCCTGCCCGACGTGGCCAGCCAGCGCCAGCAACTGGACCCGGCCGCGCTGCTGCCGCGCCAGCAACAGCTCGACGGCGAACTGGCCCAGGCCGAGGCGGACGCCGATGGCCGCGCCTTTGCCGACGCGGCCCAGCGCGCCCTGCTGCAGCGTGCCGACCGCGCCCGCGACACCCTGGCCCGGCTGCAGGCCGCGCCCGCCAGCCGGGACGCGCCCGCCGCCACGCTGCAGGACGCCGCCGAGCGCCTGCGCATCCTGCAGGGCCTGCTGGCCTGGGACCTGAGCCAGGCCTACCCGGAGCGCCGCTGGGCCGCCCGCAAGGCCCTGGGGGACAGCGCCCAGGGTCTGCAACAGGCCCAGGCCGCCCGCCAGGCCCTGGACCAGGCCGCGCGCGACGAGGCCCAGCGCTTCGTGCAGTTCCAGCAGCGCATCGACGAACTGTCCCGCCGCATCCAGGCCCTGCAGGCCCCGCTGGCCACGGCCAGCGCCCAGCAGGCTCAAGCCCTGAGCCGGCTGGCCCAGGACGGCCTGCGGCAACAGCAGGAACGCCTGGCCGGCTACGCCCAGCAGGCCCGCTACGCCCTGGCCCAGTTGCTGGACCGCGGCCGTGACGCATCGACGGAACCCGAGCATGCCCCGACGCCCTGAGCCCCGCCACCTGACCGTCCTGGCGGCTGCCCTCTCGGTCGCCTGGCTGGGCGGCTGCAGCCTGTGGTCGTCCCGCCCGGCGGGTGACGACGAACCCACCCTGCGCAGCCTGGCCGAGCGCGCACCCCCGGCCATCCAGACCGGCAAGCTGCGCAGCACCGAAGACCAGGCCCTGGCCGCCTGGCGCGCCCTGCTGGCGGCCCAGCCCGACCCGCGCCAGCGCGCCCAGGCCCTGCGCCGCCTGGGCGACCTGGAGATGGACCGCAGCGACAGCGCGCTGGCCGCCGACACCGGCGCCTCGGCGCCGCAGGCCAGCCACCGCGCGGCCATCGCCAGCTACCAGGCCTACCTGAAGGCCTACCCCCAGGCCCCGGACAACGACCGCGTGCTCTACCAGCTCGCCCGGGCCCACGAACTGGATGGCGAGCCCGAGGCCGCGCTGGCCACGCTGGACCGCCTGGTGGCCAGCTACCCCGCCACCCGTTATCTGGACGAGGTCCAGTTCCGCCGTGGCGAGCTGCTGTTCACCGCCCGCCAGTACCCGGCGGCCGAGCAGGCCTACAGCGCCGTGCTGGCCCGCCCCGAGCCCACCGTCTTCCACGACCGGGCGCTCTACATGCAGGGCTGGTCGCGCTTCAAGCAGGGCCAGCTCGACGGCGCGCTCGAGGCCTTTCTGGGCGTGCTCGACGGCAAGCTGGCCGACCAGGACCCGGCCGTGCCGCTGGAGCAACTCGACAGCCTGAGCCGGGCCGACCGCGAGCTGCTGGACGACAGCTTCCGCGTCGTCAGCCTGACGCTGGAGAACCTGCAGGGCGCGGCCAGCATCCCGCCGGTCACCGCCAGCCCGGCGCGCCAGCACTACCAGGTGCGGCTGTACCGGCACCTGGCGGCGCTCTACCTGCAGCAGGACCGCCCCAAGGACGCGGCCGACACCCTGCTGGCCTTCACCCGGCTGCGCCCCGACGACGCCCAGGCGCCCGCCCTGCAGAACGAGGTGATCGGCATCTACGCCCAGGCTGGCTTTGCCCAGCAGGCCCAGCAGGTCAAGGTGGACTTTGTGACCCGCTACGGCGCGCAAGGCCCCTACCGCCAGGCCAACCCCGGGGCCTGGCAGGATGCCCAGCCCCAGGTGCGCGAGCACCTGGCCGAGCTGGCCCGGCAGGCCCACGCCCAGGCGCAGCAAAGCCATGCCCCGGCCGACGTGGCCCAGGCCGTGCAGTGGTACCGCACCCTGCTGACCGACTTCCCGGACCATCCGGAGACGGCCGAGAACCGCTTCCTGATGGCCGAGCTGCTGTTCGAGGCCCGCCGCTTCGACGAAGCCGCCCAAGCCTACGAACAGACGGCCTACCCGGCTCAAACGCCGGACACGCCAGACGCTCCGACCGACAAGCCCAGCCCCGCGGGCATGGCGCCGGCGCGGCGCACCGAGGCCGGCTACGCCGCCGTGCTGGCCCGCGCCGAGCTGGTGAAGGCCGCCCCGGAGGCCAACCGCCCGGCGCTGGAGCGCGACCAGGTGGCCAGCGAGCTGCGCTTCGCACAGGCCTTCCCCGCCGACAGCCGCGCTCCGGCCGTGCAGGCCCACGCCGCCGAGACGCTGTACCGCCTGGGCGACGCCGCCGGCGCCAATGCCGCCGCGCTGGCCCTGCTGCAGCGCCAGCCCGCCGCCCCCGAGGCACAGCGCCGCACCGCGCTGAACGTGCTGGCCCACACCCGCTTCGAGGCCGGCGCCTTCGACGAGGCCGAGCGCTACACCCGCGAGACCCTGGCCCTGACCCCGGCCGCCGACGCCAGCCGACGCGACCTGACCGAACGCCTGGCCGCCTCGCTCTACAAGCAGGGCGAGCAGGCCCGCACGGCCGGCGACACCCGACGCGCCGCCGAGCTGTTCGGCCGCGTGACCACCGAGACCCCCGAGGCCAGCGCCCGGGTGGCCGCGCAGTTCGACGCCGCCACCCAGCGCCTGGCGCTGAAGGACTGGGCCGGTGCCAGCCAGCTGCTGGAGGACTTCCGCCAGCGCTTCCCGCGCGACGCCCTGCAGGCCCAGGTGCCGCCCAAGCTGGCCCTGGCCTACAGCGAGCAGGGCCGCTGGGCCGACGCCGCGGCCGAGGCCGAGCGCATCGCGCAGAGCGAGACGGACCCCGAGCGCGCCCGGGCCGCCCGCTGGCAAGCCGCCCAGTGGGCCGACCAGGCCCAGGCCGCCCCCGGCGCCCCGCCCCGTGCCCGCGCCGAGGCCGCCCGCAGCTGGGAGGCCTACTGGCGTGCCCACCCGCAGCCCCTGCCCGAGGCCGTGGAGGCCCTGAACCACCTGGTGCTGCTGGCCCATGCGGATGGCCAGACCCCGCGCGAACGCCAATGGCAGCGCACCCTGGTGCAGGCCGAGGCCGCGGGCGGCGCCGCCCGCACCGAGCGCAGCCGCAGCCTGGCGGCCCTGGCCGCGCTGGCCCTGGCCGACGAGGATGGCGAGGCCTTCCGCGCCGTGC
>NZ_BADL01000434.1 GCF_000333615.1 Ideonella sp. B508-1 | reverse complement strand
GCGAGGCCGCCGCGACACCCCAAGCTGCTGATGCTCAGCCGCGAGGAGCTGATGCGCCACGAGGCCGCTGGCGTGACCTCCAGCGCCTTCCCGCGCACGGTGCGCCTGGGCGGGGTGGACTGCGCGGCCAGCTACCTGCACCAGCCCGGCGACCCCAAGGACGGCGTGACCGTCACGGTGCCGATCTACGCGCTCAACCAGGTCAGCGAGGAGCGCTGCGAATGGCTGGTGCCCGGCATGCTGGAGGCCAAGGTGATGGCCCTGGTCAAGAGCCTGCACCAGCGCCCGCGTTCCCGCCTGGTGCCGCTGCCCGAGTTCGTGGCCGAGTTCTGCGCCACCGCGCCCTTTGCCCAGGGGGCGCTGGTGGACGTGCTGCTCAAGGCCGTGCGCGAGCGCACCCAGCTGGCCATCCAGCGCAACGACTTCAAGCTCGAACAGCTGCCGCCCCACCTGTTCATGAACTTCCGCGTGGTGGACGAGCACGGCCGCCAGCTGGGTCTGGGTCGGCAACTGGCCACCCTCAAGGCCGAGTTGGGCGGGCAGGCGCGTTCGGCCTTCCAGGCCCTGGCCGCGCTGAAGCTGCAGGCCGCGCCCGCGCCGGCACCGCAGCCGCAGATGATCCGCACGCCCTCGGGCGGCCAGGCCGCGGTGGCGGTGGTCAAGGCCGCTGCGCCGGCACCGGTCGACACCCCGGTACAGCAGCACACCGCCTGGACCTTCGGCGAGCTGCCCGAGCTGATGGAGATCCGCAAGGCCGGCCAGACGCTGATCGGCTTCCCGGCGCTGATCGACAAGGGCGCGCATGTGGAGATCGAGGTCTTCGACGAACCGGACGTGGCGGCGGCCAGGCACCGCGGTGGCCTGCGCCGCCTGGTGGCGCTGCAGATCCGCGAGCCCTTGAAGTACCTCGAGAAGAACATCCCCGACCTCACCAAGATGGCCGTGGCCTACATGCCCCTGGGGACGGCGGAGGAGCTCAAGGCCCAGATCATCGAGGTGGCGCTGGACAAGGCCTTCCTGGCCGATCCGTTGCCGCAAGACAAGCAGGCCTTCGAGCGCCGCATCGAGGAAGGGCGCAGCCGCCTGAACCTGATCGCCCAGGAGGTGGCCCGCCTGGCCGGCACCGTGCTGGCCGAGTACGCTGCGGCCGCCCGCAAGCTCAAGGATGCGCGGCCGCCCAAGGAGGTGGCCGACGACATCACCGCCCAGCTGCAGCGCCTGGTGCCCAAGCGCTTCGTGGCGCTCACGCCCTATGCGCAGCTGCAGCACTTCCCGCGCTACCTCAAGGGCATCGTCATGCGGCTGGACAAGCTGCGGGCCGACCCCGTGCGTGACGGTCAGCGTCTGGTCGAGCTGCGCCCGCTGGAGCAGCGCTACCAGCGCCGTCTGGCGGATCTGAAGGGGCAGGCCGACAGCCGGCTGGATGACTTCCGCTGGCAGCTGGAGGAGCTGCGCATCAGCCTGTTCGCGCAGGAGCTGCGCACGCCGCAGCCGGTGTCGGTCAAGCGGTTGGAGAAGACCTGGGCTCAGCTGTCCAGCTGAGCGGCGAGAAGCAGCGGCCCATCAGCCGTTCGAAGGCCGGGTCCAGGGTCTGAGGCGGGCAGGGCAGGTGGCGGTCGGCCCACTGGCGCAGGGCAGGGCCACCGCGCGGCACGCGGGTCAGGGCCATGGCGGCCTCCACCGAGGCGTCGTCCCGGCGCAGGCTCAGCAGCCGCTCCAACACCTCGCGGGCGGCGTACAGCGTGCCTGGCAGCAGGTGGGGGTGGTGCAGCAGATCGGTCTGGGCTTGCCAGACCTGGGTCAGGGCCTCGTCGAAGGCGCTGGCGGGCGAGGCTTCGAGGATGGCGCGCGTAGCGGGTTCGTTGCCCATCAGCAGGGCCAGGCGCAGCAGCAGATCCTCGAAGCCGGTGTCGTAGCCGATGCGGAAATTCACCCCGGCGCGGAGGGCCTCGCGGGCCTCGGCGTCGTCCTCGTCGCCGCCCAGCTGCAGCACCGGGATGTGGGCCCAGTCGCGGCAGGTGCGCAGCAGGTAGCTCAGGGCCAGGCCGGCGCTGCTGTGGCTGCCGCCGTTGATGACGATCAGTCGCAGCGGTTTGCGTTTGATCACGCCCAGGGCTTCCCAGGGCGTGGCAACGGCCTCGGGTTCCCAGCCCACCGTGGCCAGCAGTTCCAGCACCACCCGGCAGCGCGGGGCAACGGGGTCGACGATCAGGATGTGGCTCATGTCAGCGATATCGGACGCTGACGGGCCGGGGTTGAGCCGGGAAAGTGCGCAGGGCGTGCCGGGCGTCACGCCGGCGGGGTTTTCAGACGACTCAGCGCAGCAGTTCCAGAAGGCGGTCCATGCCGCCCTGTTCGATCGACACCTGGGCCTGGGCGCGCACCGCCGGCTTGGCGTGGTAGGCCACCGACAGGCCGGCCACGCCCATCATCGGCAGGTCGTTGGCGCCGTCACCCACGGCGATGGCCTGGCCCGGGGCGATACCCAACTGCTCGCAGGTCTGCAGCAGGGTGCGGCGCTTTTCCTCGCCGTCCACGATGTCGCCCCAGGCCTGGTCCACCATGCGGCCGGTCAGGGTGTCGCCTTCGATCTCCAGCACATTGGAGCGGGCGAAATCCAGCTTCAGCCGGTCCTTCACCCGGTCGGTGAAGAAGGTGAAGCCGCCGGAGACCAGCAGCGTCTTCAGGCCGGCGGCCTGGCAGGCGGCCACGAAGGTGGCCACACCGGGGTTGAGCTGCAGGCGTTCGTCGTAGATGGCCTGCATGGCCGACACCGGCACGCCGCGCAGCAGGGCCACGCGCTGGCGCAGGCTCTCCTTGTAGTCGGCGATCTCGCCACGCATCGCGGCCTCGGTGATGGCGGCGACCTCGGCCTTTTTGCCCACGGCCGAGGCGATCTCGTCCACGCATTCGAGGTTGATCAGCGTGGAATCCATGTCGAAGGCGGCCAGGCGGTAGTCGGCCAGGCGCAGCGGCGGGGTCAGGCCCTGGACCTTCAGGCCGGGCGCGAATTCGGTGTGGGACATCGGAGGGCCGAGTGGCTCGGCAGGCGGGCAAAGACGGCGCGAATTTTACGGGGCGGCCCCGGCCGGGGCGTCTGCGGGCCGCAGACGGTGTTGGTGCAGCTGCGCATAGGCCGGGCGGCAGGCCTCGGCCACGGCCAGCGCCTGGCCCTGCAGCCGCGGTGCACGCGGGCGCCAGGGCTCGAAGCCGGTGGAGGCCCAGACCGCGTCGTACCAGTAGGGCGCCCAGATGCCGTCGCTGTCCCGCCGGCCCGCTGGCCAGTGCAGCATGCGCGGCGTGAAGGCGATGCCCAGCGCGCCACAGACGGCCCGCAGAAAGGCCTCGGGGGCCTGCAGGAAGTCCTCGGCGTCGATCACCATCGGCGCCTGCCCGCTGTGCTGGGCGAGCCGGTCGAACAGCTGGGCCTGCTGCAGCAGGCCGATGTCCTCGGGGGCCACCGTGGCGCGGCTCTTCAGATAGCTGTCCACCACCTGGGCGGGGTCGCGGATGAGCAGGATGTTGTGCAGCCGGTGCACCCAGTCCGTGGCCATGCCGGGCAGCAGGTGGTGGCTCATGTGCTTCTGGTACCAGACGGGCTGGCCGCCCGGGGCCGGGCCCTCGCTCAGGGCCTGGGCCACGCGCGCGGCGTCGGTGTCGCCGTCGGCAATGACCTCGTCTCGGCCCGGGTGGTCCAGGCCGGTGGCGGCCAGGTAGGCCGCGTACAGCGGCTCGTCGCTCACCGCGCAGTCGCCGCGGTTCTCCCAGGCCCGCATCATCGCGGTGGAGATGTTGCGCGGGCCGCTCCACATGGCCACGCGCAGGGGGGTCTGGGCGCCGGTCATGCGCTGCGCGCCGCCACGTCGCGGGCCACCAGCGCCTTGTAGAGGGCTTGCAGGCGCAGCACCATCGGCCCGGGCACGCCGCCTTCCATCGGGCGGCCGTCCACCTCGCGCACCGGCACCACGCCGGCAAAGGTGCCGGTGCAGAAGGCCTCTTCGGCGCTGTAGACCTGGGTCAGGCTGAAGTTCTTCTCGAACACCGGGATGCCGGCCTCGCGGCAGACCTGGATCACGTTGCTGCGGGTGATGCCGCCCAGGCAGTAGTCGCCGCTGCTGGTCCACACTTCGCCGCCTCGCACGATGAAGAAGTGGGTGGAGTTGCAGGTGGCGACGAAGCCGTGCGGGTCCAGCATCAGGGCCTCGTCGGCCCCGGCGGCCGTGGCCTGGATGCAGGCGGTGATGCAGTTGAGCTTGCTGTGGCTGTTGAGCTTGGGGTCCAGCACGTCCGGGTAGCCCCGACGCACGTGCACGGTGAACAGCTTGAGCCCGGCCTGCACCGTCTCGGGCTTGGCCAGCTTGAACTCCGGCAGGATGACGATGGTGGCCGGGCCCACGGTGACCCGCGGGTCCTGGTAGGGCGTGCGCTTGACGCCGCGGCTGACCATCAGCCGGATGTGCACGCCGTCGTGCATCTGGTTGGCCGCCAGGGTGTCGTAGATGGCCTGGGTCAGTTCGGCCCGGCTCAGGCCGATGTCCAGCAGGATGGCCTTGGCGCCTTCCCACAGCCGCGCCAGGTGGGCGTCCAGGAAGGCCGGGTGGCCGTTCACCACCCGCAGCCCTTCCCACACGCCGTCGCCCAGCACGAAGCCGCTGTCGAAGACCGAGACCGTGGCCTCGGCCCGCGTCTTCAGCTGGCCGTTGATCCAGATGCGGATGTCCGCGTTGCGGGGGTCGTCGTGGAAGTCGTGGATGCTCTGGGACATGGCGGGGCTGAGGAAACCGGAATGCCCCAGTCTAGCCTCGCGCCCCGGCTCCGCGGCGACTCAGGCCTTCACCGGCTGGCCCAGCGAGCGCAGCAGATCACGCAGGTAGGTGGCGCGCTCGCGCGGGTCGGCGATCTCGCGGTCGATGCGCAGCTTCTCGTTGCCCACCAGCTTGACCGCCCGGTTCTTCTGCACCAGCTCGATGATGCGCAGCGCGTCCACCGGCGGATTGGGCCGGAAGGTCACGCTCATCAGCTGGGGTGGGCGTCGATCTTCACCACGCCGTAGGGCTTGGCCTGGATGCGCAGGCGGTGGTGTCGAACAGGGCCTGGCCCTGGGGCGGCAGCTTGCCGAAGCGGTCGGTGATCTCTTCGAGCAGGCGGTCGAGCTGCTCGGGCTTCTCGGCCGTGGCCAGGCGCTTGTAGAAGTTCAGCCGGGTGTGCACGTCGCCGCAGTAGGCGTCGGGCAGCAAGGCGGGGGTGTGCAGGTTGATCTCGGTGGCGGCGCCGAAGACCGCGCTGTGCGGGCTCAGCAGGTCGGGCTCCTCGCCGTTCTTCAGTGCACGCACCGCCTCGGCCAGCATTTCGTTGTAGAGCTGGAAGCCCACCTCCATCATGTTGCCGCTCTGGTTGTCGCCCAGCACCTCGCCGGCACCGCGGATCTCCAGGTCGTGCATGGCCAGGTAGAAGCCCGAGCCCAGCTCCTCCATCTCCTGGATGGCCGTCAGGCGCTGGCTGGCCTGCTTGGTCAGGCCTTCCACATCGGGCACCAGCAGGTAGGCATAGGCCTGGTGGTGGCTGCGGCCCACGCGGCCGCGCAGCTGGTGCAGCTGGGCCAGACCGAACTTGTCGGCCCGGCTGATGATGATGGTGTTGGCGCTGGGCACGTCGATGCCGGTCTCGATGATGGTCGAGCACAGCAGCACGTTGAAGCGCTGGGTGGTGAACTCGCGCATCACCCGCTCCAGCTCGCGCTCGGGCATCTGGCCGTGGGCCACGCCGATGCGGGCCTCGGGGATCAACTCGGCCAGGGCCTGGCGGCGGTTCTCGATGGTCTCCACCTCGTTGTGCAGGAAGTAGACCTGGCCGCCGCGCTTGAGCTCACGCAGCACCGCCTCGCGGATCACGCTCTTGCCCTCGTTGCGCACAAAGGTCTTGATCGCCAGGCGGCGCTGCGGCGCGGTGGCGATGACCGACAGATCGCGCAGGCCCTCCAGCGCCATGCCCAGGGTGCGCGGGATGGGGGTGGCGGTCAGCGTCAGCACGTCCACCTCGGCGCGCAAGGCCTTCATGGCCTCCTTGTGGCGCACGCCGAAGCGGTGTTCCTCGTCGATGATCAAGAGGCCCAGGCGCTTGAACTGCACCTCCTTGGACAGCAGTTTGTGCGTGCCCACGACGATGTCGATCGTGCCGTCGGCAATGCCTTCCAGCGCCACCTTGACCTCCTTGGCACTGCGGAAGCGGCTCAGCTCCGCCACCTTGACCGGCCACTTGCCGAAGCGGTCGACGATGGTCTGGTAATGCTGTTCGGCCAGCAGCGTGGTGGGCGCCAGCAGGGCCACCTGCTTGCCCGCGTGCACCGCGACGAAGGCCGCGCGCAGGGCCACCTCGGTCTTGCCGAAGCCCACGTCGCCGCAGACCAGCCGGTCCATCGGCCGCGGGCTGATCATGTCCTGGATCACCGCGTGGATGGCGGCCTGCTGATCCGGCGTTTCCTCGAAGCCGAAGCTGGCGGCGAAGGCCTCGTAGTCGTGCGGGGAGAAGCGGTGGGCCATGCCCTCGCGCGCGGCGCGCAGGGCGTAGATGTTGAGCAGCTCGGCCGCGGCATCGCGCACCTGCTCGGCGGCCTTGCGCCGAGCCTTGTCCCACTGGTTGCTGCCCAGTTTGTGCAGCGGGGCCTCCTCGGCGCTGACGCCGGTGTAGCGGCTGATCAGGTGCAGCTGGCTGACCGGCACGTAGAGCGTGGCCTGGTCGGCGTACTCCAGGTGCAGGAATTCGCTGGGGCCCTCCAGCCCGGTGTCGATGCTGACCAGGCCCTGGTAGCGGCCGATGCCGTGGGCTGAGTGCACCACCGGGTCGCCCAGCTTCAGCTCGGAGAGGTCCTTGATCAGCGCATCGACGTTGCTGGTCTGCTCCTGCTTGCGCCGGCGCCGGGTGCCGGGCGCGCTGGCGAACAGCTCGCCTTCGGTGATGAACTGCACCGCCAGCTGCGCTTCGGGCTCGTGCCAGAAGAACCGGGCCGTCAGCGGCGC
>NZ_BADL01000435.1 GCF_000333615.1 Ideonella sp. B508-1 | reverse complement strand
ACTCACGACGCCATCGCCGATGCGGTGGACGAGCTCTGGCGCGAGGGCCCGGGCGACATCCTGGTCTTCCTGCCCGGCGAGCGCGAGATCCGCGAGGCGGCCGACCACCTGAACAAGCACCTGGCGCAGCGCCAGAGGCATGGGCCGCAACCCGACATCCTGCCGCTGTTCGCGCGGCTCTCCCAGGCCGAGCAGGACCGGGTCTTCAGCCCGGGCAACGGCCGGCGCATCGTGCTGGCCACCAACGTGGCCGAGACCTCGCTGACCGTGCCCGGCATCCGCTACGTGATCGACAGCGGCCTGGCGCGCGTCAAGCGCTACAGCTACCGCAACAAGGTCGAGCAGCTGCAGATCGAGTCCATCAGCCAGGCCGCGGCCAACCAGCGCGCGGGCCGCTGCGGCCGCGTGGCCAACGGCATCTGCATCCGGCTCTACGACGAGAAGGACTTTCAGGGCCGGCCGCGCTTCACCGACCCCGAGATCCTGCGCTCCTCGCTGGCCGGCGTGATCCTGCGCATGAAGTCGCTGCACCTGGGCGCGGTGGAGGACTTTCCCTTCCTCGAAGAGCCGCCGCGCAAGGCCATTGCCGATGGCTATGCCCTGCTGGGCGAGCTGGGCGCCGTGGACGAGGCCAACGAGCTCACCGCCATTGGCCAGGAGCTGTCCAAGCTGCCGCTGGACCCGCGGGTGGGCCGCATGATTCTGGAGGCGCGCGACCGCCAGAGCCTGACCGAGGTGCTGATCATCGCCTCGGCCCTGTCCGGCCAGGACGTGCGCGACCGCCCGCTGGAACAGCAGCAGGCCGCCGACGAGAAGCACAAGAAGTTCGACGACGAGAAGTCGGAGTTCATGGGCTACCTCAAGCTCTGGCAATGGATCGAGGAAGGCCGCGGCCAGCATGGACACGGGGCCCAGGGGGCGCCGGCCGGCCAGAAGACCGACAGCCACAAGCTCAGCAACCGCCAGCAGGAAGCCCGGCTGCGCGAGAGCTTCGTCAACCCGCGCCGCGTGCGCGAGTGGCGCGACATCCACAGCCAGCTGCACACCGTGGTGGCCGAGCATGGCTGGCGCCTGAACCAGAGCCCGGCCACCTACGAGCAGGTCCACATGGCCATGCTGGCCGGCCTGCTGGGCAATGTGGGCTGCAAGTCCGACGACGAGGACTGGTACCTGGGCGCGCGCGGCATCAAGTTCTGGCGCCACCCGGGCGCCCACCTGTCCAAGAAGCCGGGTCGCTGGCTGGTGGCCGCCGAGCTGGTGGACACCACCCGCCTGTTCGGCCGCGGCCTGGCGGCCATCGAGCCGCAGTGGATCGAGCGCATCGCCGGCCACCTGCTCAAGAAGCAGCTGCTGGAGCCGCACTGGGAGAAGAAGGCCGCCGAGGTCGTGGCGCTGGAGCGCGCCACGCTCTACGGCATCGTCATCTACCACCAACGCAAGGTCAACTTCGGCCGG
>NZ_BADL01000436.1 GCF_000333615.1 Ideonella sp. B508-1 | reverse complement strand
CTTCACGATGGCCAGCCCCAGGCCGAAGCCGCTTTGCTCGCCGGCCGCAGGCGCGCTGCCTGGTGGAAGCGGTCGAAGATGCCCTGGCGTTGCGCCGCCGCACGCCGGGCCCCGAGTCCTGCACCTTGAGCAGACAGCGCGTGCCGCCCAGCGGTTCCAGCACGCAGCGAATGCGCCCGCCTGCGGGCGTGAACTTGAAGGCGTTGGACAGCAGGTTCTGCAGGATGCGCTCGAACTGCCGCGGGTCCACCGCGGCGGGCAGGCTGGGCGGCGTGGACACGGTGTAGCTCAGGGCCCGCTTGGGGGCCAGCCACTGGAAGGGCTGGGCCACATGGCGCACCAGGGCGGCCAGGTCCACCCGGGCATAGCTGGGCGCCATGTGGCCCGCATCGACGCGGGCCAGGTCCAGCAGGTCGTTGACATGGCCCAGCAGGGTCTCGGCGCTGCGGCGGATCAGCTGCAGACGCTCGCGCTGCGCCGGGTCCTGGCCGGCGCCCTGCTCCAGCAGGTCCTCGACCGGCCCGAGGATCAGGGTGAGCGGCGTGCGGAACTCGTGGCTGAGCTTGGCGAACAGGTCGCTCTTGAGCTGGTCCAGGCGGCGCACCTGGTCCAGCAGGTCCTGCAGCTCGGCGTTCTTGCGCACCACCTCGGCCTCGGCCCGCTTCTTGGCCGAGATGTTGCGCCCCTCGGCCAGCAGGAACACCACCTCGCCCTGGTCGTCACGCACCGGCATCAGCGAATAGTCGACCACGATGGTCTCGTCGCCCGCGGCCTGGCCATAGACCTCCAGGTCGCAGCGCACGAACTCGCCCGCCGCGGCGCGGCGCACGATGTCACGCTGCAGGGCCACGCTCTCGCGCGAGACCTGGAACCAGCGCGCCTCCCAGAAGGGCCGGCCGCGGATGTCCTCGAACCGCAGGCCGGCGCCCTCCAGGGCCGCGCGGTTGATCTCCAGCGTGGTGCCCTGCGCATCCAGCAGGCCCACGAACTGGTACATCGCGTCGAGCACGATGCGCGCGAGCTTCTCGCGCCGGGTCTGGGGCGGGTCGGTGGCCCGCAGCGTCACGTCGCCGATCTGGCAGCCGCCGTCGACGGCGAGAAAAGGCG
>NZ_BADL01000437.1 GCF_000333615.1 Ideonella sp. B508-1 | reverse complement strand
CCGTGGTGGGGTCCAGCTCGAAGGGCGCGTCGGGGTTGTCGGTGGAGAAATGCAGGTTGGTCGAGACGATCTCGTACTCGCTGGGCTTGCGGCGGCGGCCGGCCAGGTGGCTCCAGGTCTTGAGCGGCTTGAGCACTTCGGGTTGTGACATGGGGGTGTCTCCTGCTCCGGTCAGAGCGTCTTTTCGTAATAGAAGCGGACCTGCTCGTCGCCGGTCTCGATGCGTCCGGCGAAGGAGCCCAGGTTGAGCTCCAGCTCGGACATCTTGAAAGGCCGGCCCAGCGCGCGTTCCAGCGTCTCGCGGCGCAGCACCAGCTCGCCTTCGCAGTCGATGCGCACATAGGCCAGCTTGTCATCGACGCGGATCTGCTTGCCGGGGTTGTCCTCCTCGGCGGCCTCGATCACGGCGCTGGTGATGGGGCTGGCGCGCAGCACGGGGCCGACGCGGTTGTTGCGGTAGGCCTCGGCGGTCTTGTCATGGCTCATGGTGTGGGGTCTCGGTGGTCAGCTGTGGGCGAACAGCGGGGTGACGTCGGCGGCGTCCACCAGCACGTCCTCGCCCTCGATGCGCACGGGGTACTGCGCCAGGCGGCAGTCGCCGGGGTTGATGCCCGCGCCGGTCTGGGCGTCGAAGGTCCACTGGTGGGCGCGGCACATCAGCACCTTGCCGTCGAACTTGCCTTCGCACAGCGGGATGTCCTGGTGCGGGCAGACGCCCTGGAAGGCGCGCACCTCGCCGCCGTCCATGCCCAGCAGCACGATGACGTGCTCGCCCACCTCGACCTCGGTCATCTCGCCTTCCCAGACCTCGTCCAGCGTGCAGACTTTCTGAAAGCTCATGGGCGGGTCCTCAGGCGTCGCAGAAGATGAACTCGAGCGACTCCATCGGCTGGATGTCGGTCTCGCACAGCTTCTTCTCGCGGGGGAAGAAGGTCTCGCTGCCCTGGCGGCGCACGCGCACCACCTTGCCGGGCTGCGGGCGCACGCGCCGGCCCACCGAGTGATGGGCGGCAGCGGCGGCCACCTCGTCCATGGTGTTCTCGGTGTCGACCGGCAGCAGCTGCAGCACGAAGTCGTACTGGAAGTTGGAAATCAGGGGGAACAGGGCCATCGTTGTCTCCAGGGTGTGGCAGGCTCAGGCAGCCTGCTTCTTGCTGCGCGGATCGCGGTAGGCGTCGACCCAGGCATAGCCGTGGGCGTCGTCGCCGATCTCGCCGGGGGCGAGGTTCATGTACTGCAGCGCGCCCATCAGGTTGGGCGGCTGGATCTGCCCGGCCAGGAAGCGGTCCACCAGGGTCAGGTGGTCGCGGTAGCGCAGCGGGTCCTGCTGGAAGACCCAGCGGTCGATCTCGGAGTTGAAGTGGTAGGTGCGGCCGTTGTAGGTCAGCGGGTGGTCCTTGACGTTCCAGCCCTTGCCCGGCACCGCGCAGATGGGGATCTGGCTCATGTTGCAGACGATGGGCAGGGTCTCCGGCAGGGTCAGGTCGGTGCGGCCGGCCTTGAGGTTGTCGATGATCACGTCCCAGGCCTGGCCGAAGCTGTCGTTCCAGCCGGGGTACTTCTCCTCCAGCCAGTCGCGGCAGTCGGGCGTCATGCCGGCGGCCACGTTCCACCACAGCGTCGGGCGCCAGTACCAGATGCCCATCTGGTAGGCGTGGTGCTGGTAGTCGAACTCGTGGATCATCTGGTCCCAGTAACAGGGCAGGTCCAGGCCCAGGTCCAGCAGCGTGCGCTCGAACTGGCCGACGATCCACTCGCGCATGAACTCCTTGAAGGACTGCTTGCGGTGCTCCAGCGGCGTGGCGTAATCCATGGCCGTGCCGGTGAGCAGGCAGAACAGGCGCCAGGCGCGGGCGATGGCCACGTCCACCAGCTTCTGCGCCTCCTCCTTACGCCCCTGGGCGATCAGAATCTGCAGCGCCGGCCCGCCGATCTGCGCATGGCGCGACTCGTCGGTCTGGATGCTGGAGATGAGGCTGGAGAAGGTGTAGTCGCCCGCCTCGGCCGCATCGGCCGCCAGGCCCAGGAACTGCATGTTGGTGAAGCCCGTCTCGAAGGCGAAGGTCAGCATCACCGCGATGTCGGTGGCGCTGCGTGCGAGGAACAGGTCGTCGAAGGTGTGGCGCGCTGCGATGGCCCCCCACTCGTTGGTGTGATAAGCCTTGTGCGCCCAGTCGAACTGGCGGTCCTTGGCGCAGTAGCTGTGCGGGAAGTACAGCTGGATCTGGGCGTGGCGGTTCTCGTCCATCATCCCGAAGGTGGCCATGTTGCGCATGCCCGGCGCGCGGCCGAAGCGGGTCATGCGGGCCTCGGCGCTCATCGCCGCGTACTCGCCCAGGGCGATGGCGCCGTAGTGCGACTTCAGGATCGAGAGCCAGCCCGGATCGGCCTCCTCGAACATGCGGCTGCGCTCCAGCGCGGCCTTGACCGAGTAGGCCCCGGCGTCCTTCTCGCGCTGGATGCGCACGTACTCGGGGTACGAGGTTTTGTAGGGTTCGTCGTAGCTTTCCCAGGCCTGCATCGGCACGCCCTTGGCGCCGGTCATCAGATCGGGAAAGAGTTCGTCTTCGCTGACGTAGGACGGTGTCCAGTTCGTGCTGCGCGCAATGTCATACCACTCGTTGCGGTCGAGCAAGGCCATGGCGTCTGTCTCCTGTGTGTTGGCGGTGGGCCTGCTGTGAGGCCCTCTTCTCGCCCGGCACCGTGCGGTGCGGTGGGCGTGCCATGCAAATCTAGTGAGACAGACCTGGGCGCACCATTGCACAAAGGTTCAGTTCGGCCCCTTCAGCCCCCGTTCAGCCCCTGGGACATTCCCGGATCGACGCGCGGCACGCCCAGGCGATCGAGCATGGCGATGAGCTCGGGCAATGAGCCTGCGGCCATCTTCTCCATCATGCGGTGGCGGTGCACCTTGACGGTCACCTCCGAGATGCCCAGGCGGTCGGCCGTCTGCTTGTTGCGCAGGCCCTGCAGCAGCCAGTGCAGCACCTCGCGCTCGCGCTGGGTGAGGGATTCGTAGCGCGCGCGCAGGGCCCGGCTGCCCTGCTGGGCCTGCCAGGCCTGCGCGGCCTCGGCCAGGCCCTGGGCGATGGCCCCCAGCAGGGCCTCGTCGTCGAAGGGCTTGGGCAGAAACTCGATGGCCCCGGCCTTGATGGCCCGCACGGTCATCGGGATGTCGCCATGGGCCGTCAGAAAGACGATGGGCAGCGGGCGGCCCGCCTGACTCAGTTCGCGCTGCAGCTCCAGCCCGGTCATGCCCGGCATGCGCACGTCCAGCACCAGGCAGGCCGGCCCGTCCAGGGGCATCTGCAGGCGCTGCAGCAGCTCGGCGGCCGAGGCGAAGCTCTCCACCGGCCAGCCGGCGGACCCGATCAGGCTGGCCAGGGCCTCGCGCATGGACAGGTCGTCGTCGACGACCAGCACGCGGAGCTGGCCCGGCACTGGCGCAGTGGCCGGAAATGGCACGCTCATGAGGTTGCACCCTCGCCCGCCACCGGCAGGGTGAAGCAGAAGGTGGCGCCTGCCCCGGGCCGCTGTTCGGTCCACAGCCGGCCGCCGTGCGACTCCACGATGCCGCGGCTGATGGCCAGGCCCATGCCCAGGCCCTGGGGCTTGCTGGTGTGGAAGGCCTGGAAGATCTCCTCGCCGGCCTGCGGGTCCAGCCCCGGCCCGGCATCCTCGACCTGCACCCGCAGGCTGGCCGCATCGTGCCGGCCCAGGGTGACGCGGACCCAGCGGGGCCCGGCCCCGTCGCGGCCGATGGCCTCCATGCCGTTCATCACCAGGTTGAGCACCACCTGCTGGACCTGCACCGGATCGGCCAGCACGGCCGGCAGCCCGTCGGGTGCGGCCACCTGCAGCGTCACCCGGCGGCTCTGGGCCTCGGCCTGCACCAGCTCGATGACCTCGGCCACCGCCGCGGCCAGGGCCACCGGCTGGCGGCGGCTGGCCCCGCGCTGCAGAAAGGCCCGAGTGCGGCCGATGATGTCGGCAGCGCGCCGGGCGTCGCGCACGATGCGCTCCAGCGCCGCATGGGTCTGGGGCTCGTTGGGCGGCTGGGCATCCAGCCAGCGCAGGCCAGCCTGGGCATTGGTCGCCACGGCCGCCAGGGGCTGGTTGATCTCATGGGCCAGCGAGGCCGCCATCTCGCCCAGCGCGCTGGCGCGGGTGACCTGGGCCAGGGCCTCGCGGGCCCCGGCCAGGGCCTCCTCGGCCGCCTTCTGCTCGGTGATGTCCTCGGCCACCACCACCAACAGCGGCGCGCCCGCGGCGGCGTCGGGCACCTGGGCCACGCTGGTGCTGGCCCACACCACCTGGCCATCGCGGTGCAGAAAGCGCCGCTGCACGTGGTACTCGCGCACCTCACCGGCCAGCACCCGGGCCACCCGCTCACGGCTGGCCGACTGTTCACCGGGCGGCGTGATGTCGGCCAGGTGGCAGGCGCGGATCTGGGCGTCCGTGTGCCCGAGCATGCGGCTGAACGCGGGGTTGGCCCCCAGGATGCGCTCGGCCCCGTCGAGCAGCGCGATGCCCACGGGGGAGTGCTCGTAGATGGCCCACCAGCGCTGCTCCGATTCCTGCAGCGCCCGCCGGCTGACGATGAGCTGGTGGGCCAGGTGGGCCAGGTCGTCGCTCTGCGAAGCCAGGGCCTGGCGCATGGCGTCACGGGCCAGCTTCATGCTCACCAGGTTGCGCACCCGGGCGCGCAGCTCATGTGCCGAGAAGGGCTTGGTCAGGTAGTCCTGCGCGGCCTGGGCCAGCAGCCGGGTGCGCAGCGCATGGTCGTCCCGCGCGGACAGCACCAGCACCGGCACCTCGGCCAGCGCAGGCGCCTCGCGGATGGCCTGGATCAGCCGGTCGCCGGACAGGCCCGGCATCATCAGGTCGGTGACGATCAGGTCCGGCGGCGCGGCCAGGGCCTGCTGCAGCGCCGTCTGCCCGTCGCCCACGGCCAGCACCCGGTGGTCGTGTCCCAGGGCTTCGCGCACGAAGCGCCGCATCTCGGGGTGGTCCTCCACCAGCAGCACGGTGGCGCGGCCGGGTGGCAGCGCCGCCCCCTCGGGTGCCAGCGCCTCGGCCTCGCCGGGCACGGCGGCGCACACGGCCTCTGCCGGCTGGACGGCGTCCAGTTCCGGCCAGGCGCGCGGGGCCGAGGTGAAGGCGGTCTGCAGCGGCCGGTCGGGCAGGTAATGCTCCTCGCCGGGTTGCAGCGGCAGCTCCAGCTGGAACAGGGCGCCGCCACCCGGCGCATCGCTCACACCGATCACGCCGCCGTGCAGCTGCACCAGCTCCTTCACGATGGCCAGCCCCAGGCCGGAGCCGCTCTGCTCGCCGGCCGCAGGCGCGCTGCCCTGGTGGAAGCGGTCGAAGATGGCCTGGCGCTGCGCCGCCGGCACGCCGGGCCCCGAGTCCTGCACCTTGAGCAGACAGCGCGTGCCGCCCAGCGGTTCCAGCACGCAGCGAATGCGCCCGCCTGCGGGCGTGAACTTGAAGGCGTTGGACAGCAGGTTCTGCAGATGTACTCGGGCTTGAACACCAGGTCCCAGACGTTGTCGGGCAGCGGCGCGCCACCCAGGGCGGCCTTGACCTTGTCGATGTTGATGCCCACGGTGGTGTAGCCCCACAGCCAGTTGACCATGTACTGGTTGCCCGGGTCGAGGTTGGCCAACTGGTTCAGCACGGCCGGATCCAGGTGCTTCCAGTTGGGCAGTTGGGACTTGTCCAGCTTCTGCAGCAGGCCGCCTTCGGCCTGCAGCTTGGCCCAATTCGACGAGGGCACCACGATGTCGTAGCCCGTCTTGCCAGCCACCAGCTTGGCGTGGACGATTTCGTTGTTGTCGAAGTTGTCGTACCGGACCTTGATGCCGGTTTCCTTCTCGAAGTTCTTGATGGTGTCTTCGGCGATGTAGTCGGACCAGTTGTAGATGTTGAGGACCTTTTCCTCTTCCTGGGCACGGGCGGCGCCGCTGGCTACGGCCAGAGCTGCCACGGCCAGAGACAAGACGGAACGCACTGAACTGAACTTCATGAAGAAACCTCCAGGGTCACGGATGATGGGGGGTGAAGAAACGCGAAGGCTGCGAAGGTGCGGAAGTGCACCACCTTGGGTTGCCCTGATCTGGGGCGATTTTGGCAGGCTCAAGAATGGTGCACTTCATGGAAAACGCGTCGATCAACGATCGGCTCAGAGCCAGCCCTTGGCCTTGACGTCCGCCAGCGTGAGGTCCAGGCAGCGGCGGATCAGGGCCATCATCTCGTCGACCTGGGCCCGGGTGATGATCAGCGGCGGGGCGATGACCATCCGGTCGCCCACCGCACGCATCACCAAGCCGTTGCCGAAGCAGTGGCCCCGACAGACCATGCCCACCTCCAGGGAGGAGGGGAAGAACTGTCGCGTGGCCTTGTCTTTCACGAGTTGAATGGCACCCATCAGTCCGCAACTGACCGCCTCGCCGACCAGCGGATGGTCACGCAGCGTCTCGAACTGCTGTGCAAGATACGGGCCGACATCGTCGCGCACATGCTCGACCAGCTTGAGCTGTTGCATCAGCTTGATGTTGGCCACGGCCACCGCGCAAGCCACCGGGTGGCCGGAGTAGGTGTAGCCGTGCTCGAACTCGCCACCCTTCTCGATCAGCACGTCGGCCAC
>NZ_BADL01000438.1 GCF_000333615.1 Ideonella sp. B508-1 | reverse complement strand
GGCCACGGGGTGGGCCTGCGGCCGGGCCTGCACGGCGCGCAAGGCCGCCAGCGCCGGCTGGGGATCGGCAAAGGCCTGGACCTCGAAGCCGCTCTCGCGCAACAGCTCGGTCAGGAACACCAGCACCACGGGATCGTCATCCACGACCCAGACCGCGCCGCCCGAAGGCAGGGCCACCGGCGCGGCCGCGGTCGGGGCCGCCACGGCCACCGCCTCGCCCGCAGCCGGCAGCAGTACCCGCATCAGCGTGCCGCCCTCGGGCGGGCACTCCACCTGCACATGCCCGCCCGCCCGGTGCACCAGGCCGGTCACCGAGGCCAGCCCCAGGCCCGTGCCCTTGCCCACCGTCTTGGTCGTGAAGAAGGGGTCGAAGATGCGGGAGCGCAGCTCGGGCGGGATGCCCGAACCGTTGTCGCGCACCTCCAGCACCACGGCATCGTCCGGCAGCGGGTGGTGGCAATGGCCGCACAGCCCCCCGCCAGCGGGGGTGGGCACGCGGCGCTGGTGGCGCAGCGCCACCTGGATGCGCCCGCCGGGTCCGACGGCGTCCCGGGCATTGAGCACGAGGTTCATCACGATCTGGTGCAGATCGACCGCGGAGATGCGGGCCGCGGGCACCGGCTCCGCACAGAGGCAGTCCAGGCTGACGCCCTCGGGCATCGAAGCGCGCAGCAGATCGCAAACCTCGCCGATCACCGGCTGCAGCGCCCGGGGAGGGCTGGCGGCGGGCTCGCCGGTGCGGACATAGGCCAGCATCTTGGCCACCAGATCCCGGCCCCGTTCGCTGGTGCGCACGATCTCCCGCAGGTACTGGGCCAGCTTGCTGTCCGGGTCCTCGATGTGGCGCTCCAGCCCCAGGCTGGCCAGGCCCAGGATGCCGCCGAGCATGTTGTTGAAGTCGTGCGCAATGCCGCCGGTCAGCTGGCCCAGCGCCTCGAGCTTCTGGGACTGCATCTGCTGCTGCGCAAGGGCCTGGCGCTCGGCCTCCACGCGGCGCTGGGCGCTCAGGTCCTCGGTGATGGACCAGAGGTAGGGCTGGCCGGCCAGCTCGATGCGCACGCCGTTCATGCGCACCGGCACGCGGCTGCCGTCCGCGCGCAGGTATTCCTTTTCATAGGGGCCGTAGCGGCCGGTGTGGGCCACGGCCTGGAGCTGCTCGGCTTCGGCCTGCACGTATTCCGGCGGCGTGAGCTCCCAGTAGGTCATGCTGCGCAGCGTGGCGGCGTCGAAGCCCAGCAGGGCACGGTAGGCTTCGTTGAACTCGACCAGGCGCCCTTCCAGCGTGCACATGGCGATGCCCAGGGGCGAGAGCTCGAAGAGGCTGCGCAGCTTGTCCTCGCTCTCGCGCAGGGACTGCTCGGCCCGCTGGCGCTCGCTGAGGTCCTGGTGGGTGCCGATCAGGCGCAGGGCCTGGCCGGCCTCGTCGCGCACCAGCTGGCCACGGCAGAGCACCGGGGTCCAGTGACCCTCCTTGTGGCGCAGGCGCAGCTCCACCTCGAAGCGGTCCCCGCTGCGCCCGGCCAGCAGGTCGGCCACGGCGGCATGGGCGCTCAGCGCGTCCTCCGGGTGCAGCAGCCGGCGCACCCAGTCGAGCTGGCTGGGCAGCTCGGCGTCGTCATAGCCCAGCATCTCCTTCCAGCGGGCCGACAGAAAGAGCGACTGCTCCAGGAAGTCATAGTCCCAGAGCCCGTCGTTGGCGCCACGCAGGGCCAGGGCCAGCCGCTCCTCGCTCTCGCGCAGCGCCCGCTCGCCGGCCTTGCGCGCGCTGAGGTCGCGGGCAAAGATGAAGAGCTGCCCCCCATCGACCGCCCAGTGGGCGACCGAGACCTCCACCGGCCAGACCACCCCCTGCTTGCTGCGGTGCAGGTTCTCGAACTGCAGGCTACCGTGCTGCACCACGCTGCGGATGCGGTCGGCCACACCCGCGGCATCCAGCCCGGCCTGCAGGTCCACGATCCTCATGCGCTTGAGCTCGTCGCGGCTGTAGCCCGACAGGCGGCAATAGGCATCGTTGACCTCCAGGATGCGTCCCTGGAGGTCACACAGGATCACCCCGTCGATGGCCGTGTCCATCAGGGCCCGGTAGCGCTGCTCGCGTTCGGCCAGCGCACGCTGGGCCTGGCGCTGCTCCCGGATGTCACGGATGAAGCCGATGTAGACCTTGCCGTCGGGCAGCTGGGCTTCGCCGATGGTCAGGTGCAGGTCCAGCCGGTGCCCCTCGCGGTGCAGGCCCTGCACATCCCGGCCATGGCCGATGATGCGCGGATCACCCGTCTGGAGGTAGCGCATCAGATGGTCGTCGTGGGCTTGGGCCACCTTCCCCCGGCATCAGCATGCGGACGTTTTGCCCCACCATTCTCGGCCGGCCATGTCCGAACAGCTGTTCGGTCGCCGGGTTGGCCAGCAGCACCGTGCCCACGGCATCGATGACGATCACCGCGTCCGGGGCCGAGGCCAGCAGGGCCCGCAGCCGCTCCTCTCCGGCCGCCAGCGCACGGGCCTGGGCCTCGCGTTCGGTGATGTCCTCGCCGGTCATCACATAGGCGTTGAGGTGGCCCTGGCCGTTGCGGATGGGGGTCAGGCGGCGGTCATCGAGGTAGCTGCTGCCGTCCCTGCGCCGCATGGTGACGTGGCCCTGCCAGGCCTGGCCATCGGCCATCGCGGCCTGCTGCTCGGACCAGCGGAGGTCGCCGCCGCACAGCCGGGCCAGGCTGCGCCCGCGCAGCTCGGCCAGCTCGTAACCCGTGGCGCGGGTGAAGGCGGGATTGACCCAGTGGATGGTGCCCAGCTCGGAACAGATCAGGGTCGGGTTGCCGCTGGCCGTCAAGGCATCGGCCAGCCCCCCGGCTCGCGCCAGCGGCAGCCGCAGGGACAAAAGGTAGGCGGTGCGGACCAGGTAGGCATAGGCCAGGATCTTGGCCACATGCCCCAGGGCATTGAGCATGTCCGAGGGGCTGGCGTAGCTGGCGAAGCAGAGCTCGGCCACCGCGCAGAACATGGCCGACACGGCCAGGGTCACCGCCGGTGTGCCCACCCGCCGGGCCACCCGCTGCAAGCGGGCCGCGGCCAGCAGGTTCATGCCCACGAGCACCAGCTCGAAGCCGACCTTGAAGGAGGTCAGGCCCTGGCCGGGCAGGTAGGTGCGCGGCAGGGCCTCCGGGTGCCAGAGGATGAACCCGCTGATGCCCAGCATCGCGGCCAGGGCGAGGGCCAGCCAGAGGTAGCGTTGCCCGGCGGAGATCGTGCGGCGAGGCGGCGCCCAGGCGGCCACCAACACCCCCAGGGCCATGGCCGATCGCCCGGCCAGCCAGAAGGCGATGGCCTTTTCCGGGCTGGACGGCGTGACCAGCGCGGGCATGCCCGCATAGGACAGCATGTGCAGCAGGTCCAGCCCGGAGGCGGCCGCCACCGCGCAGGCCAGCACCACGGTCGAGGTCCGCACCGCCGTGGCCGGCGTCAGCCACAGCAGACCGAAGCACACCAGGCCCATCGTCATGGCGATCAGCTCGACGAAGGTGTGGAAGCCCAGGTAGCTCGACAGCGGGAAGCTCAGTGCCGCGCGCCAGGGCGAGTACTCCAGCACCAGCAGCACCAGGATGGGCAGCATCCAGGGCAACGCACGCCGCCACTCCGGGCCGGGGTCGCCCAGATGCAGACGCAGGGAGGAAGGGGACTCTTGAGACACGAGGAGATCGGGTGGGCAGATCGGTCAGGCCAATCGAGCAGGCAGGGGGGCCGCGACCGGCCTCAGTCTGCGCTAGACAGGCTGGCGTACAGCTGCACCCCGAGGTCGTCCGTGGGCGAGGCCGGCGGATCGGCCCAGCCGGGATCCCGCCCGATCCAGTCGAAGAAGGCGCGGACCAGGGCCGGATCCCGCCAGCCCCGGTCGCGCTCCTCTTCCAGGATGGCGCGGGCCTGAGCCTCGCTGAACGCCGGCTTGTAGGGGCGCTCGAAGGTCAGGGCGTCGTGGATGTCCACGATTTGGAACACGCGGGCCAGCAAGGGGATGGCCTCCCCGGCCAGGCCATCCGGGTAGCCGCTGCCGTCCCAGCGCTCGTGGTGGTGGCGGATGATGGGCGCGGTCAGCCGCAGGCTGCGCAGCTTGGACACCAGGTGATAGCCGATGGTGGTGTGCTGGCGCATCACGGCCCACTCCTCGTCCGTCAGGGCGCCCGGCTTGAGCAGGATGTGGTCGGGAATGCCCAGCTTGCCGATGTCGTGCAGCACCCCGCCCCGCCGCAGGGCCTGCAGCTCGGGCGAGGGCAAGCCCAGGGCCAGGCCGAAGCCGACGGCCTTGTGCGCCAGACGGCTGCAGTGGTCGCCGGTGTTCTCATCCTTGGCCTCGACCATGCGCGCCAGGGCGAACAGGGTGGATTCGGTGTTGTCGAGCTGGTCCATCGCCCGCTTGCGCTGGGCCGCCACCCGCACACGGGCCAGCAGTTCGACCGGGTTGTAGGGCTTGCCCAGGAAGTCGTCGGCCCCGGCCGAGAGTCCGGCCAGCAGATCGCTGGAGGCGGTGCTGCCGGTGACCATCAGGATGGGCAGCATGGCCAGGCCGGGCTGGCGCCGCACCTGGCGGCAGAACTCGTCGCCATCCATGCCCGGCATGCGGCGGTCCGTGAGGATCACGTCGAAGTCGGACCGCCCCAGGCAGGCCAGTCCCTGCAGCCCATCGGCGGCAATCTCGAGCTCGAAGCCCGACCCGGACAGGATCTCCTGCACCAGGGTCCATTGCAGCGGCTCGTCATCCACCAGCAGCACCCGGAAGGGCGGCTCCCCGCTCAGCAGCGGAGCGCCAGCAACAGAGGCGGGAAAATCCATGGTCGTGTCCTGAGCGGTGGCGGGCTTCTCTTGGCGCGGCCGGCGGTCCGGGTCGGGCGAACAGCGGCTAGCCGTTGGTGATGCCGTGCCGCACCGCGTACTTCAGCAGGTCGGCATTGGTCTGCAGGTTCAGCTTCTGCATCAGCCGCATCTTGTGGGTGCTGACCGTCTTGGGGCTGAGGTGCAGCTCGTCGGCGATGTCGCCCAGCGCCTGGCCCGCGGCAATGCGCTCGAGCACCTCACGCTCGCGCGGAGACAGCAGATCATGGGGCTGCGATTCGGGGCGGTCGACCTGGAACACCACCGAGTCGACCAGGGAGGGATCGATGAAGCGACCGCCCTCGGCCACCCGGCGCACCGCGGCCACCAGGGTGCCCGGGTCGCAATCCTTGGTGGCGTAACCGGAGGCTCCGGCGCGCAGCACGCGCGCGACGATCGGCGCCTCGGCATGCATGGACAGGACCATCACCGGCAGCTTGGGGTGCAGGTGGCGGACGCGGTTGATCAGGTCCACCCCGCTCAAGCCGGGCATGGAAAGATCCAGCAGCAGGATGTCGGCCGGTGTGCCGGCCAGCACCTCCAGCAGGGCCTCGCCGTTGGCGGCCTCGCCAACGACCTGGAGTCCATCGATGCTGTCCAGCAGCTGGCGCAGGCCGCTGCGCACGATGCTGTGATCGTCCGCGAGGATGACGTGGATCGGATTCATGGTGTGCTCGGATTCTTGTCCATGTCGTAGAGGATATCCACCACCGTGCCGTTGGGCCCGGTGGCAATGTCAATGACGGCGCCGATGGCCAGCATGCGCTCGCGCATGCCCAGCAAGCCCAGCCCGCCACCCCGGCGCGCGGCCACCACGGCCGGGTCGAAACCCCGGCCGTTGTCGCGCACCGTCAAGTGCAGAAGGGTACCGCGCGGCTCCAGTCCGATGGTGACCTGGGTGGCCTGGGCATGCTTGGCGATGTTGGTGAGCGACTCCTGCACCGCGCGGAACAGGGCCAGGGCCACCGATTCTGGCAGGCTGGGCTCCAGGTCGTGGGCCAGCTCCAGCTGGCAGCGGGTTTCCCAGCGCAGCGAGAAATCCTCGGCCAGCCACTCTATGGCGGCCACCAGGCCCATGTCCAGGGCGCCGGGCCGCAGGTGCGAGGCCACATGCCGCACCACATTGCTCATGGTGGCCATGGTCTGGCGCATGCGATCGGCGCGCTCCAGGGCCTGCGGCTCCTCGGGCAGGCTCTGGCGCAGCATGGACAGGTCCATGCGCAGAGCGGTGACCAGTTGCCCCAGCTCGTCATGCACCTCGCGGGCGATGCGCTTGCGCTCGTCCTCGATCAGCTGGCCCTCGTAGACCACCAGCGCGCGCAACTGCTCGCGCGAGCTCCGCAGCGCGTCCTCGATGCGCTTGCGCTCGGTCACGTCCTGCAGCGTGCCCATCAGCACCCTGCCGCTGCCGCTGCGCTGCATCACCGCGTGCAGGTGAACCACCATGACCTCCCCGTCGGGGCGCTTCAGGCGGGTGTCGAGGCTCAGGCGGCCGTCGCCGTTCAAGGCCCGCTCCAGCGCCGCGGCGTAGCTCGCACGGTCTTCGGGCGGCATGCGTTCGATCCAGCTGCCCCGGGGCAGCACCTGATCCGAGGGGCCATAGCCCAGCAGCCGCAGCAGTTCCATCGAGCAGATCACCAGCCCGCGATCGATGTCCAAGCGCCATTCGCCCATGCCGGCCATGCGCTGGGCCGCGGCCAGGCGCAGGCGTGCCGCGGCGATCTCCTCGTCGGCCCGCCGGCGGGCCTCCACGTCGGCGGCCTGGACCAGCAGCCGCACCTGCTCGTCGCGCTCCCCGGGCAGCCGGCTCAGCGCCAGGGAGGTCCAGGCCAGCGCCGCGGCCGGACGCCGCACCGCGTGCTCGCCCATGTGCATGCCGTGCTCGCCGCGCGCGATGGCCGCGAGCTCCTCGCGCACGGTGATCAGATCGGCCGGCGCCAGCGTGGCCAGCAGCGACTGGCCCTCCATCGCGTCGACCAGCAGACGCCAGGCCAGGTTGCAGCGCACCACCTCGCCGGCCTCGTTGACCAGGGCCATGCCCGCCATGCTGGCATTGAAGATGCGCTCCAGCAGCTCGCTGGAATGCCGCAGGGCCAGGGCACTGCGCCGGGCCTCGGTCAGGTCCTCGTCCACGGCCAGCACGCCGACCGCCCGGCCCCGGGCGTCGAAGATGGGTTTGGCCGTGATCTGGATCTCGCGCAGCACGCCCTGGGCATCCAGGACCGACCGCAGGCCGCTGCGCACCACGTCACCGGTGATCACCGCCCGGCGCATCAGGGATTCGTGGTCGCCCCGCCCGCAGGCCGGCTCCGCCCGGCCGTAGAGGCCCAGCGACTGGACGGCGGGATTGACCCGCTCGGTCTGCCCCTGGGCGTCGCCGATCCACACCCCCACGGGCATGGCCTCCAGCACGGCGTGCAGCTGGGTGGCCAGGCCCAGGGCCTGCTGCTGGACCTGCTTGAGCGCGCCGATGTCCTGCACGCTGACCAGGTAATGGGATGGCTGCCCGGCGGCATCCCGGACCAGGGTGAGATGCGCCAGGGTCGCCAGCTCGTCGCCGTTGTGGTGGCGGTGGCGCAACTCCACCTGGGCACTGCCCTGGATCAGGGCCTGGGCCCGCGCGGTGGCCAGGGCCACCCAGCAGGCCGGCACCAGGCAGCGCCGTTCGAGCAGGCCCTCCAGGGCCTCGACGTCATGGCCCAGCAGGCCCGCGAAGGCCGGGTTGCAGGCCAGGATGCGGGGCTCCTCGCCCAGCGACACCATGGCCATGCCCCAGCCGGCCAGCTGCAGCAGGCTGCGGCTGAGCTCCCGCGGATCGGCCGGCGCCGCAGGAGCCGTCCCCGGCGCCGCCACCGGCGGGGCAGGAAGATGGGACGGGCCCGGGTGCTGCCGCAGCCAGTTCAGGCCCCCCTCCAGCCGCCGGATCAGCCCCGCGGGGACGGGCTGGGACCGGGCCAGCCAGAGCGCCCCCAGCGCGAGCAGGGCCAGCACGGCCCGGGTGGGCCAGGACGGCCCCGGCGCGGCCCAGGCCGAGGTGGCCACGCCCAGCTGCGCGGCGGCCCCCAGCCAGATCCAGCCCGCTCGGGCGGGCGCGGGCCCGGTGCAGCCCCAGGCCAGCAGCCCGGCCAAGGCCAGCCCCAGCCGCAGCGAAGCCCAGCCCGCCGGGGGCCATGTGGCATCCGCCGACGCATGCGCCAGGCCCTGGGACAGCGCCGCGACCAGCACCAGCAGCGTCGCGCCCGCGGCCAGGGCCGCCGCCAGGCGGGGATGGGCCTGACGCCCCCACAGCGCGCCGACCACCATCAGAAAGGCCAGCCGGGTCGGAAGACTCCATTCCGGCAGCCAGGCCTGCACCGGCGGCCAGAGGGACGCCAGGGTCAGGACGCCGGCCACCACCAGGCCCGCCGCGGCCAGATCCGGCGGCTGGGGCATCCTGGGGAGACGGGCGTGGGGGTTCAAGACGTGGGTGCTCCTGCGCGGACCGGCGATGGCCCATGTTCGAGCGGCTTCATCGGGCCCCGGGCTCCTTCAATGCCGGCCGGGCGGCACCGGGGCGGGCGGCGCAGGACGCACCCACCTCCCGAGCCTCGATGTCGACCACCTCGCCCGCCGGGCGGCCGGCCCCTGCCGAGAAGCCGCCGGCGCGCCCCCAGCGCAGGTTGACCGGCGGCAGCGGACGGCCGCGCAGGCGGGCCCACAGCAGGACGATCACCGCCGTCAGCAAGCCCGCCAGCAGCAGGCCGGCCATCAGCACCAGCCCCAGGGTGGTGACAACAGCCTTGAACAGCATCGAAAACAAGGTCTTCATGCCCTCCATTGTGAACGGTTGGCGCCCCTCGGGCAGGATACGGTCCATGACCGCCTTGTCCATCCTCGACCTCGTCCCCATTCCCGAGGGCAGCACCCCCGCCCAGGCCATCGGCAACACCGTGGCACTGGCCCGCCTGGCCGACGAATGGGGTTACCAGCGCTACTGGCTGGCCGAACACCACAACATGGACGGGCTGGCCTGCTCCGCCACCGCGGTGCTCATCGGCCAGGTGGCGGCCGCCACCTCCCGCATCCGCGTCGGTTCCGGCGGCATCATGCTGCCCAACCACGCCCCGCTGGTGGTGGCCGAGCAGTTCGGCACCCTGGCCACCCTGTTCCCGGGGCGCATCGACCTGGGCCTGGGCCGCGCGCCTGGGACGGACGGAGCCACCGCCCGCGCCCTGCGCCGCCAGGCGCTGGCGGGCAGCGAGGACGAGTTCCCCCGCGACGTGCAGGAGCTGATCGGCTACCTGGCCGCCGAGGATCGCCCGGGCCAGGCCGTGCGCGCCATCCCCGGCCGCGGCACCGAGGTGCCGGTCTGGCTGTTGGGCTCCAGCCTGTTCTCCGCCCAGCTGGCGGCCTGGCTGGGGCTGCCGTTTGCCTTCGCCTCGCATTTCGCGCCCGACATGCTGGACCAAGCCCTGGACATCTACCGCCGCAGCTACCGCCCCTCCGAACGCTGGCCGCGGCCCCACGCCATGGTGGGCTGCAACGTCATCGTGGCCGACAGCAACGAGGCGGCCGAGCACCTCTTCACCTCGGCCCAGCTGCGGGTGCTGGGCATGTTGCGCGGCCAGCGCGGCCCCCTGCCACGGCCCATCGACCCGGCGGAACTGGCCCGCCTGTGGCGGCCGGAGGAGCAGGCCGGGGTCCAGCGGATGCTGGCGGTCAGCGCCGTGGGGGATGCCGCGCGGGTCACCGAGCAGCTCGGCCAGCTGCTGGAACGCACCCAGGCCGACGAGCTGATCGTCGCCTGCCCCGTGCACGACCCGCTGGCACGGCAGGACTCCTACCGACGACTGAAGGACGTGACGCATTTCGCCTAGCGGGCCTGCACCGCCGGCCCGCGGACCGCTACCATGGTCGGCGCCGGTTCCAGGCTCCACCCATGTCCTTGCTGTCCGCCCTGTCGTTGCGCTCCCGCCGTTGGATCAAGGCCCCGCAGCACCTGTTCGACCACCTGAGCTTCCGCACGAAGTTCGTGGTCATCGGCATGGTGCTGGCCGGCCCGCTGTCCACCCTGGTGGGCTTCGTCGCGTCCCGGTACGACCAGCGGGTGGATCAGGCCCAGGCCCGGGAATCGGCCCTGCTGCGCAGCAGCCATTTGCGCGACCTGGCCCTGGCCCTGGCCGTGCACCGGGGCCTGTCGGCCCGCATCCTGGCCGGGGAAGAAGGCGCCAGCACCGAACTGGTCCAGCAGCAGAAGCAGGTCGACCGGCTGCTGCACGAGGCCCAGGAGAGCATCCCCGCCGACCAGTGGCGCACCGCCGACCCGCCCCGCGGCCCCAGCCTGGTGACCGAGGTGCACGACCTGATGCGCTTGAGCGACCCGGGGCAGCCGGAGCGCAACTTCAGACGCCACAACGCGGTGATCGACGCGCTGCTGAACCTGAACGCACGGGTGGGCGTGGGCCCCGACCTGGGCCCGGATGGCCACCGGGAATCCGCCCTGCTCCACCTGGCCTTCCAGCAGCTGCCCATGCTGCTCGAGGCCCTGGGGCGCCAGCGCGGCTGGGGCAGCGCCGTGCTGACCCAGGAGGCCTATGCCGACGAAGACATCAGCCGCTACATGATGTACGCCGGCGGGGCCGCCCAGCAGCTGGAGGTGACGCAAAGCGCCCGCGAAGCCCTGGCCGAGACCGACCAGTTGCTGGCCCGCCCGGACCAACCCGCCCCCCTGAGCGCGGCCCTGAACGAAGCCGACATCTTCACCCAGCGCTCGATGACGATGGTGATGGGGCACGAGGGCGGCACGGCCGCCGCCGCCGAGCACTTCCGCGAAGGCAGCTTCGCCATCAACCGTCTGGCCGAGGTCACCACCACCTTTTCCAGCCTGCTGATGGCCCATTCGCAGCAGGATCTGGCCGCCGCCCAGCGTGGCCGCGCCGGGTCGCTGCTGGGCATGGGCCTGGTGGTGCTGATCCTGCTGCTGATCTACCGCGGCTTCGAACGCTCCACCGTGCTGCGCCTGCGGGACCTGCAGCGCGCCTCCCGCCGCCTGGCCGACGGCCAGTTCAACGACCGGGTCCAGGTGGTGGGCAGCGATGAGATCGCCCGGCTGTCCGCGGCGCTCGACGACATGCGCCAGCGCCTGCAGAACGCGGTGCGCGAGCGGGCCGAAGCCCTGGCCGGCCATGAGGCCGCGCGCGCCAAGACCGAGTTCCTGGCCCGCTGGAGCCACGATCTGCGCACGCCGCTGGCCGCGGTGCTGGGCTTTGCCGACATGCTGCTGACCCGCCAGGCCCCGGCCCTGAGCGAGGCCCAGCGCGAGGACGTGATGCACATCCGCGAGGCCGGGGAGCATTTGCTGGCCCTGGTCAACGATGTGCTGGCCGTGGCCAGCCTGGATGCGCGTGACAGCATCCGCCAGCGCGACGATGCGGTGCCGATCGGGCCGCTGGTCGCCTCGGCGGTGCACCTGGTGCAGGCACAGGCCCGCACCGCGGGGGTTCAGCTCGAATGGCCCCGCGAGCAAGGCGTCCTGACCCCCGACTGGGTGCGCGGTGACCGCACGCGGCTGCTGCAGGTGCTGGCCAATCTGCTGAGCAATGCCATCAAGTACAACCAGGCCGGCGGCCATGTCCGCCTGCAATGGCAGGCCGAAGGCGCACGGGTCAGCATCGCGGTGGAAGACGATGGCTGCGGCATCGCCGAGGAAGACCTGCCCCGGCTGTTCCAGCCCTTCGAGCGGCTGGCCACGCCCGACCCCGGCATCGAGGGCCTGGGCCTGGGCCTGTCCAATGTGAAGCGCCTGCTGGAAGCCATGGGCGGCAGCGTGACGGTGCACAGCCGCCTGGGCGAGGGCTCCCGCTTCACCGTGAGCCTGCAGCGCATGGCGCCACCGGTGACGGCCGCGTCGCAGCTGCCCTCGGCACTCCCGCCCGCCCCGGCCCTGCACGCCCGCATCACCTACGTGGAGGACGACGAGACCAATGTCCTGCTGCTGCAGGCCATGCTGGCCGCCGAGCCGGGCCTGGAGGTGACGGTCTGCCACGACGGTGCCCAGGCCCTGGCCAGCCCCACCATCGCCGACCTCTGGATCATCGATGGTCAGCTGCCCGACATGGATGGGGTGGACCTGCTCAAGCAGCTGCGGCGGCGCCCGGGTCCGCCGCCGCGGGCGGTGATGTTCTCGGCCGACGCCCTGCCCTGCCGGCGCGACCAGGCCCTGGACGCCGGCTTCATCGACCTCTGGGTCAAGCCCATGGGCCGGGACGAGCTGCTGCTGCGCCTGCGCCAGCTGCTGAGCCGGCCACGCCCCGAGGGCCAGGGCGTCTCGGCCGCCCCGCTGGCACAATGACCGCCCCTGGCGGCGCCCGGCCGCCTCGCATTCCGGCCGCGCCTCCCGCATGACCCCGACCCCGTACCGCGTGCTCAGCCTCATCCCGCCGATGACGCAGCTGAACACGCCCTACCCCTCCACCGCCTACCTGACCGGCTTTCTGCGCTCGCGCGGCCTTGACGCGCAGCAGGAAGACCTGGCCCTGGGCCTGGTGCTGCGCCTGTTCACGCCCACCGGCCTGGACGCGCTGCGCACGGCGGCACAGGCCCTGCCGGAGCGCCAGCGCCCGCCGCAGGTCCACCACTTCCTGGCCGCCTTCGACGCCTACCGCACCACCGTGGCCCGGGTCATCGCCTTTCTGCAGGGGCGCGACCCCACGCTGGCCCACCGCATCAACACCCGCAGCTTCCTGCCCGAGGGCGCGCGCTTCCAGGCCCTGGACAGCTACCCCGCCGAAGAGGGCGAGGACCCGCTGGCCTGGGCCTTCGGCGCCCTGGGCCTGCAGGACCGGGCCCGCCACCTGGCCACGCTCTACCTGAACGACCTGGCCGACGTGGTGCGCGAGGCGGTGGACCCGCGCTTCGAATTCGTGCGCTACGCCGAGAAGCTGGCCACCGCCCAGCCGCATTTCGACCCGCTGGCCGAAGCCCTGGCCGCCCCGCCCCACCTGCTGGACCGCACCCTGGCCACGCTGACGGCCGAGGCGCTGGACCGCCACCGGCCTCAGCTGCTGCTGCTGTCGGTGCCCTTTCCCGGCGCGGTCTACGGTGCACTGCGCATCGCCCAGGCGGCCAAGGCCCTGCAGCCGGACCTGCCCATCGTGCTGGGCGGCGGCTTCGTCAACACCGAGCTGCGCGAACTGGCCGAGCCCCGCCTGTTCGACTTTGTCGACTACGTGACGCTGGACAGCGGCGAGCGCCCGCTGCTGGCCCTGGTGGAGCACCTGCAGGGCCAGCGCGGCCGCGAGCGCCTGGTGCGCACCTTTGTGCGTGAAGGTGCGGGCGCCGAGGCCACCGTGCGGCTGATCGCCTGGCCCGAGCCCGACGTGCCCTTCGCCGAGGTGGGCACGCCCACCTGGGACGGCCTGCCGCTGCAGAGCTACCTCTCGCTGCTGGACATGCTCAACCCGATGAACCGGCTGTGGAGCGACGGGCGCTGGAACAAGCTGACCGTGGCCCAGGGCTGCTACTGGAAGAAGTGCAGCTTCTGCGACGTGGGGCTGGACTACATCGGCCGCTACGAGACCACCACCGCCCAGATGCTGGTCGACCGCATGGAGGCCATCGTGGCCGAAACCGGGCAGACGGGCTTTCACTTCGTCGACGAGGCCGCGCCGCCCAAGATGCTGCGCGCCCTGGCCGAGGAACTGCTGCGCCGCCAGCTGCCGGTGAGTTGGTGGGGCAATGTGCGCTTCGAGAAGACCTTCACGCCCGAGCTGGCCCAGTTGCTGGCTGAGAGCGGCTGCGTCGCCATCAGCGGCGGGCTGGAGGTGGCCTCCGACCGGCTGCTGGCCCTGATGAAGAAGGGCGTCTCGGTCGAGCAGGTGGCCCGCGTGACCAAGGGCTTTGCCGACGCCGGCGTGCTGGTGCACGCCTACCTGATGTACGGCTTCCCCACCCAGACGCTGCAGGACACGATCGACGCGCTGGAGTATGTGCGCCAGCTCTTCGACAACGGCTGCATCCACAGCGGCTTCTTCCACCGCTTCGCCTGCACCGTGCATTCCCCCGTGGGCCAGCAGCCCCAGGACTACGGCATCACCCTGCTGCCGCTGCCCGAAGGCAGGTTCGCCAGGAACGACGTCGGCTTCATCGACCCCACCGGCACCGACCACGACGCCCTGGGCCGCGGCCTGAAGAAGGCCATCTACAACTACATGCATGGCATCGGCCTGGACGAGGACGTGCGCGCCTGGTTCGACCACCTGCCCGGCAAGCTGCCCCGGCCCACCGTGGGCCGGCAGCGCATTGCCAAGGCGCTTCAGTCCTTGGGCTGAGGCCCGCGCCCGGCGCCCGCGGGCATGGCCCGGGCCTGGGTCATCGCCTCGGTGTAGAGCGCATCCAGCGCCCCCTGCTGCGCCGGTGACAACACCGCCCGCAGCGCCTGCCAGCGGGTCAGCAGATCCGTCAGCGCGGCCTGCCACTCGGCGGCATCCGCAGCCTCCTCCCGCAGGTCACGGCCCACATCCACCACAGCCGAAATGCGCGGGGGCCGATGCCGCACCGCGCGCTCCACACGGCGCATGTTGTATTCCTGGGCGTCCCGCAGTTCATGGGTGAAGGTATCGAAGGCCAGCAGGGCTGCGTCCCCCAGCCCCAGCCCCGTGCGCGCCTGTTCCAGCTTCTCGAGCCAGATCCTCCAGGGATCGGCAGGCATCAGCTCCTCCAGGGTGGGCACATGCTCGGGCGCCTTCACGCCGCCACTGCGGCTCCGCGGCCCATCGCCCCCCATGCCCGGCATGCCCCCCATCCCACCCCCCGGGAGGCCCTGGGCGCTGACGGTCAGCGCCCCCGTCAACAGCAGCAGGCCCAGTCCTGAACGGCAGCCACGCCGGCCCACACGTCGATCGACCATGTCTTCTCGTCTGCGCCCCAGGGCGCGAATTGCACATGGGCGGGAGGCTAGTGGGGCCGCGTGTGGTCCGGATGCCTCGAGGTGAAGACCGGGTAAAGCGGCCACCCTCCGGGGTCGACGCGAGACACCCATGGGCCTATACACTTGGAATGTCATTGCCTCGTCGACGTCGCATGCAGGATCGCGTCAAAGAACAAGAAACAGGATCGGTGGATGCGATGCCGTCCTGGGCTGCCCGGCCCATGGGCTGGGTGGGCGGCTGGCTGGTGCTGGGCAATCTGCTGGTGGCGCTGGTGCTGTGCGTGGCCACGGCCCTGAGCCTGCAGGCCACCCGCAGCGCAGAACGGGCCCGGGCCGCCGAGGTGGCCGACAACCTGGCCCACAGCGTCAGCATCGAGGTGGGCGCCGAGCTGCGGCTGGTCGACAACGCCTTGGCCAGCATCGCCCAGCGCCTGCCGACACACCCCGAGACGAACGACCCCAGCACCGCCCGGGGACGGGCGGCGGCCATCCAGGAGCAGGCGCCGCGGGTGCCCTTCGTCTCGGCCATCCACTTCGTCGACCGCCAGGGCCGGATCAGCCCGCTGTCACCTGGACAGCCCCCGCGGCAGATCGACGACCTCGGTTTCCTGCAGCAGGCGCTGGCCAGCGACACCCCGCTGCTGTCGCCGCCGCGGCCCAGCCCGGCCGTGGGGGAATGGGCGGTGATGCGCGCCCTGCGGGTGATGGGGCCGGATGGACAGCCCTGCGGCATCCTGGTGGCGGAGATCACGTCGCGCCAGTTTGCCGAGACCTTCGCCCGTCTGGCACTGGGTCCGCAGGACATCATTCTGCTGCGCGACCGCGCGCTGCGGATGGTGGCCCAGCACATGCCCAGCCGGCCGGCCAACACCGATGGCATGGGCACCACCGAGATCTCCCCCGAAATGCGCAACCTGCTGGCCCGCCAGCCCGCCGCGGGCACCTACAGCAGCCGCCTGGGCCGGGACGGCGTGGAGCGCATCTATGCCTACCGGGAGGTCCCGGGCTATCCGCTGCTGCTGATCGCCGGCCTGAGCTCCGAGCAGTACTTCGTGCCCTGGCGGGCCACGGCCTGGCGGCATTGGAGCTTCACCGCCCTGATCATCCTGCTGGTGATCCTGGGCTCCGTGTACCTCTACCTCCAGCGGGGACGGGAGCAGGACGCGCTGCGCTACGCCAAGCGCCTGGCCCGGCAGCAGGCCCTGATGATCGAAAACGACTGGGTGGGGATCCTGCGCCTGCACAAGCGTCGGATCTCCTGGGCCAACCGGGCGATGGTCACCATCACCGGCCATGAGAAGAAGGACCTCATCGGGTCGGACACCCGGTTGCTGTACCCCGACGATGCCAGCTACGCGGCCATCGGCCAGGAAGGCCACCACGCCCTGCGGGAGCGGGGCAGCTTTCACACCCAGATCCGGGTGCGCCACCGCAATGGCGCGCTGATCTGGGTGGATCTGAGCGGCACCGCCTTGTCCGAGGACGAGTCGGTCTGGATGCTGATCGACATCAGTGGCCTCAAGCACAGCGAAGCCCAGGCCCAGCACATGGCCCTGCACGATGCCCTCACCGGCCTGGCCAACCGGCGCTCCCTGGATGAGCGGCTGCGCGAGGTGCTGGCCCGGGCACAGTGCGAGCAGCGGGCCATCGCCCTGGCCTACATGGACCTGGACGGCTTCAAGTCGATCAACGACCGGCATGGCCATGAGGCGGGTGACGCGGTGCTGCGGCAGGTGGCCGAGCGGCTGGCCGCCCATGTTCGCAACCACGACCTGGTGGCCCGGCTGGGCGGGGACGAGTTCGCCATCGTCCTGGCCGACACCGCTTCACCCGAGGAGGTCAGCCCGATCCTCGCGCGCTGCCTGAGCGCCATCCAGGCACCGATGACGCTGGCCGACGGCGCCACCACGGTGCAGGTCCGGGGCAGCCTGGGCGTGGTGTTCGGGCCCGTTCAGGCGGACACGCCCGAAGCCCTGCTGACCGCGGCGGACGCGGCCATGTACGAAGCCAAGCGACAGGGCAAGGGGCGGATGGTCTTTGCCGACGCCACCCACCTGGTGACCCCGCATTGAGGCGCTGAAGCGGCGCCGGCCTCAGCCCAGCGCCCAGGACAGCCAGCGCCAGCGCCCGGCCGCAGGAGCAGCGTGCACGCTTGGCTTCGGCGTCCAGGCGTGGGTGTTGGACACCTGGATGCCCGGCATCTCGCCGTCCCACTCGTGGGCCTGCACGGTGTGCCAGTCACGCCCCAGACGCACCGCGCCCTGGGCATCGAACAGCAGCACCATGGAGCCTTGCACCAGCGGCGCCATCAGGCGGGCAAAGCCCTCGCTGCGCAGCAGGGCCTGGGCCTGGGTGTCGTCCAGGCCGGCCAGCATGTCGCGCAGCAGGCGGGCCAGCTCGGCAGTGTCGCTCTGGGCGGGGTCGCTGGGAGCCAGGTGGTGGATGCTGCCGTTGTGCATCAGCAGCAGGCCCTCGCGCACCAGATAGGGGTGGGCCAGATCGTGGCAGATGCGGCCGTAGGTGGCCTTGCGCAGGTGCAGGTAGGCCTCGGCGTCCAGCGGCAGCTGCCGGTTGAAGGCCAGCAGTTCGTCGAAGGCCATGCCCTTGGCCCAGGTCAGGCGCCCGCCATGGCGGTGGAAGGCGCCCCAGCCGTGGCTGTTGCGCTGCCAGACGTTCTCCAGGAAATCAGCGGCAATCTGCCGCCCTGCGGGCTTCTTGATGATCAGGCACATGACCGAAATCGGGCTTCGGGAAGGGAGCAAGCAAGATGGATGCCTCCATCCTGCTCGCTGAATCGGCCGCGCAGGCACCGAAATAAAGGACTTCTGCGCGTTATTCCCTTCAACGGCCCGGCCCTCGGTTTGGCCGACCCGAAGGACCATGTCATGACGTAAACGGTGGGATTCTTCCCCCGGTGGCCCGGTGGGACTCCGGGTCCGGCCGAATCAAGCCAGGGCCGGCGCGACCGATAAGCCCGTGACAAGCCGATCCACCGGCCCTGCCCGGGTGGACCGATGTCCGAGTCTTTTCACCGCACACGACCATGCTCACCTGGTTCGACAACCTGCGCCTGGGGCGCAAACTGCAGCTGCTGATGGCGGCCGTGCTGGTGCTCACCGTCGGGGTGGGTGGTCTGGCCGTGCTGCAGCTGGGCCACATCGGCGCCAGCGTGGGCGAGGTGGCGCACACCGCCCTGCCCCGGGCCCGCCAGGTGGCGGCACTGCGGGCCGAGCTGCTGTCCTTCCGCACCACCCAGTACGCCCACATGCTCAGCGACGACGAAACCGAGCAGGCCGGCTTCAAGCAGCGCATCCAGCAGATCGCCGGCCAGGTGGCCCAGATCCGCCAGCACATCGAGCCCCTGCTCTCCGACGCCCAGCAACGCAGCGCCTATGACGCTTTTGCCGGCCAGTGGACCCGGTACCTGCAGGGCAACGAGAAGGTGCTGATGCTCAGCGGGGACTTCGGCGCCAAGGCGCTGGGCGGGGACTACGGCAAGACCTTCGAGGCGATGAACGCCAGCCTGGGCGACATCCTGAAGGCCAACGACGTGATGGTGGACGAGCAGGTCCAGGCGACCGAGTCCGCCGTCACCCGCACCCGCACCGCCATCCTGGGCACGGTGGTGGCCGCCCTGGCCCTGGGCACGCTGCTGGCCTGGTTCCTGTCACGCCGCATCGTGGCCTCGCTGGGCGAGGCCTCGCGCAGCGCCCGCGCGGTGGCCAAGGGTGACCTGACAGCCCACATTCCCGCCGGCGGCCGGGACGAAGTCGGTGCCCTGCTCACCTCCCTGGGCGAGATGCAGGGCGGCCTGTCCAGCCTGGTGCACACCGTGCGCTCGGGCGTGGATTCGGTGGCCACCGCCTCGTCCGAGATCGCCAGCGGCAACATGGACCTGTCGACCCGCACCGAACAGCAGGCCGCCAGCCTGCAGCGCACCGCCTCGGCCGTGCAGCAACTGGCCGGCAACCTGCACCAGAGCACCGACGTGGCCCGCCAGGCCGAGCAGATGGCCCGCAGCGCCGCCGAGGTGGCCCAGCGCGGCGGCGGCGTGGTGCGCGATGTGGTGAGCACCATGGGCGAGATCACCCAGGCCTCGCAGCGCATCGGCGACATCATCGGCGTGATCGACGGCATCGCCTTCCAGACCAACATCCTGGCCCTGAACGCCGCGGTGGAAGCCGCCCGCGCCGGGGAACAGGGCCGCGGCTTTGCCGTGGTGGCCGGCGAGGTGCGCAGCCTGGCCCAGCGCAGCGCCGAGGCCGCGCGCGAGATCAAGGGCCTGATCGGCGCCTCCTCCGACAAGGTGGAGCAAGGCGCCCGCCTGGTGCAGGGCGCCGGCCAGACCATGGACGACATCGTGCACTCGGTACAACAGGTCAGCGCCCTGATCGCCGAGATCGCCGGCACCGCGGGCGCCCAGACCTCGGGCATCGAGGAGGTCAACGCGGCGATGCTGCAGCTGGACCAGATGACCCAGCAGAACGCCGCCCTGGTGGAGCAGAGCGCCGCCGCCGCGGCCAGCCTGCACGCCCAGGGCGACCGGCTGCGCGAGGCGGTCGCCCGCTTCCAGGTGGCCTGAGGACGCGCCCGCGGGCCTCGCGCAGCGCGGCCCGTCAGACGAAGCGGTCGAAGTGCAGCTGCCCGAAGGGCACGCGGTGCTGCACCATCAGCAGCTGCTGCACCGCCTCCACCATCGGCGGCGGGCCGGCGAAGTAGTGGTCGTACCGGTCCAGCGGCCCGGGCAGGGCCGGCTCGATCATCTCGTGGACGAAGCCGCGGTGGCCCGCCCAGGGCTGGCCCAGGTCCGGGGCCGACAGGGCCGTGTGGACCTGCAGCCGGGCCGGGTCCAGCCCATCGAGCTCCCGCAGGGCACCCAGCTCGGCCTGCTGCCGCAGACCCAGGAAGAAGTGCACCCGGCGCGTGCCCGCCTGCGCCAGCACGCCGCGCGCCACCGACAGCATGGGCCCCAGGCCCGAGCCCCCGGCCACGCACACCACGTCCCGCTCGCCCGGCCGCAGATGGCCATGCCCATAAGGCCCGTCCAGCAGGACGCCGGCCCCGGGCTGGAGCGTGGCGAACAGGGCCTGACTGCCGGCACCCCCCGGCACCCGCCGGATGACGAAAGCCCAGCGCCCCTCGGCATTGGGCAGGTTGGCCATGGAATAGGCCCGCGCGCCCACCACGCCCGGCGGGTAGAGCAGCGCGTACTGGCCGGGGCCGAACAGCGCCTGTCCGGGCGCCTGCAAGACGAACTCGTCCATGTCGGGCGTGATCGGGCGGCGCCCGACCACGGTGGCCTGCAGGGGCCGGGGTGGGATGGTGGCCTCCTCATCGGACGGCTCCAGCCGCACCCGCAGGCGGCAGTCCCGCAGCGGCCGGGACTGGCAGGCCAGGCGCTTGCCACGCCGCCGCTCGCGCTCGGACAGGCCCGGGGCCTCGGGCCACAGGGTGACCACTTCGCCCTCGACCAGCTCGAAGCGGCAGGCACCACAGCCGCCGACGCTGCACTCGTAGGGCCAGGGCACCCCGGCCCGCAGCGCGGCGCGCAGCAGGGTGTCCTCGCCCTCGGCCATCTCGAAGGCGGGCCCGCCCTCGACCTGGATGCGCAGCGGCGGCGCGGGAGCGGTCGGCTCGCCGCTCACAGACCCAGTCCCTCGCGCCACTGGCGGGTGGCGGCCTGGGCCCGGACGGCCAGGTCGCCCGCCTCGGGCAGGGCCGCCACATAACGCTCGATGGCGCGCTCGGCCAGCGGCGCCCAGGCGGCCACCCAGCGCTGCAGCACCGCACGGTTGCCCTCGGTCTGCAGGGCCATCTGCACCAGGGCGGCGGCCCAGCGGCGGTGGCGCTGGGCGTCCAGCAGCTGGGCGTCGGTCAGCAGGCCCATCAGGGTGTCGCCGTTGTGGCGCGCCACCTCGCCCAGGCCGCGCAGCACCGTCTCCTCCACCGCCGGGCGCACCACCAGGCTGAAGGCGGTGAAGCTCTCGCCCCAGTCCCAGGCGACGAGCGCGCGCTCGACCAGCTCGCGCCAGCCCTGCCAGGCCGGGTCCTGCTCCCAGCGCGCGCGCTCGCCGGTGGCAAAGCCGGCGGCCGGGAAGGCGGTGGCCAGCTCGCGGGTGCGGTAGGCCGTGTGGGTGAGCCAGCGCAGCGCATCGGCCGTCTGGTAGGTGGCGCAGTTGGAGATGGTCGACGCCGGCGCCATCTGCGACAGGTAGGCCGAGGCCATCTGCAGCGTGTGGAACAGGTAGCGCGCCGGGGTGTAGAGCCGGGCCAGCGTGCCGGCCCAGGCCGGCTCCAGCATGGCGTCGTGACCCCGGGCCGAGAACTGCTCGAACAGGCCCTGCACATAGGTCTCCTGCCCGTCCTGCTGCAGGTAGTAGGTGCGGTAGACCATCT
>NZ_BADL01000439.1 GCF_000333615.1 Ideonella sp. B508-1 | reverse complement strand
GCCGCAGGCGGTAGCCCAGGTCGTAGGTTTCCAGGAAGGCGTTGACCGAGACACTGCGTTCGGCCGTGGCCTCTTCACGGTGTTCGTAGTAGTGCGCCTCGCGCCAGGCCCGCACCAGGGCCCGCATCGCGTACTGCAGGTCGGCGTGGCGGTCCACGCCCCAGCGCATGGCCAGGCGGTCGGCCAGGTCGTCGCTGACCGTGACCAGGCGCAGGCGCCGGTAGGGCAGGAAGGCTGCACCGTAGTAGCGGATCATGTCGCCCAGGTCCAGGGCCGACCAGTCGGGCACCTGGCCGTCCTGGTCCAGCAGCACGCGGGCGAAGGGCTCTTCCTTGAGTGTTTCGACATCCAGTTCGACGCGGCGGACGATGCGCTCGACCCGCTCGATGCGGCGGTTGCGCTTGAGCACCGCCTCCAGATCCTCGCGGATGGTCTCGTACTGGGGGATGCGGGTCAGCGCATCGACCGCGTTCTCCAGCGCGTCGGGCTTGGCGTCGAAGACCTGGCGCTCGCGTTCGGGGTGGTCCGGCGTGGGCTCGACGTAGATCAGCTTGCGCTCCATCGGCAGGGCCGAGAGCCGCCAGGACAGGGCGTCCACCACGTAGCTGAAGGGCTTGTTGTCCAGGTAGCCACCGTCCCCGAAGGCCCGCCGCTGCCACTGGCCGCTGGCCAGGTCGTCGGCCGACAGGCCCTTGAGGTAGCCGCGCCAGGCACTGGCCTCCACCCCGCCCCCACCGGGCCGCAGCCGGGCCAGGCGCAGCGCATCGTCCACCGACATCGGCTCGAAAGCGAAGGGGAAGGAGGAGGTGCAGCGCGCCGCGAAGGCCAGGAAGGGCGTGAGCTCGGTGCGGAAGTCGCTGTACAAGGTACGCCCGCCCGCGCCGCGGTACTGCAGCTGCATCACCTGCTTGTGGCGCTTCTCGTAGACCACCTTGTCAAAGAGGCGCAGCGGCACCACCGCGCCGCGGATGTCGGTGGTGGTGACAAAGAGGTCCAGCTCGTCGGACAGGGCCGATTCATCCTGCCCCACCGGGGGCACGGCCGGGGCCATGTCCTCCATGGCCTGCAGCAGCTTGAGGTACATGCGGTCGCTGTTGAGCAGCGACTGCGGTGCCCCCTCGCGCCGGGCGAACTCGATGCCCTCGTAGGAGGCCTTGTCGTTGATCAGCCGGGCGATGTCGCCTTCCTGCACCCACAGGGTCTTGAGCGGCGCGAAGGCCTGGCCCTGGGCCAGGGCCTTGGCCAGGAAGATGCCGTTGATGCCGCCGGCCGAGGTGCCGGAGATGACATCGACCACGAAGCGCACCCGGGTGTCGCTGTCGGGCGGATCGCCGGCGGCGAAGGGGTCAGCCCCCTGCCCGTCCAGGTGGGCCAGGTAGGCCGCACGCAAGGCCGGGTCGCGCAGCAGCCAGGACAGGCGCCGGTAGACCGCCCGGGTGCTGCCTTCGGGCGCGGGCACGTCGCCGCGCTTGGGGGTGGCGCAGGCCAGCTCGTAGAGCTCGTTGGCCACGCCGTTGATGTAGATGGCCAGCGCCACGCCGCCGTACATGACGACGCCGAAGCGCACCTCGCTCGCATAGTCCGGGTCCGTGTTGGCCATGGCGGCTCTTCCTGTGTGTG
>NZ_BADL01000440.1 GCF_000333615.1 Ideonella sp. B508-1 | reverse complement strand
GAGGTGATCTCGGGATTGACCACCAGCACGCAGCGCGAGGCGCCGCTGCGCACGGCGTTGACCGCCTGCTCGATCGCGAAAGTGGCCGAAGAGCAGGCCACGTTCATGTCGAAGCCGTAGCCGCCCGCGCCCAGCGCCTGCTGGATCTCGATGGCCATGGCCGGGTAGGCACGCTGCATGTTGGATGCCGCGCAGATCACCGCGTCCACATCGGCCGCCTGCCGGCCCGCGGCCGCCAGGGCCTGGCGAGCAGCGTCCACAGCGATCTCGGCCATCAGCGAGAGCTGCTCATCGGCACGTTCCGCCAGCTTGGGCCGCATGCGCGCGGGGTCGAGCACCCCGGTCTTCTCCATCACATAGCGGCGCTGGATGCCAGGGTCGCTCGGGCGACCGCGCCCTGGCGGCGGCCAAGGCCTGGCGCCAGACCCTGCCGCAGTCCATCGAGGCCCTGCGCACCCAGGTGCAGCTGCTGGTGGCCACCGAGAAGCTCGACGAGCTGGCCGGACCGCTCAAGGAACTGATCGAGCGCCAGCCCGAGGTCGAGCGCAGCCCGGTGATCGCCGGCCTGCCCCGCTTCCTCGCGGGCGTGCACGACAAGGCCCAGGCGCTGAGCGTGAGCCAGACCGCCCTGGCTGCCTATCTGGACGCCCCCGCCACGCGCACGGCGGCCCGCACCTCGCTGGGCCGCCTGGCCGCGGCCGCCCAGCAAAGCGATCTGGCCATGGACTATCTGCAGCAGGCCCACCGCGACGACCCCGCCGCGGCGGGCCCGGTGCTGCTGGCCCTGGACCTGATGGGCCCCAAGCCCGAGGCCGAGGCGGTGGTGAAGGACTACCTCGCCCGCCCGGATGCCTTGGCGCCCCTGCGCCTGGCCTATGTGCAAAGCCTGGAGCAGCGCCAGCGTCTGGTGGACGCCGTGGCGCAGCTCCGCCTGGCCGTCGCCCAGCAGCCCGAGATGGCCCAGGCCTGGCTGTCGCTGGGCGCCCTGCTGACCGAGCTGCAGGAGCCGCGCGAGGGCATCCAGGCCCTGGACCGCTATCTCGCGCTGCAGGCCGCGCCGGCCGCTGACGCTGGCGACGCCAGCGACGACGACAACCAGGACGAGCGCCTGCGCCGGACCTACGACTACGCCTGCGTGGTCCAGGCCGACGCGCATGAACAACTCGGCGAGCTCAAGGAAGCCGCCCGCTGGCTGGACAAGGTGCCCGCCGATCGCACCGACCTGGCCCTGCTGGTGCGGCGCGCATCGCTGATGGTGCGGCAGGGACAGGTCGATGCCGGCCTGGCCTTGGTGAAGAACGGCGCCGCCCGCGACAACCCGGATGCCCGCGCGCGTCTGCTGGCCCAGGCCCAGGTGCTGCGCGATGCCGGTCGGCAGCAGGCCGCCTTCGACCTGCTGGGCGATGCCGTGAAGCAGAACCCGGAGGACAGCGGCCTGGTCTACGAGCAGGCCATGCTGGCCGAGCAGCTCAAGCAGTACGACACGATGGAGACGCTGCTGCGGGAGGTCATCCGGCTCAAATCCGATGACGCCCAGGCCTACAACGCACTGGGCTACTCGCTGGCCGAGCGCGATCTGCGGCTGGACGAGGCCTTGAAGCTGATCCAGCATGCGGTGGCGCTGGCGCCGGACGATCCCTTCATCCTCGACAGCCTGGGCTGGGTCTATTTCCGCCAGGGCCGGGCCGACGAGGCGCTGAAGCTGCTCCAGCAGTCCTACGCCGCCCGCCCGCACGCCGAGGTGGCCACCCACCTGGGCGAGGTGCTGTGGGCCCTGGGCCAGCGCGACGAGGCGATGCGCTACTGGCGCGAGGCGCAGCGGCGCGAGCGAGACAACACCGCGCTGCGCGAAACGCTGCAGCGCCTGAAGGTGAAGCTCTGACGATGGCCGTGACGGCCGCGAGGCTGCGGCGCGCGCTGCTGGGGGCCGGCCTGTGCTGGCTGGCCGGCTGCGCCACCGCGCCCAGCGGGCCGGTGGACTACAGCGGCCGCCTGGCCGTGACCGTGGCGGCCGATGGTGACCGCCCCGCCCAGTCGCACAGCGCCGCCTTCGAACTGGGCGGAGACGCCCACCGGGGCCATTTGCGCCTGCTCTCCCCGCTGGGCACCGTGGTGGCCGACGCCACCTGGGACGCCGACCACGTGCGCCTGGAGACGGGCGACGGCCCGCGCGACTATCCCAGCCTGGAGGCCCTGGCCGAGGACACACTGGGCCAGGCCATCCCCCTGGGCGCCTTGCTGGCCTGGCTGCAGGGCCGCCCCTGGAACGACGCGCCCCATGAGGACGATGCCCAGGGCTTCCGGCAGCTGGGTTGGCTGGTGGACACCCACGACCTCGCCACCCAAGGCACCCTGCTGGCCCGCCGCGAAGCGCCACCGGCCGTGACGCTGCGCGCCAGGCTGGACCGCTGACGCCCCCTTTGCCACGGACCGCCCCGAGCTTTCCGCGCCCCCGCCATGAGCCTGCACGCGCTGTACGACCTGCCCGCCCCCGCCAAGCTGAACCTGTTCCTGCACGTCATCGGCCGGCGAGCCGATGGCTACCACCTGCTGCAGTCGATCTTCACGCTGATCAACTGGCAGGACACGCTGCACCTCGAATGCCGCGCGGATGGCCGCATCCAGCGCCATGACCTGGGCCCGGCCCTGCCGGCCGAGGACCTCTGCCTGCGCGCAGCCCGCGCCCTGCAGCAGGCCAGCGGCTGCCCTCTGGGGGTGGACATCTCCATCGACAAGCAGGTGCCCTGGGGCGCCGGCCTGGGGGGCGGCAGCTCGGACGCCGCCACCGTGCTACTGGGCCTGAACCGGCTGTGGGACCTGCACTGGTCGCGCGAGCGCCTGCTCGCCCTGGGCGCCACACTGGGCGCGGACGTGCCCTTCTTCCTCGGTGGACACACCGCCTTCGTCGAAGGCATCGGCGAGATCCTGACCCCGATCGAGCTGCCAGCGGGCCGCTGGGCGGTGCTCAAACCCGCGGCCGCGCTGCCGACCCCGAAAATATTTTCAAGCGAGCTCTTGACGAGAGATACAAAGCCTGTCAAAGTTGCGGGCTTACTCGCTGAGTTGCAGCGGCAACGCGAAACGCGACAGACGACTGAAAAGTCAGAAGAAACGTTTTGGGGCCGCAACGACCTGCAAGCTGCCGCCGAGGCTTTGTGCCCCGATGTGCAGCAGGCGGCAAGGCTCTTGGCAGAACGGTTCGGCAACAGTCGCATGACCGGTTCTGGCAGTGCCGTGTTTGCCGACGCAGGCCGTGATGATGCGAGTGACACCGGCGCAGGCAATTCACCTGTGGCGACCTTGCTGGATGGCTCTTGGCCTGAAGGTTGGGTGGGTCGAATGTGCCGGGGTTTGTCCAAGCACCCTCTGGGTGATTGGGTAAACTGAAAAGGTTTTCGGGTGTGGCTTTCGGGCCATGTCCTGTGTAGGGGAGTCGCCAAGTTGGTCAAGGCATCGGATTTTGATTCCGACATGCGAGGGTTCGAGTCCTTCCTCCCCTGCCAAATTTCATTGTTGTTGTCGCGCCCGGTGGCGTGACCCATCAGAATCAGACTGCGCCTTCAGGGCGCAGTCGTTCTTTGTGGGCTGTGGCGCGTGCTGCGGCCGCGCACCGCAAGACGCCCGTCTTCGTCACGTACAGCCTGCCCACCCCCTGGAGCTCCCACCGTGCTGTTCAACACCGTTCTCTTCACTGGCAACGCCAACCCCTCCCTCGCTCAGGAAATCGCCACCCACCTGGGCACCGAGCTGGGCAAGGCATCGGTCGGACGCTTCTCCGACGGCGAGGTGACCGTCGAAATCCAGCAGAACGTCCGGGCCCGTGACGTGTTCGTCGTGCAGTCCACCTGCGCGCCCACGAACGAGAACCTGATGGAACTGCTGATCATGGTCGATGCCCTCAAGCGCGCCAGTGCCCGCCGCATCACCGCCGTGATCCCCTACTTCGGCTACGCCCGCCAGGACCGCCGCCCGCGTTCCACCCGCGTGCCCATCTCGGCCAAGGTCGTGGCCAACCTGCTGGAAACCGTGGGCGTGGGCCGCGTGCTGACCATGGACCTGCACGCCGACCAGATCCAGGGCTTCTTCGACATCCCCGTCGACAACATCTACGCCAGCCCGGTGCTGCTGACCGACCTGAAGGCCAAGGCCTACAAGGACCTGGTCGTGGTCTCGCCAGACGTCGGCGGTGTGGTGCGCGCCCGTGCGCTGGCCAAGCAGCTGGGCTGCGATCTGGCCATCATCGACAAGCGCCGCCCCAAGGCCAATGTCTCCGAGGTGATGCACGTCATCGGCGAGATCGAAGGCCGCAACTGCGTGATCATGGACGACATGATCGACACCGCCGGCACCCTGGTGAAGGCGGCCGAGGTGCTCAAGGAGCGCGGCGCCAAGCACGTCTACGCCTACTGCACCCACGCGGTGTTCTCGGGCCCGGCCATCGAGCGCATCAAGGCCTCGCACCTGGACGAGGTCGTGATCACCAACACCATCCCGCTGAACGACGCCGGCAAGGCCTGCCCGAAGATCCGCCAACTCTCGGTGGCCTTCCTGTTCGCCGAGACCATCCGCCGCATCTCGGACGGCGAGTCGGTCACCTCCCTCTTCTCGGAGCAGAACAACAACTTCTGATCCGTTTCGCCGGCCGCCCAGGCATCTGCCGAGGCGGCCTTTTCAAATGGGGCGCTCTGGTCGCGGAGCACCCCGACTCATTGGAGTAATGTCATGGAATTCGTCGCTTTCGAGCGCAAGCTGCAGGGGACCGGAGCGAGCCGCCGCCTGCGTAACACCGGCAAGGTGCCCGGTATCGTCTTCGGGGCCGGTGAGCCCGCGATGATCGAGCTGGACCACAACGCCCTCTTCTTCGCACTGAAGAAGGAAGCCTTCCACTCGTCCGTGCTGTCGATGCGGCTCAACGGCAAGACCGAGAAGGTTCTGCTGCGTGACTACCAAGTGCACCCCTGGAAGCAACAGATCCTGCACATTGACTTCCAGCGCGTGGATGACACCACCAAGCTGCGCAAGAAGGTGCCGCTGCACTTCTCCGGCGAAGAAGAATCGGAAGCCGTGAAGACCGACAAGTGCCTGGTCGACCACGTCACCACCGAAGTCGAGATCGAATGCCTGGCCGTCCAGCTGCCCGAGTTCATCGCCGTGAACCTGTCGGGTCTGGTCAAGGGCAAGAGCCTGCACGTGTCCGAGCTGGTGCTGCCGGCCGGTTCCAAGCTGGTCAAGCACGGCACCAAGGACCCGGTCGTCGTGACCGTGACCGAGCCGAAGGAAGAAGAAATCGTCGTGGCCGCCGCGCCGGCTGCCGACGACAAGAAGGGCAAGAAGGGCAAGAAGTAATCTGCCCTCCGGATGCCGGCCGACGGGCCGGTCGCCCCGAAACCCCGCTGCGGCGGGGTTTTTTTATGCCCATTGCGCCCTCACGGCGCCGATCGGCATTAGGCTGACTGATGTCTCGATGAACACATCAGCCCCATGAATGCCCTGGACCCCGCCGGCCTGGAATGCCTGGCCGCCCTGGCCGAGGCCGGCAGCTTCGACGGTGCGGCCCAGCTGCTGCACATCACCCAGTCGGCGGTCTCGCAGCGCCTGCGCTCGCTGGAAAGCAATGTCGGCCATGTGCTGGTGGTGCGTGAGCGGCCGCTGCGGCTGACCGAGCCGGGCAAGGTGCTGCTGCGCTACGCCCGCCAGATGCAGGCCCTGCGCGCCGACGCCGCGCGCGAACTGGGCGCCACGCTGAACCGCGACGAGCGCCTGCCGATCGCCGTCAACCCGAACAGCCTGGCCACCTGGGTGCTGCCGGCCCTGGACCCGCTGGTGCAACGCGGGCTGCAGGAAGGCTTCGGCGTCGAATTGATCGTCGACGACCAGGACTTCACCCACGACTGGCTGCGCCAGGGCGAGGTGCTGGGCTGCGTCAGCACCGTCGCCCAGGCCCTGCGCGGCTGCGCCTGCCAGGCCCTGGGCGCCATGCGCTATGTGGCGGCCGCCAGCCCGGCCTTCGTGGCCCGCCACCTGCCGCAGGGCTTGAACCGGCGCAACTTCGCCCAACTGCCCTTCGTCACCTTCAACCGCAAGGACGACATGCAGACCGAGTGGGTCACCAAGGCTTTCGGCGTGCGCGATCCCCAGCTCAGGGCGCGCTTCGTGCCCAGCAGCGAGGCCGTGGCCCGCGCCGCGGCCATGGGCTGGGGCGTATCGGTCCTGCCGGAGCTGCTGGCCCGACCTCTGCTGGCCAGCGGCGCCCTGCTGCCGGTGCTGCCGGAAGTCCACCTGGACGTGACCCTGTACTGGCACCAGTGGAAGCTCAGCGGCGAGGACGGCGAGGCCTCGCGCCACGGCCTGATGGACCAGATCGGCGAGGCCCTGCTGGCCGGCGCCCGCCAGGCCCTGCACCCGGTGCCCGTGGCCGGCGGCGGGGATAATCCGGGCCCATGATTCGACTGATCGTGGGCCTGGGCAATCCCGGGCCGGAATACGAGGACACCCGCCACAACGCCGGCTTCTGGTGGGTGGACCGGGCGGTGCGCCAACTGGGCGGCAGCCTGCAGGCCGACCGGGCCTACCACGGCCTGGTGGCCCGGGTGAACCGGCCGGCCGGCCCGGTCTGGCTGCTGCAGCCCATGACCTACATGAACCTCTCGGGCAAGTCGGTGGCTCCGCTGGCGCGCTTCTTCAAGATCGCGCCGGAGGAGATCCTGGTCGTGCACGACGAGCTCGACCTGCCGCCGGGCCAGATGAAGCTCAAGCAGGGTGGCGGCAACGGCGGCCACAACGGGCTCAAGGACATCCAGGCCCAGATGGGATCGCCCAATTTCTGGCGCCTGCGACTGGGCATCGGCCACCCGGGCGTGAAGGCCGAGGTGGCGGCCTATGTGCTGCGCAGGCCGCCGGCGGTGGAGCGCCTGTCCATCAATCACACGGTGGACGAATCGCTGCGCTGCCTGGATCTCATGCTTGACGGCGCCATGGACAAGGCGATGATGAAGATCCACGCCAAGCCGCCGCGCCCCAAGCCGGCCCGCCCCGCCGGGCTGGGCACCGAGGGGACGGCCACCGTCCCTTCACCGCCCGAAACCCCTTGAACACCGCCCGCCCCCCGCTTCTCACCTGCCTGCTGGGGGCGCTGGCCCTGTCGGCGGGCGCCACGGCCCAGGCCACGGTCTACCGCTGCGGCCAGACCTATCAGCAGACACCCTGCGAGGGCGGCAAGGCGGTCGACCTGCCTCCCGCTCCGGCGCCTGCCGATGTCAAGGCGGCCCAGGACCGCGCGCAAGCCACCCGGAAATGGGCCGAGGGCATGACCGAAGAGCGCCTGGCGCGGGAGAAGGCCTTGGCCAAGGCCCGTCGTGACGAGCGTGCTGCGCACAAGAAGGGCCCCCCAACGGACACGCCGACGGCGGAATCCACCGCGCCGGTCAGCGCCGGCTGCACCGAACCACCGGTGCGCCATGCAGGCGCGGTGAGCGAAGCCGAGGCGCGCCGCGCCCGGCGGGCCGCCGCCCGCTGCAAGACCTCGGCCGTCTATGCCGCACTGCCTGCCAGCAGCCCGGCCACCAAGACCGACACCGCCCGCCAGCCCTTGCCGGCCAGCGCAGCCACCCGGGGCCGCTGAGCCCTCAGGCCGTGGAGCCCGCGGCTGCGGCGCTGGGCGCCTGCAGCAACTCGTACTTGCGCTGCAGCTGCTCGCGCGTCTCGACGTGGGCCGGGTTCACCGGAATGCACTCCACCGGGCAGACCTGCACGCACTGGGGTTCGCCGAAATGCCCCACGCACTCGGTGCAACGCGCAGGGTCGATCACATAGACCGTCTCGCCCATGGAGATGGCCTGGTTGGGGCATTCGGGTTCGCAGACGTCGCAGTTGATGCACTCGTCCGTGATCATCAGGGCCATGTCAGACGTCCTTGGGCTGGGCCACGCGGTCCTTGAGTCGTTCGAGCACCGAGGGTGCCACGAACTTGGAAACATCACCGCCCAAGCTGGCAATTTCGCGCACGAAGGTGCCGCTGACGAACTGGTACTGGTCGCTGGGGGTCAGGAACAGGGTCTCGACGTCCGGCATCAGCTGGCGGTTCATGCCCGCCATCTGGAACTCGTACTCGAAGTCGCTGACCGCGCGCAGGCCGCGCACCACCACCTTGCCGCCACGCTGGACCACGAAGTCGCGCAGCAGGCCGCGGAAGTCGACCACCTCGACGTTCGGGTAGGGCTGGCAGAGCTCGCGGGCCAGCCCCAGTCGCTCGTCCAGCGTGAACATGGTGCGCTTGTGGTGGCCGGCCGCCACCGCCACGATCAGGCGGTCGAACAGGCGGGCCGCCCGCCGCACCAGGTCCTGGTGCCCCAGCGTCATCGGATCGAAGGTGCCGGGATAGACGGCGATCACGGGATCATGGTCGGCGCTCATGGTGTCTCCTCTTTCTGCAGCAGCGCGAAATGCACGGCACCGGCCTGGCCCTGGCGGTACAGCGTCAGACCCGGGGGCAATTCGGCCGGCAGCGGCTCGCCGGCCTCCAGGTAGACGAAGCCACCCGGCACCACCGCCCGCACCGCGGCGGCCAGGGCCGGCTGGGCCAGACCGGCCGCGAAGGGCGGGTCCAGCAGCACCAGTTCCTGCGAGACCGCGGGGGCGGCGCGCAGCCAGGCGATGGCATCGGCGCGCTGCACCCGCAGCGTCTGGGCCTTCAGCCGCTCGCGCGAGGCATTGAGCGAGGCCACCAGGGCCGGGTCCTGCTCCAGCAGCAGCACCTCGGCCGCGCCGCGGGAAGCGGCCTCGAAGCCCAGGGCACCGGAGCCGGCAAAGGCATCCACCACGCGCCAGCCCGAGAGGTCCTGGCCCAGCCAGTTGAACAGGGTCTCGCGCACCCGGTCGGGCGTGGGCCGTAAGCCCGGGCGGTCGGCCACCGGCAGCAGGCTGCGCCGCCACTGGCCACCGATGATGCGCACCGCGTGACGACCGCCGGCGGCGGGCCGCGGCGCCGATCCTTGGGCCGGCCTCACTGCCGCACCGGCACGCCGGCCTCGGCGAGTCGGGCCTTGGCCTGGGCCACCGTGAACGTGCCGTAGTGAAAGATGCTGGCCGCCAGCACCGCGTCGGCGCCGCCGACCTGGATGCCTTCGACCAGATGCTCCAGCGCGCCCACGCCGCCCGAGGCGATCACCGGCACCGGCACCGCGTCGCTGACCGCACGGGTC
>NZ_BADL01000441.1 GCF_000333615.1 Ideonella sp. B508-1 | reverse complement strand
CTCAACCCTGGGTGCCCGAGCACCTGCTGCAGACCGTGCAGGGCGCCGTGGAGGCCAGCCAGTTGCACCGCGGCCTGCAACGCCTGGAGCTGGACCTGCGCGCCGGCCCGCAGGCCCTGCGCGCGCGCCGCCAGACCCGGCTGCGCGAGGCCAAGGCCGTGTTCGACTTCGACCGCATCGTGCGGGCCGAGGGCAGCCCGCTGGACGGCGTCTGCGCCACCGCCCAGCGCCTGGCGCGCTACGACCTCTCGGTGCTGATCCTGGGCGAATCGGGCACCGGCAAGGAACTGCTGGCCCGTGCCATGCACTACGCCTCGCCGCGGCAGAACGGCCCCTTCGTGGTCGAGAACTGCGGCGCCATCCCCGACACCCTGCTGGAGAGCGAGCTCTTCGGCCACCGCCGCGGCGCCTTCACCGGCGCGGTGGAAGACCACACCGGCCTGTTCCAGCGGGCCGACGGCGGCACCGTCTTCCTCGACGAAATCGGCGAGACCTCGCCGGCCTTCCAGGTCAAGCTGCTGCGCGTGCTGCAGGAAGGCGAGATCCGCCCGGTGGGCTCGGCCCGCGCGGTGCCGGTGGATGTGCGCGTCATCGCCGCCACCCACCGCCAGTTGGAGGACGAGGTGCGCGCCGGCCGCTTCCGCGAGGACCTGTACTACCGCCTGGCTGGCGCCACCCTGCAGGTGCCGCCGCTGCGCGAGCGGCCGGGCGACATCCTGCCGGTGGCCGAATCGCTGCTGGACGCGGTGGCCCGCGAGCTGGGCCGCGAGCCCGCCGAGTTCGACGACGACACCCGCGCGGTGATGGTGGGCTACCCCTGGCCCGGCAACATCCGCGAGCTGCGCAACGAGATTTCGCGGGCCCTGGCCCTGGCCGATGGCCCGCTGCTGCGCGCCACCGACTTCTCGCGCAAGCTGCTGGGCGGCCAGACCGGCGCCGCCCATGCGCAGCGCACTTCGCAGCTCACGGGCGGCACCGGCCTGGCCCTGCCCGGCAGCGGCACGCTGCAGGAACGGCTGGACGCCATCGAGGCCATGGTGCTGCGCGAGGTGATGCTGCGCCTGCGCTGGAACAAGACCCACGCGGCCAAGGAGCTGGGCCTGTCGCGGGTGGGCCTGCGCGCCAAGCTGCAGCGCTTCGGTCTGGAAACGAAATGAGCGAGCCCGAACCCCTGAACGTGCTGTGGCTGCAGTCCGGCGGCTGCGGTGGCTGCAGCATGTCGCTGCTGTGCGCCGACACGCCGGACTTTGCCGCCCTGCTGCGCGACGCCGGCCTGAACCTGCTGTGGCACCCCAGCCTCTCGCTGGAAAGCGGCCACGAACTGCTGGCCCTGCTGGACGACTGCCTGACCGGCCGCACCCGGCTGGACGTGCTGTGCGTGGAAGGCGCCATCCTGCGCGGCCCGCAGGGCAGCGGGCGCTTTCACCTGCTGGCCGGCACCGGCCGGCCGATGATGCACTGGGTGCAGGACCTGGCCCAGGTGGCCCGCCACGTGGTGGCCGTGGGCGCCTGCGCCGCCTGGGGCGGGCCCACCGCCATCGGCGTGGCCAGCGGGCGCAACCCCAGCGAGGCCTGCGGCCTGCAGTACGAGGACGAGCACCCCGGCGGCCTGATGGGCCCGGGCTTCCAGGCCACTGGCGGGCTGCCGGTGGTCAACATCGCCGGCTGCCCCACCCATCCGGGCTGGGTCATCGACACGCTGGCGGCCCTGGCCGCCCAGGAGCTGCGCCCGGAAGACCTGGACAGCCTGCACCGGCCCCGCCTGTACGCCGACCAGCTGGTGCACCACGGCTGCACCCGCAACGAGTACTACGAGTACAAGGCCAGCGCCGAGAAGCCCAGCGACCTGGGCTGCATGATGGAACACCTGGGCTGCAAGGGCACCCAGGCCCATGCCGACTGCAACACCCGGCTGTGGAACGGCGAGGGCAGTTGCACCCGCGGCGGCTACGCCTGCATCAGCTGCACCGAGCCGGGCTTCCAGAGCCCCGGCCACCCCTTCCACGCCACGCCCAAGATCGCCGGCATCCCGGTGGGCCTGCCCACCGACATGCCCAAGGCCTGGTTCGTGGCGCTGGCCTCGCTGTCCAAGAGCGCCACGCCCACGCGGGTCAAGCGCAACGCCACCGCCGACCATGTCGTCGTGCCGCCGGTGGCGCGCAAGACCCACCGCTGAAGCGCCTACAGGAACACCGATGAGCCGTCTGATCGTGGGCCCGTTCAACCGGGTGGAAGGGGACCTGGAGGTCCAGTTGGAACTGGACGCGGCGGGCACGCAGGTGCGCGAGGCCCGCGTGGTCTCGCCCATGTACCGGGGCTTCGAGAACCTGCTGCTGGGCCGCGACCCGCTGGATGCGCTGGTCATCGTGCCGCGCATCTGCGGCATCTGCTCGGTCTCGCAGTCGATGGCCGCGGCGCTGGCCCTGGCCGATGCGGCCGGCATCACGCCGCCGGCCAACGGCCGCCATGCCCTTAACCTGATGCTGGCCTGCGAGAACGCGGCCGACCACCTGAGCCACTTCTACCTCTTCTTCCTGCCGGACTTCACCCGGCCGGTCTATGCCGACCGGCCCTGGCATGCCGAGGCCCTGCGCCGCTTTGCCGCCCAGGCGGGCGAACGGGGCCGCATGGCCCTGGCCGCCCGCCAGCGCTGGTTGACGCTGATGGGCACGCTGGGCGGCAAGTGGCCGCACACCCACAGCATCCAGCCTGGCGGCAGCAGCCGGGCCATCGAGCCGGCCGAGCGGCTGCGCCTGCTCTCGCGGGTGCGCGAGCTGCGGGCCTTTCTGGAGCAGACCCTGCTGGGCGACACGCTGGAGGCCTTCCAGGCCCTGCCCGACGAGGCCGCGCTGCAGGCCTGGGCCGCCTCGCGCCTGCACGCCGACCTGCCCTTCTTCCTGCAGATCGGCGCCGACCTGGGCCTGAGCACCCTGGGTCCCGGGCCGGGCCGCTGGCTCAGCCACGGCAGCTTTGTGCAGCCCGACGGCGCGCGCGTGGTGCCGCAGGGTGTGTTCCGGCAGGGCGCACTGGGCCCGCTGGACGTGGCCGCCATCACCGAGGACGCCACCCACGCCTGGCTCAACGAAGGCGACACCGCGCCCCGCCCGCCCGCCCAGGGCCTGACCCAGCCCGCGGCCGACAAGCCCGGCGCCTACAGCTGGAACAAGGCGCCCCGCCTGGCCGGCGAGGTGGTCGAATGCGGCGCCATCGCCCGCCAGCTGGCCGCCGGCCAGCCCCTGGTGCGCGACACGGTGGCCCGCTGGGGCAGCACCGTGCACACCCGGGTGCTGGCCCGCGTGCTGGAGCTGACCCGGCTGGTGGTGTGGATGGAAGGCTGGCTGCAGGCCCTGCAGCCGCGCGAGCCCTGGTGCGCGCCCTGCCCCCTGCCCGAGCAGGCCGAGGGCATGGGCCTGGTGGAGGCCGCCCGCGGCGCGCTGGGCCACTGGCTGCGGGTGGAACGCGGGCGCATCGCCCAGTACCAGATCATCGCGCCCACCAGCTGGAACTTCTCCCCGCGCGACGCGGCCGGCCAGCCCGGCCCGCTGGAGGCCGCGCTGGTGGACGCCCCGGTGCGCCCGGGCGAGACCACGCCGGTGGCGGTGCAGCACATCGTGCGCAGCTTCGACCCCTGCATGGTCTGCACCGTGCACTGACGGCCCCGAGGACCCGGCCATGAGCGACCGCCTGCCGCCCCCGCACCCCGACCTGCACGCCCTGCCACTGGAGGGCGTGGACGAATCCACCTGGGTGGACGTGATCCACAAGATGGACGAGGTCTATGCCCAGCTGCTGGCCGACGAGGCCGCACGCGAAGAGAAGAACGCCGAGCTGGAGCGCACGCAGCAGTTCATCCTGAGCCTGCTGACGGCCATGAGCGACGTGCTGCTGGCCTGCGACCAGCAGGGGCTGATCGAGGAGACCAATGCCGCCCTGTGCGCGCTGGTGGGCCGGCCCGACGCCGCGCTGCGCGGCACCCCCGCCGCCGCGCTGATGATGGGCGGCCCGCAGGGCGAGGACGCCCGCCGCATGCGCGAGGCCCTGGCCCAGAGCCAGACCCGGCGCGATGGCGCGGTGGTGGAGGTGGCGCTGGCCGACGCGATGGGCCAGCCCGTGCCGGTGGACTTCAACTGCACGCCGCGGCTGGACCACCAGGGCCGGGTGATCGGCCATGTCTGCGTGGGCCGGCCGCTGGGGGAACTCAAGCGCGCCTACCGCGCCCTGCAGGAGGCCCACGAGGCCCTCAAGCGCACCCAGGCCCAGCTGCTGCACAGCGAGAAGATGGCCTCGCTGGGCCGGCTGGTGGCCGGCGTGGCGCACGAGCTGAACAACCCAATCAGTTTCCTGCTGGGCAATGTGAGCGCGCTGCGCAAGTACGCCGACCGGCTGGAGCAGTACCTGGCCACGGTGCACGCCGGCCCGCTGCCGCCCGAGCTGGCCGCGCTGCGCCAGCGCCTGCGCATCGACGCCGCGCTGGCCGACCTGCCCTCGGTGATCGACGGCATGACCGAAGGCGCGCACCGCACGGCCGACATCGTCAACGCGCTCAAGCGCTTCTCGGTGATCGACCGGGTGGAGCGCAACCCCGTGGACCTGGGCCAGGTGGTGGAGCAGGCCATCCACTGGGTGCGCAAGGGCGCGGCGCCGGACTTCCGCATCGACTGGGCCCCGCCGGCCGAGCCGGTGCGGGTGATGGGCAGCGCCGGCCAGCTGCTGCAGGTGATGCTCAACCTGATCCAGAACGCCGCCGACGCCTGCGCGGGGCGGCCCGAGGGCCGGCTGCGCATCACGCTGGAGCCCCCGGCCCAGGCCGGCGGCCGGCTGCGGCTGCGCTTTGCCGACAACGGCCCGGGCGTGGCGCCCGAGCATGTGGCCCGCGTGTTCGACCCCTTCTTCACCACCAAGCCGGTGGGCAAGGGCACCGGCCTGGGCCTGTCGATCAGCTACGGCCTGATCGACCAACACGGCGGCCACCTCAGCCTGGCGCCGGCCGCCGGAGGCGGCGCGGAGTTCACGGTGGAGCTGCCGGTGGCCGAAGCGGTCTGAGTCGGCGCCTCAGCCCTCGCCCGGCCAGCTCTGCTGGCATTCGGGCAGCGGCGCCAGCAGGGCCTGGCAGCGCTGGGCCAGATGGGCGGCCAGACGCCGCAGGCCGGGCGTGAGCTGCTGGCGGCTCACCACCACCAGGTTCAGCGGCGCCGGCTCGCTCCAGCCCGGCAGCAGGCGCAACAGGCGGCCGGCGGCCAGATCGTCCGCCACGTCCAGCGCGCTCTTGTAGGCAATGCCCAGGCCCTGCACCGCCCACTGGCGCACCACCGCCCCGTCGTCGACCTGGTGGCGCCCGCGTACCTCCACCGTCTGGGCTGCAGCCGCGCCCTCCAGCCGCCAGCGGCTGTAGAGCGATTCGCCCAGCACGAAGCGCAGGCAGTTGTGGCGCCGCAGCTCGGCCGGGGTCTGCGGCGCGCCGTGCCGGGCCAGGTAGGCCGGCGAGGCCACCAGCACCCGGGCATTGCGCGGCGCCAGCGGCAAGGCGATGAAGCCGGAGTCGTCCGGCTCGCCGTAGCGCACCGCCAGGTCCACCGGCTGCTCCAGCAGGTGCGAGAGGCGGTCGCTGACCCGCAGCTCCAGCGACACGGCCTCGTCGTCGGCCAGAAACTCGGCCAGCCAGCCCAGCACATGGTGGCGGCCCAGGTCGCTGGGCAGGGCCATGCGCAGCGGGCCGGCCAGACGCCCGGCCGGGTCGTTGGCGTCCTGCAGTGCGCCTTCGCACTGGGCCAGCGCCTGCAGGGCCTGGCGGGCCGGGGCCAGCAGGCGCTCGCCCGCTTCGGACAGGCGCACATGGCGCGTGGAACGCTCGAACAGCCGCGTGTCCAGCGCCTGCTCCAGGCGCTTGACCACGGCGCTGACGGCCGCGGGCGTCAGGTGCAGATGGCGCGCCACATCGGTGAAGCTGCCCGCCTCGGCAGCGGCCACGAAGACCTGCAGGTCGTCCAGTCGGTTGATCTTCAACGGATTCCCGAAAAATATTCTCGACGGAGCATGTTTATCTTCGTCTCCTGCAGAGTCAAGATAGGGGAAATTGTCCTGAGGAGTTCTGCATGAGCACTGCCGTCAACCTGTCCGAGATCGCCCGCCGCCGCTACACGACCAAGGCCTTCGACCCGAGCCGCAGCATCCCGGCCGAGACGATGGACCAGCTGCGCACCCTGCTGCGCTACGCACCCTCCTCGGTCAACTCGCAGCCCTGGCATTTCGTGATCGCCGGCAGCGAGGCGGGCAAGGCCCTGGTGGCCCAGGGCACGCAGGGCCCCTTCGCCTACAACGCCCCCAAGGTGCTGAAGGCCTCGCATGTGGTGGTGCTGTGCGCCCGCACCGACCTGGACGACGCCCACCTGGGCGCCGTGCTGGAGCAGGAGGCCGCCGACGGCCGCTTTGCCACGCCCGAGGCCAAGGCCGGCCAGGCCAACACCCGCGGCGGCTATGTGAAGCTGCACCGCGAGATCGGCGACACCGCCGTCTGGGCCCAGAAGCAGGTCTACCTGGCCCTGGGCGAGCTGCTGCTGGGCGCGGCCACGCTGGGCCTGGACGCCTGCCCGATGGAGGGCTTCGACGCCGCCGCGTTGAATGCCGCGCTGGGCCTGGAGGCCCGCGGCCTGAGCGCCGTGGTGCTGGTGGCCCTGGGCCACCACAGCGACGAGGACTTCAACGCCAAGCTGCCCAAGTCGCGCCTGCCCGCCGAAGCGCTCATCAGCGAGATCTGAGCGCGGCGACGCCCCCAGGGGCCGGGTGTTAGAGTGGGTCGATCCAGAAGCCGCAAACCCCTGCGGCGGTGAGCCTCCATTTGACCCTGCCCCCCTGCCTTCCGCCCGCGTTCAGCGTGGCCGCGCGATGACCCGGCTGCACTATGCGGTGGATCTGAGCTACCAGATCGACGCGCCCGGCGCAGACTGTGTCTTCAACATCCAGGCCGCCCACACGCCCCAGCAACTGGTGGTGGGCGAACGCCTGAACCTGAGCCAGCCGCGCGCCCAGGGCTGGGTGGACCCGCTGCTGCGCAACCGCCTGCTGAGGCTGCAGGCCCTGCCCGGCCTGCTGCGCCTGCAGTACGAGGCCACGGTGGACATCGCGCATCACCGCGCGGTGCCGGCCTCCTTGCACGAGTTGCCCATCGCCGAGCTGCCGGGCCCGGTGCTGCCCTACCTCTACCCCAGCCGCTACTGCGAATCCGACCGCCTGCACGCGATGGCGGTGGCGCAGTTCGGTCGACTCTGGCAAGGCCATGCTCGGGTGCTGGCCATCCAGGACTGGGTGCGCCAACGCGTGCGTTTCGCGTCCAACTCCTCGGTGGGCACCACCACGGCCTGCGACACCCTGGCCAGCGGCGTGGGCGTCTGCCGGGACTTCGCGCACGTCATGATCGCGCTGTGCCGCGCGCTGAACATCCCGGCCCGCTTTGCCACCGGGCTAGACTACGGCGCCGACCCGGCCCTGGGGCCGCCAGACTTCCACGCCTATGTGGAGGTCTACCTCTCGCACCGCTGGTACCTGTTCGATCCGTCGGGCACCGCCATCCCGATGGGCCTGGTGCGCATCGGCACCGGGCGCGATGCCGCCGATGTGGCCTTTGCCACCCTGTTCGGTCCGGTGCGCTCGCAGGCCCCGGTGGTGAGCATCCAGAGCGTGGCCGGCAGCGACGGCCGCTCGGTCGAGCTGCCCTGGCACACGCCAGAGGCCCTGTCCACGGACGCCGGCCAGGCCTGAGGCGGCCCCGGCGCCAGAGATCAGACCGCCAGCCGCCGGCGCACGTCCTGCAGTTGCTCGGCGCTCAGCGTGGAGGCCGGGTAGTGCATGTCCAGCGTGTCCAGCGTCTCCACGATGACCTGGGAGACGATGAGACGCGCGTTCTGCTTGTCGTCGGCCGGCACCACGTACCAGGGCGCATGGGCCGTGCTGGTGGCGCTCAGCGCGTCTTCGTAGGCGCGCTGGTAGTCGTCCCAGCGCTCACGCTCCTCGATGTCGGCCATGCAGAACTTCCAGTTCTTCTCGGGGTCGTCCAGCCGGGCCAGAAAGCGTTGGCGCTGCTCCTCCTTCGACAGGTGCAGGAAGAACTTCAGGATGCGGGTGCCGTTGCGGTGCAGGTGCTGCTCGAGGTCGTTGATCGACTCGTAGCGGTGCGTCCACAGGTGCGAGTTCTCGCGCGTCTTGTCCGGCAGGTTCTCGCCAGCCAGCACCTCGGGGTGCACCTTCACGATCAGCACCTCCTCGTAGTAGGAGCGGTTGAAGATGCCGATGCGGCCCCGCTCGGGCAACCACTGGGTGCTGCGCCAGAGGAAGTCGTGGTCCAGCTCCTGGGCGCTGGGATGCTTGAAGCTGGTGACCTGGCAGCCCTGCGGGTTCACGCCGGACATCACGTGCTTGATCATCCCGTCCTTGCCGGCCGCGTCCATGGCCTGGAAGATCAGCAGCAGGGCGTAACGGTCGTGCGCGTAGAGCAGGTTCTGCCGTTCGGCCATGCGGCGCACATGCTTGGCCAGCAGCTCCTGGTAGTCGGCCTTGTCCTTGTAGAAGGCCGGCACCTGCGTGGGCCGGCGGGCGAGCTTGACCTTCTCCCCGGCGGGAACGCAGAAGGCGGCGGTGTCGATCGGCATGGGCGGGCTCCGGCAAGAGGGGTTCTTGAGCTTACCCCCGCCACCGGCCCGGTCCGCCTCACTGCAGGCTGTGGATCATCTCCCGCACGCGGGGGTAGATCTGGGTCTGCCAGCGCCGGCCGCTGAAGACGCCGTAGTGGCCTACGCCGGTCTGCACATGGTGGGTCTTCAGGTAGGGCGGGATGCGCGGGCACAGGTCGTGGGCGGCCACCGTCTGGCCGATGGCGCAGATGTCGTCGCGCTCGCCCTCCACCGTGAACAAGGCGGTGCGACGGATGGCCGCGGTGTCCACCCGCTCGCCGTCCAGCACCATCTCGCCCTTGGCCAGGGTGTACTCCTGGAACACCTGGGCCACGGTCTCCAGGTAGAACTCGGCCGGCAGGTCGTTGACGGCGAAGTACTCGGCATAGAACTCGGCCGTGCGATCGGCCGCCTCGTCCTCGCCCGTCACCCGCTTGTCGTACAGGCCCTTGAGCGCTTCCTGGTGCCGCTGCGGGTTCATGCTCATGAAGGCGGTGAGCTGCAGAAAGCCCGGATAGACCCGACGAAAAGCCCCCGGGTAGCGCCAGGGCACCTGGGAGATCAGGTTCTGTTCGAACCACTCGATGGGTTTGCTGGTGGCCAGCTCGTTGACCGCCGTGGGGTTGATGCGGGTGTCGATGGGGCCGGCCATCAGCGTCATGCTGCGCGGCTGGGCGATGTGCTGGCGCTGCGCCATCAGGGCCACCGCGGCCAGCGCGGGCACGCAGGGCTGGCAGACCGCCAGCAAATGGGTCTCGGGGCCCAGGGTCTCGATGAAGCGGATCACATGCTGCACATACTCCGCCAGGCCGAAACGGCCCTCGGTCACGGGCACATGGCGGGCGTTGTGCCAGTCGCTGATGTAGACGTCGTGGTCGGCCAGCATGGTGCGGGCGGTGTCGGTCAGCAGCGTGGCAAAGTGGCCGGACAGCGGCGCCACGATCAGCACCTTGGGCAGGCTGACCCGCCCGGCCTGCACATCGGCCCGCTCGAAGCGCAGCAGGGTGGCAAAGGGCGTGCGCAGCACCTCGCGCTCGGTCACCGCCACCGCTTCGCCGGCATCGGTCGTCACGGTGTCAATGCCGAAGGCCGGGCGCAGGTGGCTCAGGCGCACGCGGGAGAACAGCTCCAGGGCGGCGGAGGTCTCGCGCAGCCCGGGCACGGCCAGGGGCCCGCGCCCCCAGGGCCGCAGGGCCGCCGCGCCCCAGTGGGCCGCCTCTTGCCAAGGGCCGAAGCTGTCGGAGAGGGCCTGGTAGGCGGTGTAAAGCATGGCGAGCGCATCCGGTGGGGTGCACACTTCCCGCAAGTTGCGGGCCATGCGCGCCAGGCGGCACCCGGGGCCTGGCATGGGGCTTGCGGCTGCGCCGCTGACCACAGGAGACACCATGGCCGCCACCACGCTCACGATCAGCAGCAAGAACTACTCGTCCTGGTCCCTGCGCGGCTGGCTGCTGTGCCGGCTGGCGGGCCTGGAATTCACCGAGGTGCTGGTCAGCCCGGACGACCCGGCCATCAAGGCCGAGATGCTGCTGCTGGCGCCTTCCATCCTGGTGCCCTGCCTGCGCCACCAGGGCGTGACGGTGTGGGACACCCTGGCCATCGCCGAGTACCTGCACGAGATCAAGCCCAAGGCGGGCCTGCTGCCCGGCGAGCGCGCCGCCCGCGCGCACTGCCGCGCCATCTCCGGCGAGATGCACTCGGGCTTCGCCTCCCTGCGCTCGGCCCTGCCGATGAACCTGAAGGCCCACTTCCCGAAGTACAAGGTCTGGAGCCGCGCCCAGACCGACATCGCCCGCGTGCTGCAGATCTGGACCGAATGTCTGGCCCAGTACGGCGGGCCCTATCTGTTCGGCGCCCACCCCACCGTGGCCGACGCGATGTACGCCCCGGTCGTCACCCGCCTGCAGACCTACGACGTGCTGCCGGCCGACGGCCCCTGCCGGGACTACTGCCGGACCATCCTGGCCCTGCCCGACCTGCAGCGCTGGTACGCCGAAGCCCGGCGCGAGCCGGAAGCCATCGACGAGCTGGAAGTGGAGTTCTGACACGCTGGCGGGCCGCCGCCGGCCCGCCGCGTCAGCTCAGAGCCCCCAGCCCTTGGGCGCCGGCACCTCGCAGACCGGGTCCACATCGATGGTCTTGAAGTCGGCCGGGCCGACGAGCTCCAGGTACTCCATGTCCGGCGAGTAGTCGAACAGATAGTGGCGCACCCCAGGGCGCTGGTGCACGCAGTCGCCCGCGCTCACCAGGGTCTCCTGGTCTTCGTACATGAACTTGGCCCAGCCCCGCAGCATGATGACGATGTGGAAATCCGCCTCATGCCGGTGCCAGCCCGTGCCCTTCTCCGGTGCGTTGTGCGCGATCACGAGCTGCGCGATCACCCGACCGCGCGTGGCCTCGGCCACGCCCAGATCCCGGTAGAGAAAGAAGTCGCGCAGCCCGTCCCCTCGGTACGCCGTGTCGGCGGGCTTGACGTGGGAGAACAGCGTGTCCTGGACCGTGTCTTTCATGGCGCCTCCGCAAGGGGTTGACGCAGGCCACCACGCACAGGGCGTGCCATGCCGGCCGGCGCCAGGGCACAGCGGCTGCGCCGTCAACCCGGCAGGCCCGCCTCCACCGTGGCCGGCTGGCGCCGGGCCGACCAGGCACTGCCCATGGACGCCGACATGATCAGCCCGATGGCCAGCCACTGCCCGCCGCTGAGCTGCTCGCCCAGCAGGCCCAGGGCCAGCAGCGCGGCCACCGCCGGCTCCATGCTGATCATGATGCCGAAGGCCTGCGGCGGCAGGCGCTTGAGGGCCACCATCTCCAGCGAGATGGGCACCGCACTGGAGATGGCTGCCACGCACAGCCCCACCCCCAGCACGACGGGCGACAGCAGGGCCGCGCCGGCCTGGGCCACGCCCACCGGCACCACCGTCAGCGCGGCCACCGTCAGGCCGATGGCCACCGACTGCCCGGCATGCAGATGCCCCACCCGCTTGCCGAACAGGATGTAGAGCGCCCAGCACACGGCGGCCACGGCGGCCCAGCCCACGCCCACCGGGTCCAGCGTGCTGACCCCATGGCCCAGCGGCAGCAGCAGCCCCAGACCCGCGATGGCCAGCAGCAGCCAGACGAAGTCCAGCGCATGGCGCGAAGCCAGCAGCGCCACCGTCAAGGGCCCGGCGAATTCGATGGCCACCGCCACGCCGAAGGGAATGGTGCGCAGCGATTGGTAGAAGGTCAGGTTCATCAGCCCCAGCGTCACGCCGTAGGCCAGCAGCGCCTTCCACTCACCGCGCGCCAGGCGCCAGCGCCAGGGCCGCCAGATCAGCAAGAGCAGCAAGGCCGAGAAGCCCACCCGCACGGCCGTGGTGCCCGGCGCCCCCACCAGCGGAAACAGCGTGTGTTTGGCCCAGGACGTGCCCAGGCCCAGGAAGGTGACGGAGCCCAGGATGGCCAGCAGCGGCAGCAGGGATGAGGACTGGAGGCGGGACATCGGAACACGGCGCGCGCCAAGGGCGGGCCAGGGACAGGCGGGCAAGCCGGAAGGGGGGCATGGTAGCCCCTCGAAGCCGAAGGCCCTCGGCCCAGGCCCACCGGACTTCCCCTGCCGGTCTTTGTGTCAGCAAGCCTTCCGGAGGCTGACCACCGCCCAGCCCCACCTCAAGAATGCGCCCGGCACATCCGATGTCACACCCAGCACATCGTCCTGTCCGCTCCGCGACGTCCGCGCGTCGCCGCCGACAGCCCGGGAGGCCGGCACCGCCGGCCACGCCCCTGCTCCAACGTCCGCTCACATGTCCATCATCAGCAATCTCTCCATCGGCCGACGCCTGGCATTGGGCTTCGGTCTCGTGCTGGCCATCCTGGCCGCGGTCGCCGGCTTGAGCGTGCGCGCCGGCCTGCATGCGAAAGACACCGCCACATTGCTGGCAGACAAGCAGCACGCGCGGGCGATGAAGTCGCAGGTCCTGGCCTACGCCGTGATGGACAGCGCCCGTGTGGCGCGCAACGCCATCCTTCTGACAGACAGCGCCGGCATCGCCAAGAGCAAGGCCGCCTTCGAGGCCAACCGTGAGAAAGGCCAACACATCCTCGATGAACTGAGGGCGCAGGACGCCAGCGCCCAGGCCACCAGCCTGCTGGCCCAGGTGCGCGAACTGAACCAGCAGTATTACGGCTTCACGGCGGACGTCATCCAACTGGCCGAGAAGCACGAGGACGGCCAGGCCACCGCCCTGCTGTTCGGGCCCCGCTATGCGGTGCAGGGGCAGTACCTCAAGGCCCTGAGCGACCTGACGGCGCTGTTCGAGCAGGAGATGGAAGCGTCATCGGGCCAGATCAAGGACGAGGCCGATCGGACGCTCGTGGTGACGCTGTTCTGCGTGATCGCGGCCCTGTTGTGCGGCGGTGGCATCGGCCTGCTGGCGACACGGTCGATCACCCGCCCGATGGCCCAGGCCGTCCAGGCGGCCGAAGCCATCGGTGCGGGCGACCTGACCGCGCCCATCCCCGAAGGAGGCGCCGACGAGGTGGGCCGACTGCTCCAGGCCCTGCGCGGCATGCAGGCCGCCTTGGGCCGGGTCGTGGGCACGGTGCGCCAGAACGCCGAAGGCCTGGCCACGGCCAGCGCCCAGATCGCCAGCGGCAACACCGACCTGAGCCAACGCACCGAGGAGCAGGCCAGCTCGCTGCAGCAGACCGCCGCCACCATGGAGCAGCTGGGCTCGACCGTGCGCAACAACGCGGACGGCGCCCGACAGGCCGACCAACTGGCCAAGGGCGCCGCAGCCGTGGCCAGCGAGGGCGGCGATGTGGTCGGCCAGGTGGTCACCACCATGCAGGGCATCAGCGACAGCAGCCGCAAGATCGGCGACATCATCGGCGTGATCGACGGCATCGCCTTCCAGACCAACATCCTGGCCCTGAACGCCGCGGTGGAAGCCGCCCGGGCCGGCGAGCAAGGCCGGGGCTTTGCCGTCGTGGCCGGCGAAGTTCGCACGCTGGCCCAGCGCAGCGCCGAAGCCGCCAAGGAGATCCGGAGCCTCGTCATCCGCAACGTCGAGCAGGTGGAACAAGGCTCTCAGCTGGTGGACCGCGCGGGACAGACCATGCAGGACATCGTGCAGTCCATCCAGCGCGTCTCCGACATCGTCGCCGAAATCACCTCGGCCACGGTAGAGCAGAGCCACGGCATCGGTCAGGTGGGCAACGCCATCGGTCAGATGGACCAGGTCACCCAGCAGAACGCCGCCCTGGTGGAGCAAAGCGCTGCGGCCGCCGAGAGCCTGCGCACCCAGGCCCAACAGCTGGTGAACGTCGTGGGGGTGTTCAAGCTCGGCAACACCCCGGCACATGGGGCACCCACCGCACCGGCCCCAAGCCAACCCGCCCAACCGGTTGCCACCAGCCGGCCCGTGCCGGCCCAGCCTGCACGCCGCCCTGCGGCCCCGGCGCCCCAGGGCCGCCCCTCAACCACCACCCGGCCGGCCGCCCTCAACAACACGCCCACCGCAGTGGCATCCGAGGACTGGGCGACGTTCTGAGCCGGGCCCGGAGCCTGCGGTGGGATGCAGCCGCCACCGCGGCCACGGCCACGGCCACGGCCACGGCAGGGTGAACAAGTGGTAGGCCGTCGGGGGCTCGAACCCCGGACCAAAGGATTATGAGTCCTCTGCTCTGACCGACTGAGCTAACGGCCCACACCGAGACTGTCCTGCGGGGGACGGCTCGAAAGCGCTGGATTGTAGGCGGCGGAATCAGCGCTGCGACAGCGCGCTGCCCACCAGACGGGAGGTGATGTCCACGATCTGGATCATGCGGTCGTAGGCCATGCGGGTGGGGCCGATGACGCCCAGCGTGCCCACCACCCGGCCGTCCACCTCGTAGGGGGCGGAGACGACCGAGAGCTCTTCGAAGGGCACGACGCGGCTCTCACCGCCGATGTAGATGCGCACGCCCTCGGCGCGGCTGGAGGTGTCCAGGAGGCGCATCAGCTCGGTCTTCTGCTCGAAGATGTCGAAGAGCTTGCGCAGCGAGCCCAGGTCGCTGAGGTCCTGCACGCCCAGCAGGTTGCGCTCGCCGCTGACCACCACCTGCTCCTGGGTCTCGGCCAGGGCCTCGGTGCCGGCCTGCACCGCCGCCTGCATCAGCACCGCGATCTCGCCACGCAGCTGGTCCACCTCGGCCTTCAGGCGCTCGCGCACCTCTTCCAGCGTGAGGTTGGCGTAGTGGGCGTTGAGCACGTTGGTGGCTTCCACCAGCTCGCTGTCGCTGTAGTCGCGGCTGGTGAAGATGACGCGGTTCTGCACATCGCCATCGGGGGCCACCATGATGACCAGCACGCGCTGGGCCCCCAGGCGCAGGAATTCCAGGTGGCGGAAGACGCTGGTCTTGCGCGGGGCCGTCACCACGCCGACGAAGCTCGACAGGCTGGAGAGCATCTGCGCGGCCTGGGCGATGACGCGCTGGGGCTGGTCCGGTTGCAGCTGCTCGCGCACGGCCGACAGGGCGTCGGGCATGGGGCCGCTGAGCATCTGCGGCTGGGCGGTCAGCATGGTGTCCACGAAGAGCCGGTAGCCCTTGGGCGTGGGGATGCGGCCGGCCGAGGTGTGCGGGCTGACGATCAGGCCCATGTCCTCCAGATCGGCCATCACGTTGCGGATGGTGGCGGGCGACAGCTCCAGCCCCGAGGCCTTGGACAGGGTGCGGGAGCCCACCGGCTGGCCGTCGGCGATGTAGCGCTCGACCAGGGTGTTCAGCAGCGATCGTGCACGGTCATCCAGCATGGGTTTCATTGTAAAGAGATGCCCGGCCCGGCAGCGCCTTGTCACAGGGGCCTGTGGTGTAATTCTCGGCACCATGTCGTCTCCGTTTCGTCACGCTGCCCTCATCGGCAAATACCAGGCCCAGGGCATCCGCCCGATGCTGGAGAGCATTGCCGCCTTCCTGGTGCGGCAGGGGCTGGAGGTGTCGGTGGACCGGAACACGGCGCTGAACATCGACTGGCACGACTACGGTGCCCTGAGCCCCGCCGAGATCGGCGCGCACTGCGACATCGCGGTGGTGGTGGGTGGCGACGGGACCATGCTGGGCATCGCCCGCGAGCTGGCGCCGCTGAACATCCCGCTGGTGGGCATCAACGAAGGCCGGCTGGGCTTCATCACCGATGTGCGCTCCACCGACTGGGCCGAGGCCCTGGGCCCCATCGTGCAGGGCGACTACGAGGAAGAGCGCCGGGCCCTGATCGAGGGTGACGTGCGGCGCGACAGCCGCAGCATCTTCGAAGGCCTGGCCGTCAACGACGTGGTGGTGGGCCGGGGCGCCACCGCCAGCATGGTGGAGCTGCGGGTGGACGTGGGCGGCGAGTTCGTCGCCAACATGCGGGCCGATGGCCTGATCATCGCCTCGCCCACCGGCTCCACCGCCTACGCCCTGTCGGCCGGCGGCCCCATCCTGCACCCGTCCATCGGCGGCTGGGTGCTGCTGCCCATCGCGCCGCACACCCTGTCCAACCGGCCCATCGTGCTGCCCGACTCGGCCGAGGTGGGCATCACCATCGTCACCGCCCGGGACACCAGCGCCAGCTTCGATATGCACAACCTGACCAGCCTGCTGCCGGGCGACCAGGTGCGGGTGCGCCGCTCCCCGGTGGCCATGCGCTTCCTGCACCCGCGCGGCTGGAGCTACTACGCCACGCTCCGGCGCAAGCTGCGCTGGTACGAGGGCGTGGTCTGAGACCCTGAGCGAGGGCCCCATGCTCAAGCACCTGACCCTGAAGGACTTCGTCATCGTCAGCCACCTGGAGCTGGCGTTCCACGCCGGGTTCTCCGTGCTGACCGGCGAGACCGGCGCCGGCAAGTCCATCCTGATCGACGCGCTGCAGCTGGTGCTGGGCGCCCGGGCCGAAAGCCAGTGGGTGCGCGAAGGCGCGGCCCGGGCCGAGGTGACGGCCGAGTTCGATCCCCCGCCTTCGCTGGCGGCCTGGCTGGAGGAGGCCGGCTTCGCCGCCGAGGACACCCTGCTGCTGCGCCGCATCATCGACAGCCAGGGCAAGAGCCGTGGCTTCATCAACGGCAGTGCCGCCACCGCCGCCCAGCTGCGCGAGGTGGCCGACCACCTGGTGGACATCCACGGCCAGCACGCCTGGCAGGGCCTGACCCGGCCCGCATCCGTGCGCGCCCTGCTGGACGAGCAGGCCGGCGTGGACCCGCGCCCACTGACCCAGGCCCATGCCGACTGGAAGGCCGCCACCGAGGCACTGGCCGCCGCCCGCGCCCTGGAGGGCGAGCGGGCCAGCGAACGCGAGCGCCTGCAGTGGCAGATCGGCGAGATCGACCGCCTGGCGCCCGGCGCCGACGAGTGGCCCGAGCTCAATGCCGAGCACCAGCGCCTGTCGCACGGCCAGGCCCTGATGGACGCCGCCGCCCAGGCCGCCCAATGCCTGGACGAGGACGAGACCAGCGCCAGCCGCCAGCTCAGCCGGGCCCTGAGCGGCCTGGAGGCGGTGGCCGATTTCGACCCCCGCATCCAGCCGGTGCTGGAAGCCCTGCAAGGCGCCCAAGCCCAGGTGGACGACGCCGCGCGCAGCCTCAACACCTACCTGGCCCGGGCCGAACTGGACCCGGACCGCCTGGCCGAACTGGACGCCCGTCTCTCGGCCTGGATGGGCCTGGCGCGGCGCTTCCGTCGCCCGCCGGAAGAACTGCCGGCCCTGCGCGCCGAGTGGCAGGCCACGCTGGACGCCCTGGACGCCGCCAGCGACATGGCCGCCCTGAGCGCGGCCGTGGCCCAGGCCGAAGCGCAGTGGCGCCGCTTGGCCGAGCAGGCCAGCCGGGCCCGCCAGAAAGCCGCGCCCGATCTGTCCAAGCGGGTCAGCGCCGCCATGCAGCAGCTGGGCATGGCCGGCGGCCGCTTCGAGGTGGCCCTGCTGCCGCAGGACGCCCCGCAAAGCTTCGGCCTGGAAGGCGTCGAATTCTTGGTGGCCGGCCATGCCGGCAGCGCCCCGCGCCCTCTGGCCAAGGTGGCCTCGGGCGGTGAACTCTCGCGTCTGGCGCTGGCCATCGCCGTCACCACCGCGCAGCAGCGCGGCCGCGGCCCGGCCACGGCCCTCCACCCCGGCACGCTGATCTTCGACGAGATCGACTCCGGCGTGGGCGGCACCGTGGCCGATGCGGTGGGCCGGCTGATGAAGCAGCTGGGCCAGACCGTGCAGGTGCTGTCGGTCACCCACCTGCCCCAGGTGGCCGCCTGCGCCGACCATCATTTCGTGGTGGCCAAGGCCACCCGCCAGGGCCAGACCCAGAGCCAGGTCAGCCCGGTGGAGGGCGAGGCCCGCGTGGCCGAGGTGGCCCGCATGCTGGGCGGTGCCAGCGGCACCAGCCTGGCCCACGCCCAGCAGCTGATCCAGCAGGCGGCGCAGCCCGAAGCCCGCCCGGCCAAGGCCGCACGATGAACACCTCCACCCTGCCCCCGAACCCGCCGCAAGCCCCGTCTGCCGCGCCCCCCCAGCGCGTGGTGGCCCTGGTCACCGGCATCTCGGGTTCGGGCAAGTCGGTGGCCCTGCATGCGCTGGAGGACGCCGGTTTCTTCTGCGTGGACAACCTGCCCCCCGAGCTGCTGCGCGAGCTGGTGCATGTCGAGGCGGCCCACGGAGTGGAACGCCTGGCCGTGGCGGTGGACGTGCGCACCGCCGGCTCGCTGCCGGCCCTGGTGCCGCTGATGGACGAGCTGGCCGCCGAGGGCGTCAAGGTGCGCAGCCTCTTCCTGGACGCCAGCACCCAGGCCCTGGTCAAGCGCTTCTCAGAGACACGGCGTCCGCACCCCTTGTCCCACCCAGGGCCGGGCAACGACCGCCAACGCCTGATCGACGCCATCGAACAAGAGCGCCAGCTCTTGGCCGCCCTGCGCGAGCGCTCCACGGTGATGGACACCAGCGAGCTGCGGCCGGCCCAACTGCGCCTGTGGATCCGTGACCTGGTGGGCGCCTCGCGCAGCCAGCTGACCCTGGTCTTCCAGTCCTTCGCCTTCAAGCACGGCGTGCCGCTGGACGCCGACATGGTGTTCGATGTGCGGGTGCTGCCCAACCCCTTCTACCTGCGCGAACTGCGCCCCCTGACCGGGCGCGACGCCCCGGTGGCCGACTACCTGCGGGCCCAGCCCGAGGTGGGCGAAATGCTGGGGCAGATCGAAGGTTTCCTGACGCGCTGGCTGCCGTCCTTCGAGAACGACCAGCGCAGCTACCTGACCGTGGCCATCGGCTGCACCGGCGGCCAGCACCGCTCGGTGTACTTTGTCGAAACCCTGGCCGAGCACTTCGCGGCCCGCCTGCCCACGCTCAAGCGCCACCGCGAACTCGACGCCCGCACCTGACCTGTCCGCGCCGGCACGGCCGGCCCTCCATGACCCTCACCGACCTCCCGCTGTTCCCGCTGCAGTCCGTGCTGTTCCCGCTGGGCCGACTGTCCCTGCGCATCTTCGAAGCGCGCTACCTGGACCTGATGAGCCGCTGCCTGGTGGCCGACCGCCCCTTCGGCGTGGTCTGCCTGCAGCAGGGCAGCGAGGTGCGCCAAGCCGGCCAGACGGTGCGCTTCGAGCCCGTGGGTGTGCTGGCCCGGCTGCTCAGCGCCGATTCGGACCAGCCGGGCGTGCTCAAGGCCGTCTGCCTGGGCGGCGCGCGCTTTCGCTGGCAGACGCTGAGCGAGCAGGCCAACGGCCTGTGGGTGGCCACGCAGGCCGAGCAGCTGCCCGATGACCCGCATCTGCCGCTGGCCGCGGCCCACCAGCCGGCCGCCCAGGCGCTGGCGCGGGCCCTGGCCCTGCTGGCCGCACGCGAGGGCCACAGCAGCGGGCCCATGCACCTGGACGACACCGCCTGGGTGGCCAACCGCTGGTGCGAGCTGCTGCCCATCCCGCTGGCGGCGCGCCAGAAGCTGATGGAGCTGACCGACCCTAGCGCCCGCATGGACCTGGTGGACCGCTTCCTGCGCGACAAGCAGCTGCTGCAGGGCTGAGGCCCCGGCCGGCGTCGGCCGAGCTCAGGCCGTGTCGGTGTCCAGCAGCTTGCGCACCGGCGCGGGCAGGCCATGCTCGGCCAGGGCGGCGCGTGGCACCCAACGGCCCGTCGGCCAGCGCAGCAGCGGCCCCTGGGCCAGGGGCGAATCCACCGGCAAGGCACGGCGCACAGGCGTCAGCGCCAGGTCCAGATGGGTCAGCACATGGGTGAAGGTGGCTCCCACCTCGCCCGGGCCCGGCCCCTCGGCCAGCCAGGCCTGCAGGCTGTCCACGTCCTCGAACTCCGGCAGCGTCCACAGCCCGGCCCAGACGCCGGTGGCCGGCCTCTGCACCAGGAAGACCGCATCGCCCTGCGTGAGCCACAGCAGCGCATGACTGCGCCGGCCCCGCTTGAGCTTGCGGGTCTTGACCGGGTAGGCCTCGGGCCGGCCTTCGCGCCGGGCCACGCAGAAACCCTGCCAGGGGCATAGCAGACAGCTGGGCTGGCGCGGCGTGCAGACGGTGGCGCCCAGGTCCATCAGGCCCTGGGTGTAGGCCTCCACGCCCTCGCCCGCCGGTGGCAGCTGGGCCTCGGCGATGGCCCAGAGACGCCGCTCGGCCGCGGTCTGGGCCAGGTCCTCACCGAAACCCAGCACCCGGCTGAGCACGCGCTTGACGTTGCCATCCAGGATGGCCACCCGCTCGCCGAAGCAGAACGCCGCCACCGCGGCCGAGGTCGAGCGGCCAATGCCCGGCAGGGTGGCCAGTTGCGCGGCGGTGGACGGAAAGACACCGCCCCAGTCCTGCACCACGGCCTGGGCACAGCGGTGCAGGTTGCGGGCGCGGCTGTAGTAGCCCAGCCCGGCCCACAGGGCCAGCACCTCGTCCAGCGGCGCGGCGGCCAGGGCCTGCACATCGGGGAAGCGGGCCAGGAAGCGCTCGTAGTAGCCCAGCACCGTGCTGACCTGGGTCTGCTGCAGCATGATCTCCGAGAGCCAGACCCGGTAGGGGTCGCGGGTCTGCTGCCAGGGCAGGGTGTGGCGGCCGTGCTGCCGCTGCCAGTCGATCAGGCGCCGGGCCAGGGCTGCCGTCGCGGCCTCGTCCCGGCTCACGCCGCAGCGCCAGGCCGGAACAGGCCCTGGTCACTGTGCACGAACTCGCCTTCGCTCAGATCCAGGTCCAGCGCGCCCATGCCGCTGAGGGTCTCGTCCTGGTAATCGGGGCCGACCTCGGCGCGCTGGCGCAGGCGCGCAGCCATGGCCTGGGCCTGGTCGGCCAGCTCCAGCAGCTTGTTGTCCTGGTTCTCGACCTCGGACAGACGGGACTCCAGTTCACCGGTGGCGTGCTGGATGCGCTCCAGCGATTCGCGGCGGCGGCGGAAGCCCCGGCGGCGGTCGCGGAACTGGCTGTCGACCTGGCCGGAGGCCCCCTGGTGCCAGCTCTCGATCTCGGCGCTGGCGTTCTCGAACACCACCCGCAGCTTGGACACCAGCATGCGGTGGAACTGCTCGCTCGACACCGTCGAATTCAGCCGCAGCGCGCTGGAGAGGCTGAAGTAGCGCCCGTAGTTGCGCTCGATCAGGCTGAGCTCGTTCTTGAAGGCCTTGACGTCCGGCGCCGGCGTGAAGTTCAGCGAAAAGCCGAACTCGGCATTGAGCTGGCTGAACAAGGCCTGCAGCATCTGCGCGGCCTCGGCATTGAGCGAAGCCGCGGTGTCGAGCTGAGCCTGCAGGCCAGCGCACATCTTGGCAAAGGCACCGCGCGCCCGCAGGTTCAGCCAGCCGCTGCCCAGGACCGCTTCCAGGCCGGCCAGGGCTTCACGGATGCGGTCGGCATCCAGGGCCTTCAGGGTCTTGTGCTGCAGCCGCGCATGCACCGCGCGCAAGGCGGTGAGGCGGGCGGTGCAACGCTCGAATTCGGCGGTGTCGGCCGTCACGCGGTCGAGCATCTGGGCCACGCGGCCAGCGCTCTTGCCACGCAGGCCCCGCAGCTCCAGCATCTGCTCGGCGTTCTGGCGGCGCTGGTCGCGCAGGGCGCGGGTGGCGTGTTCCAGCATGGACTGCACGCCACCGACCACGGCCTTGGCCAGCACGCGCTGGCGCTGCGGCAGCAGGTGCAGGTTCAGCGCCGTTTCCAGGGCCGGCAGGCCACTGGCCTGCAGCGCGCCCACATCGCCTTGCAGCCGCGCGGCCAGGGCCTGGCGGGCCGAGATGGGGAACACCCGGTCGCGGGCGATGCCCAGGGTCTGGGCGGTGGTTTCGCACTGGCGCTCCACCGCGGCCTGCTGCTCCTCGGGCGAGGCCAGCGGGTCGGCCAGGGTGTCCACCTTGTTGAGCACCACGAAACAGGACAGGCCTTGGCCGCCCAGGTGGTCGTTCCAGATGTCCAGGTCCGAGCGGGTCACGCCGGTGTCGGCGCCCAGCACGAACAGGGCGGCATGGGCGCTGGGCAGCAGGCCCAGGGTCAGCTCGGGTTCGGTGCCGATGGCGTTCAGGCCCGGGGTGTCGATGACCACCAAACCGCGCTGCAGCAGCGGATGGGGGTAGTTGATGACCGCATGGCGCCAGGCCGGGATCTCGACCTGGCCGTTGGGCAGCGTGGGCGGGTTGTCCTGCGGATGCTCCTCGGACCACAGGCCCAGGCGCTGCGCGTCCTCGCGCGACACGCTGCGGGTCTGGGTGACCTGCTGCAGGGACAGGGCCAGCCCGTCGGCGTCGGACGGGTCCAGCGGAATGCGGAACCAGCGGTCGCGCTGCAGCGACCACTCGGCCAGGGTCTTGTCCTGGCGGCGGGTCTCGATGGGCAGCAGGTCCAGCGTGGGCAGCTCGGCCGGGTCCCAGGACAGCTCGACCGGGCACATGGTGGTGCGCCCAGGCGTGGCCGGCAGGATGCGACGGCCCGCATCGGCAAAGAAGATCGCGTTGATCAGCTCGCTCTTGCCGCGCGAAAACTCGGCCACGAAGGCGACGACCAGCTTGTCGGTGGCCAGGCGGTGGCGCACCGCCTGACTGGCGCTGGCGGCGGCCGGCGACAGCAGTTCGCCCTGGGCCAGAAAGGTCTCCAGCCCGACGAGATCACGCTCCAGCGCCAGGCGCCAGTCGGCCAATGCGTCAAGCTGAGGCTCCAGCGCAGGCTGCAGCGCCAAAGCGTCGGAAAGGGAGGAATCGTCGGACGGGCTCACGCTCGGATGCTAGCGCGAAACCCCCGGGCTCCGGCAAGTCAATGCAAGTGAATGAAAACCCCCGCGAGCCGGCAATTCCGGGCCTCACCGGCCGGACGACCGGCTCAGCGGCGCTGGCAGCCCGGGCAGAAATAGGTGGCCCGCTGCCCCTGGACGATGCGCCGGATGGGAGCGCCGCAGCGCGGGCAGGCCTCACCGGCCCGGCCGTAGACCCGGGCCTGGCCCTGGTACTGGCCCACGCTGCCGTGGGCGTCCTTGAAGTCGCGCAGCGTGGAGCCACCGGCGGCAATGGCCTCGCCCAGCACACGGCGGATGGCCGCCAGCAGCCGGGCCGCCCGCACCGGCCCGATGCGGTCACAGGGTGTGCGCGGGTCGATGCCCGCCTCGAACAGGGCGTCGCTGGCGTAGATGTTGCCTGCGCCCACCACGATGTCGCCGGCCAGCAGGGCCTGCTTGACCGCGCAGCGGCGCTGCTGCAGGGCCCGGTGAAAGTCCGCGGCGGTGAAGCGCTCGTCGAAGGGCTCGGCCCCCAGCCCGGCCAGCAGGCCGGCGGCCGGCGCCTGGTCCAGGGCCGGCGACCAGACCACCGCGCCGAAGCGGCGCGGGTCGGTCAGCCGCAGCACCCCGCGGTCGGTCAGCAGGTCCACATGGTCGTGCTTGCCGGGTGGGCCGGCCCGCGGTAGCCAGGCCAGCGAGCCCGACATGCCCAGGTGCCACAGCAGACCGCCGGCGCTGCGGCCATCCGGCCGGCTGAGCGGCAGCCAGAGGTATTTGCCACGGCGCAGGAACTCACCGGCCACGCAGCCAGTCAACTCGGCTGGATCGATGCCCAGCGGCCACCGCAGCGGCTTGCCCAGTTCCAGCGCACGCAGCTGTGCGCCGGCCAGGGCGCTGACGCTGCGACGGGTGACCTCGACCTCAGGCAATTCCGGCATGGCGGCCATTATCGGCAGTTGCCGGCAAGGCCCGGGGGCGGCCACTAGAATCATCCGGCCTTTGGAGTGACGATGAAGCTACGTCTTGTCCGCGCGGTGAACCGCCGCCTGTTGCCCACCACCGCGGAGCATGCTGCCGCTGCGCCCTTGGCGCGCCGCTGGCTGGGCCGTGCCGGGTTGGGGGCGGGCTGGCTGCTGTCGGCCACCCTGGGCGCCCTGGCGGTGTCGGCACCGGCCCAGCCCGATGCCAGCCCGGCCCCTGCCGCCGCACCGGCGTCAGCCCCGGCCGCCAGCGCCTCGGCGCCCGCCGCGGCCGAGGCCGCGCCGGTGAACAACTCCTGGCTGGACGCCCCCATGTTCTACGAGCTGCTGCTCGGCGAGATGGAGATCTCCACCGGCCACCCGGCCGACGGCTTCGACGTGATGCTCGACGCCGCCCGCCGCGCCCGCGATGGCGCGGTCTTCCAGCGCGCCATCGAAATCGCGGTGCAGGGTCGCTCGGGCGACCGCGCCCTGGCGGCGGCCAAGGCCTGGCGCCAGACCCTGCCGCAGTCCATCGAGGCCCTGCGCACCCAGGTGCAGCTGCTGGTGGCCACCGAGAAGCTCGACGAGCTGGCCGGACCGCTCAAGGAACTGATCGAGCGCCAGCCCGAGGTCGAGCGCAGCCCGGTGATCGCCGGCCTGCCCCGCTTCCTCGCGGGCGTGCACGACAAGGCCCAGGCGCTGAGCGTGAGCCAGACCGCCCTGGCTGCCTATCTGGACGCCCCCGCCACGCGCACGGCGGCCCGCACCTCGCTGGGCCGCCTGGCCGCGGCCGCCCAGCAAAGCGATCTGGCCATGGACATCTGCAGCAGGC
>NZ_BADL01000442.1 GCF_000333615.1 Ideonella sp. B508-1 | reverse complement strand
ACCATGACCACCCCCACGGTGCGGTCCTGTTCATCGAGAACGTCGGCAACCTCGTCTGCCCCGCCATGTGGGACCTGGGCGAGCGCGCCAAGGTGGCCATCCTTTCGGTCACCGAGGGCGAGGACAAGCCCATCAAGTACCCGGACATGTTCGCCGCCGCGCGGCTGATGGTGCTGACCAAGACCGACCTGCTGCCGCACCTGGACTTCGACGTGCCCAAGTGCATCGAGTACGCCCGCCGGGTGAACCCGGGCATCGAGGTGCTGCTGGTCTCGGCCCGCAGCGGCGAAGGCCTGGATGCCTGGCTGGACTGGCTGCTGCAGCCGCTGGAGGCCCCGGCCGAGGCCGCCGCGCCTGCGGCGGATGAGCTGGCCCGGCTCAAGGCCCGCGTGGCCGAGCTGGAAGCGCAGCTCGCCGCCAAGGCCTGACCCGCCAAAACTGCCCGCGCCCGACCGCCCATGAACGCCGTGCTTGCCCCCACCGCCGCCCTGCAGCGCCTGTGCCTGCGGGTGGAGGGTGCCGTGCAGGGCGTGGGCTTTCGGCCCTGGGTGGCGCAGCAGGCCCGCCGCCTGGCCCTGAGCGGCTGGGTGCGCAACGACGGCCAGGGCCTGGAGGCCGAGCTGCAGGGCCCTGCCGAAGCCTTGGCCGCCTTCGATGAGGCACTGCAGCGGAACCCGCCGCCGCTGGCCCGGGTGCAACGCGTGCAGCGCCTGCCGCTGGCGGTGCAGCCCTATGAAGCCGGCTTCGTGATCCAGCCCAGCCGCGCCACGGCCCCTCAGGCGCTGACCACCACGCTGCCGCCCGACACCGCCCCCTGCGAGGCCTGCCTGGACGAGCTGTTCAGCCCTGGCAACCGCCGCTGGCGCCACCCTTTCATCAACTGCACCCAGTGCGGCCCGCGCTTCACGCTGACCGCACGCCTGCCCTACGACCGGCCCAACACCGCACTGGCCAACTTCCCGATGTGCCCGGACTGCGCCGCCGAGTACACCGACCCGCAGGACCGCCGCCACCACGCCCAGCCGGTGGCCTGCCCGCGCTGCGGCCCGCGCATCGCGCTGTGGGCGCCCGATGGGGCTGTGCTGCTCTCTGCCGACGCCCGCACCGACGCCGTGCTGGCCGAGGCGGCGCAGCGCCTGCGCGCCGGCCAGGTGCTGGCCGTCAAGGGCGTGGGCGGCTACCACCTGGTGGCCGACGCCACCCAGGCCGCGCCGCTGCAACGCCTGCGCGCAGCCAAGCAGCGCGCCAGCAAGCCCTTCGCCCTGCTGGTGACCAACACGGCCAGCGCCCGCCGCTGGGTTGAACTGGGCAACGACAGCGCCGCCCTGCTGGCCAGCCCCGCCCGCCCCATCGTGCTGCTGCCCTGCCGGCCCGGCGTGGCCGCGGCCCACCCGGCCATCGCTCCCGGTCTGGACGAGTGGGGGCTGATGCTGCCGTCCAACCCGCTGCACTGGCTGCTGCTGCACGAACTGGCCGGCCGCCCCGCGGACCCGGCCTGGCGCCACACCGAACAGCCCATGCTGCTGCTGATGACCAGCGCCAACCCCGGCGGCGAGCCACTGGTGGTGGACGAGGCCGAGGCCGTGGCCAAGCTCGGCGGCCTGGCCGACGCGCTGCTGGTGCACGACCGCGCCATCCTGGCCCGGGCCGACGACAGCGTGCGCCGCCCGCTGGGCCGCGATGCCCAGGGCCGTCCGTTCTTCCCCTTCATCCGCCGCGCCCGGGGCCAGGTGCCCGAGCCCATCGCCCTGCCCGGCGTGCCGGCCGATGCGCCCCCGGTGCTGGCCACCGGCGGCTACCTCAAGGCCGCCGTCTGCCTGACCCGCGGCAACGAGGCCTTCGTCTCGCCCCACCTGGGCGACCTGGGCAGCGCGGCCAGCCGGCAGGGCCTGGTGGAGGCCGTGACCCGGCTGCAGGACTTCCTGGGCGTGCGCCCGCAGGCCGTGGCGCACGACCTGCACCCCGACTTCTTCAGCACCGCCCACGCCCAGGCACTGGCCGAGGCCTGGCAGGTGCCCACCGTGCCGGTGCAGCACCACCACGCCCATGCGGCCGCCGTGCTGGCCGAACATGGCCAGCACGGCCCCGCCCTGGCCCTGGTGCTGGACGGCGTGGGCCTGGGCAGCGATGGTCAGCCCTGGGGCGGCGAGCTGCTGCGGTGTGAGGGGACGAACGCTGCGTTCACCCGCCTGGCCCACCTGCCCGCACTCCCCCTGCCCGGTGGCGACCGCGCCGCTCGCGAGCCCTGGCGCCTGGGCGCCGCCCTGCTGCACACCCTGGGCCGCGGCAGCGAGATCGCCCAACGCTTCGCGGCCGAGCCGCTGGCCGGCTCGCTGGGCACGGTGCTGGACCGCCGGCTGAACTGCCCGGCCACCGCCAGTGCCGGCCGCCTGTTCGACGCCGCCGCCGCACTGCTGGCCGGCGTGCACCACAACGGCCACGAGGCCGAGGCCGCGATGCGGCTGGAGGCCCTGGCGCTGCGCCACCCTGGCCCGGCCACGCCCTGGGCCGATGTCTTCACGCTGGACGCCCACGGCGTGCTGGACCTGCGTGGCCTGTGGAGCGCGCTGGCCGACAGCCGGATCGACACCGCCACCGCCCAGGCCGAGGCCGCCGCCCGTTTCCACGCCAGCCTGGCCGCCGCGCTGGTGGCCTGGGTGGACCACCATGCCCGCGCCCAGCAGCTCGACACCGTCGCCCTGGGCGGCGGCTGCTGGATCAACCGCCCGCTGCGCCAGGCCGTGGTGCCGGCCCTGCAGGCGCTGGGCCTCACCGTGCTGGAGGCCGCCCAGGCCCCCTGCGGCGATGGCGGCCTGAGCCTGGGCCAGGCCGCCATCGCGTTGGCCGCCTTGAACCGTTCCCGCTGATTTCGCTGAGAAGGACCCCCGACCATGTGCCTTGCCCTGCCCTCCCGCGTGGTGGAGCGCCTGCCCGATGACCAGGCCCTGGTGGACCTGGGCGGCGTGCGCAAGACCGTCTCCATCGCCCTGACCCCCGAGGCCCAGGTCGGGGACTATGTGATCGTCCACGTCGGCCACGCCATCGGCCTGCTGGACCCCGAAGAGGCCGAGCGCACGCTGGCCTTGTTCGCCGAGCTGGAAGCCTCACAACAAGCCGGAGAAGCGGCATGAGCGCCCGCCCGGCCGCCCCGAAGGGCGCTCGCACCGCAGGCGAAGCCGAAGGCTCCCATGTGCGCGGCATGAAGTACGTGGACGAATTCCGCGATGGCGCCCTGGCCCAGCAGATCGGCGCGCGCATCCGCGCCGAGGCCCAGCCCAGCCGCGACTACCGCTTCATGGAGTTCTGCGGCGGCCACACGCACGCCATCGCCCGCTACGGCGTGGCCGAGCTGCTGCCGCCCAATCTGCGCATGATCCACGGCCCCGGCTGCCCGGTCTGCGTGCTGCCCATCGGCCGCATCGACCAGGCCATCGGCCTGGCGCTGGAGCGTGGCGCCATCGTCTGCACCTATGGCGACACCATGCGCGTGCCCGCCAGCGGGGGTCTGTCGATGATGAAGGCCAAGGCCCGCGGGGCGGACATCCGCATGGTCTATTCGGCCGCCGACGCGCTGAAGATCGCCCGCCAGCAGCCCGAGCGCGAGGTGGTGTTCTTCGCCATCGGCTTCGAGACCACCACGCCCCCCACCGCGCTGGTCGTCAAGCAGGCCGCACAGGAAGGGCTGAAGAACTTCAGCGTGCTGTGCTGCCATGTACTGACGCCCGGCGCCATCGCCCACATCCTGGACGCACCCGAAGCCAAGCAATGGGGCGACGCGGTGGCGCTGGACGGCTTCGTCGGCCCGGCCCATGTGAGCATCGTGATCGGCTCGGCCCCCTACGAGGCCTTTGCCCGCGACTACCGCAAGCCGGTGGTCATCGCCGGCTTCGAGCCGCTCGACGTGATGCAGGCCATCCTGATGCTGGTGCGCCAGGTCAACGAGGGCCGCGCGGAGGTGGAGAACGAGTTCACCCGCGCCGTCAGCCGCGAAGGCAACCATGCCGCGCAGGCGGTGGTGGCCGAGGTGCTGGAGCTGCGCGAGAGCTTCGAGTGGCGCGGCCTGGGCGAGGTGGCCTACAGCGCGCTGCGCCTGAAGCCAGCCTACGCCGCCTTCGACGCCGAGAAGCGCTTCGGTCTGAACTACCGCCCGGTGGCCGACCACAAGCAGTGCGAGTGCGGCGCCATCCTGCGTGGGGTCAAGCGACCCACCGACTGCAAGCTCTTCGGCACCGTCTGCACGCCCGACAACCCGATGGGCTCCTGCATGGTGTCCTCCGAAGGCGCCTGCGCCGCCCACTACGCCTACGGCCGGTTTCGAGACATCGCCATCGTCGCCGCCTGACCCGCCATGACCCAAAGAACCGACTACATCCGCCCGCTGGACTTCAAGCAGGGCCGCGTGGACATGAACCACGGCGCCGGTGGCCGCGCCAGCCTGCAGCTGATCGAGGAGCTGTTCGCCCGCGCCTTTGACAACCCGGCCCTGCGCGAGGGCAACGATGGCGCGGTGCTGGACGTGCCGCCCGGCCAACGCCTGGTGATGGCCACCGACGGCCATGTGATCTCGCCGCTGTTCTTCCCCGGCGGCGACATCGGCTGCCTGTCGGTGCACGGCACGGTCAACGACGTGGCCATGATGGGCGCCACGCCCACCGCCCTGTCGGCCAGCTTCATCCTGGAAGAGGGTTTTCCGCTGGCAGACCTGAAGCGCATCGTCGAATCGATGGCCGCCGCGGCGCGCGAGGCCGGCGTGCCCATCGTGACCGGCGACACCAAGGTGGTGGAACAAGGCCACGGCGACGGCGTGTTCATCAGCACCACCGGCCTGGGCCTGCTGCCGGCGGGCCGGCACATTGGCGGGGCGAATGCACGGCCGGGCGATGTGGTGCTGGTCAGCGGCACGCTGGGCGACCATGGCGTGGCGGTGCTGTCGCAGCGCGAATCGCTGGCCTTCGACAGCGAAGTGGTGAGCGACACCGCGGCGCTGCACACCTTGGTGGCGGCCCTGCTGGCGGCCGTGCCCGAAGGCGCGGTGCGCACGCTGCGCGACCCCACCCGCGGCGGCCTGGCCACCACGCTCAACGAGATCGCCCGCCAGTCCGGTGTGGGCATGATGCTGGACGAGGCCCTGCTGCCCATCCAGCCCCAGGTGGACGCGGCCTGCGAGCTGCTGGGCCTGGACATGCTCTACCTGGCGAACGAGGGCAAGCTGATCGCCATCGTCGCACCCGAGGTGGCCGACACGGCCCTGGCCACGCTGCGCGCCCATCCGCTGGGGGGGAAGGCCGCCCGCATCGGCACGGTGCAGGAAGACCCCCACCACTTCGTGCAGATGCGCACGCGCTTTGGCGGGCAGCGGGTGGTGGACTGGTTGTCGGGGGAGCCTTTGCCTCGGATCTGCTGAGTTTCTTTGGGAGGGTTGGCGTGGCCGCGGGAGGGGGCTGCCGGCCTGCTCTGCTCCATGTCCCCCGCCCCGGCTGAGCCGGGGCTCCTCCATGGGTTGCGCAGAACAGGCCA
>NZ_BADL01000443.1 GCF_000333615.1 Ideonella sp. B508-1 | reverse complement strand
CGACTCCTGGACGGCTGACCGAGGTGCTGGCCTGGGTGGCACAAGGATGAGCGCGCCGTTCGAAACCATCGGCGGGACGAGCGCCGGGCCGCTCCCAAGCCGGCCCGCCATCCCCTCGGGGGATCGCTCGGCGTACCCGCAGAGCGAGGGGCTGACATGATGTTCGAGGGAAGCTACCTGGGCGATCGGGACCGTCTGCCGGCCCACGCCAAGCTGGAGTGCAAGATCTGCTGGTGGGTCTACGACCCGGACCAGGGCGACCCGGTCTGGCAGATCCCGCCCGGCACCGCCTTCACCGACCTGCCCGCCCACTGGCGCTGCCCGCAGTGCGACGGCGACGCCGAGCAGTTCATGGTGGTGAGCGGGGATGCGGCATGAGCCGCGGGCCGAGCGCCGGGCCTATCGCCGGACCCGTCTCAAGCCGGCCCGCCATCCCCCCGGGGGATCGGCCGACGTTCCCGTCGGACGAGGGGCAGACATGAGCCTCGTGGCTGCACGGGTCCTGGCGCTGGAGGCGGCCTTCCGGCGCATTGCCGCCACCCGCATGGCCGGGCTGCCGCTGCTGCAGCCGGGCCTGGCGGTGCAGGCCGTGGGCTTCGAGCCCGAGCCCGACGATGCCGGCCTGGCCTGGGGCGTGCTGATCACCCCCTGGTTCATGAACCTGCTGCGCCTGCCGCTGATGGCCGAGAACGCGCAGCGCCTGCCCGCGCCCGGCGTGGCGGCCGACTGGACCGTGGGCGGCCACGCCGTGGGCTGCCTGGGCGCCGAAGAGGCCCTGCTGGGCGAAGGCCCGCTGGCCCGCTACGCCCTGTGCTCGCTGCATTCGCCCATGCACCACTTCGCCGACCAGGCCAGCGCCCTGGCCGCCGCCCACGAGGTACTGCAGCTGCTGCGCCCGGCCGCGGCGCAGCCGGTGTCGTCTGCCGCCCCGGTGGGCGCCCCACCGCCCTCGCGCCGCGGCTTCCTGTTCGGGCGGGGCCAGCCCCCCGGCACGCCATGAGCCCGACCTTCGACCTGGTGGGCCAGGTGCAGCTGCGCCCCGGTCCGGGCCACACCACCCTCACCAGCACCCGCCCGGCGCTGGTGGGCCGGCTCACCCAGGGCCGCCGGCCCGAGGAACTGCCGCTGCTGCTGGGCAGCCTGTTCACGCTGTGCGGCCATGCCCACCAGTTGGCCGCGCAGATGGCGGTGGACGCGGCCCTGGGCCGGGCCAGCCCGTCGCCCTCCCCGGCCGCCGCAGCGGCCCTGCGGGTGGCCACGGCGCGCGACCAGCTGGTGCGCATCGCCCACGACTGGCCGCGCCTGCTGCCGGGCGTGCCCGACGAAGCCCTGGCGCAGAGCCTCGTCCATTGCCCGCTGGGCCCGGCCCTGCGCGACCCAGTGGCCCAGCAATCGGCCCTGGCCGCCCTGCCCGCCTGGCTGGAGAAACACTGGCTGGGCCTGCCCGCGGCCGAGTGGCTGGCCCGGCAGGAGCAGACCCCGGTCGAATGGGCCACGCATTGGGCCCGTGGCAGCACCACCGCCCTGGCCCGCCTGCTGCGCGCCCATCACGGCCCCGCCGCCCGTCTGGCCACGCCGTCCCGGCCGCTGTCGCTCGCTGCGCTGGAAGCCGGCGGCTTCCAGGAACTGGCCCAGCAACTCGACACCCTGCCCGCCGACGCCTTGCCGCAGTGGCAAGGGGCCGTGCCCGACACCGGCCCCTGGACCCGCCGGCGGGACGCCTCCCCCCTGCCTGCGCACAATGCCTGGATGCGCCTGCTCAGCCGCCTGACCGATCTGCTGCACCTGGCCGTCCCCGGCGGCGAGGACTGGCTGGCCGGGGGCCGGCTGCAGCCCGCGCCCGGCCAGGGCATCGCCTGGGTGGAGATGGCCCGCGGCCTGCTGATCCACTGGGTGCAGCTGAGCGATGGCCCGGCCGGCCCCCGCGTGGCCGCCTGCCGGGTGCTGGCCCCCACCGACTGGAACTTCCACCCGCACGGCGTGCTGGCCCATGCCCTGGCCGACGTGACCCACGAAGACGATGCCCGCCGCCTGGCGGTGGCCTTCGACCCCTGCGTCGCGTTCAGCGTCGAGATGCCCCAAACCACTGCTCAGGAGTCGCCCCATGCATGAGATGAGCCTGGCCGGGGGCATCCTGCGCGTCGTCGAACAGGCCGCCGAACGCGAGGGCTTTGCCCGCGTGCAGCAGCTCACGCTGGAAGCCGGCGCGTTGGCCGGCGTGGAGGTGCGCGCCCTGCGCTTCGCGCTGGAGGCCCTGGCCCCCGGCAGCGCGCTGGAAGGCGCCGAGATCGTGATCCAGGAGCGCCGGCCAGGCCTGGTGCCTGCGCTGCG
>NZ_BADL01000444.1 GCF_000333615.1 Ideonella sp. B508-1 | reverse complement strand
CGCCGCCGGCGTGTTGGGGGCTGCCGTCGCGGCCCATGCCGCCGTCTCGGCCGTCAAGCGCCTGAGCACCAAGCACGACCAGACCACCGACGCCTGAGCGCCGCCACCCCACACCGAAGAATCACCGAGGAATTTCCATGGGCGTCATCGAAACCCAGGGCTTCAAGCTCGACAACACCGGCCGCCGCATCGTGGTGGATCCGGTCACCCGCATCGAAGGCCACATGCGCTGCGAGGTGAACGTCGACAAGGACAACATCATCCGCAACGCCGTCTCCACCGGGACGATGTGGCGTGGCCTGGAGGTCATCCTCAAGGGCCGCGACCCGCGCGATGCATGGGCCTTCGTCGAACGCATCTGCGGCGTCTGCACCGGCTGCCACGCGCTGACCAGCGTGCGCGCCGTGGAGGACGCGCTGGGCATCAAGATCCCGCTGAACGCGCACCTCATCCGCGAGATGATGGCCAAGACGCTGCAGGTGCATGACCACGCGGTGCACTTCTACCACCTGCATGCGCTGGACTGGGTGGACGTGGTCTCGGCCCTGAACGCCGACCCGAAGAAGACCAGCGAGCTGCAGCAGCTGGTCTCGCCTTCGCACCCGCTGTCCTCGCCGGGCTACTTCCGCGACGTGCAGAACCGCCTGAAGAAGTTCGTGGACGCCGGCCAGCTCGGCCCCTTCATGAACGGCTACTGGGGCTCCAAGGCCTATGTGCTGCCGGCCGAGGCCAACCTGATGGCCGTCACCCACTACCTGGAGGCGCTGGACCTGCAGAAGGAATGGGTGAAGGTGCACACCATCTTCGGTGGCAAGAACCCGCACCCGAACTACCTGGTCGGCGGCGTGCCCTGCGCCATCAACCTGGACGGCACCGGTGCGGCCGGCGCCCCGATCAACATGGAGCGGCTGAACTTCGTCGAGGCCCGCATCCAGGAGATGATCGAGTTCAACAAGAACGTCTACCTGCCCGACGTGCTGGCCATCGGCACGCTCTACAAGCAGGCGGGCTGGCTGTACGGCGGCGGCCTGTCGGCCACCAACGTGGCCGACTACGGCACCTACGAGAAGGTGCCCTACGACCACAGCACCCAGCAGCTGCCCGGCGGCGTGATCCTGAACGGCAACTGGGACGAGATCCTGCCGATCGACCCGCGCGACCCCGAACAGGTGCAGGAGTTCGTGACCCACAGCTGGTACCAGTACGCCGACGAGACCAAGGGCCTGCACCCCTGGGACGGCGTGACCGAGCCCAGCTTCAAGCTGGGCGCCAACACCAAGGGCACGAAGACCGCGATCGAGAACATCGACGAATCGGCCAAGTACTCCTGGATCAAGTCGCCGCGCTGGCGCGGCCACGCCGTGGAAGTGGGCCCGCTGTCGCGCTACATCCTGGCCTATGCCCATGCCAGCAAGGGCAACAAGTACTGCCAGCGCCCCAAGGAGCAGCTCGAGTTCTCGGCCCAGATGATCAACAGCGCCATCCCCAAGGCCCTGGGCCTGCCGGAGACGCAGTACACCCTCAAGCAACTGCTGCCCACCACCATCGGCCGCACCCTGGCCCGCTGCCTGGAAGGCCAGTACGCCGGCGAGATGATGTACGACGACTTCAAGCAACTGGTGGCCAACATCAAGGCCGGCGACACCGCCACCGCCAACGTCGAGAAGTGGGATCCGTCCACCTGGCCCAAGGAAGCCAAGGGCGTGGGCACCGTGGCCGCACCGCGCGGCATGCTGGGCCACTGGATCAAGATCAAGGACGGCAAGATCGAGAACTACCAGTGCGTGGTGCCCACCACCTGGAACGGCTCGCCGCGCGACGCCAAGGGCCAGATCGGTGCCTTCGAGGCTTCGCTGATGAACACGCCGATGGTCAACCCCGAGCAGCCGGTCGAGATCCTGCGCACCCTGCACAGCTTCGACCCCTGCCTGGCCTGCTCCACGCACGTGATGAGCGAGGACGGCTCCGAGATGTGCACCGTCAAGGTTCGCTGATCAGACAAGGAATTTCCCCATGAAACGCATCCTGACCGCCACCGCCCTGCTGGGCACCGCGACGCTGGCCCTGGCCCACCCGGGCCATGGCGCCGAGACCCTGGCCGACGGCCTGGCCCATCCCTTCGGGCCGGACCACCTGCTGGCCATGGTCGCCGTGGGCCTGTGGTCCGCCGCTGCCCTGCCCGGCGCCCGCCGCTGGCTGGGCCCGCTGACCTTCCTGGCCGCCATGAGCGTCGGCGCCCTGCTGGGCGTGGCCGGCGTGGTGCTGCCCGGCGTGGAAGCCGGCATCGCGCTGAGCGTGGTGATGTTCGGCGCCATGCTGGTGATGGGCACCCGGCTGAACGCCGGCGCCGGCCTGGGCCTGATCGCCTGCGCCGCCCTGCTGCATGGCCTGGCCCACGGGGCCGAGCTGCCGGCCGGCCACAGCTTCGCGGCCTACGCCGCCGGCTTCCTGGTCACCACCAGCGCCCTGCACCTGGCCGGCCTCGGTCTGGGTCAGGCTCTGCGCCGGGCCAAGGCCGTGGTCTGGCAGCTGCTGGGCAGCGGCATGGGCCTGGCCGGCCTGCTGATGCTGGTCCGCATCTGACCGCCCCGCGTCGGGTCAAGGAGACACCATGAACGCACGCTCCACCTCGGCTGCGGCCGGCGACGCCACGGGCACCGACCCGAGCGCCGTCGCCCGCGGCGCCTCGATCAAGTCGGTCTACGTCTACGAGGCCCCGGTGCGCCTGTGGCACTGGATCAACGCCACGGCCATCACCGTGCTGTGCATCACCGGCTACTTCATCGGCAGCCCGCTGCCGACGATGCCCGGCGAGGCCAGCGCCCACTTCCTGATGGGCTACATCCGCTTCGCCCACTTCACCGCCGGCTACGTGCTAGCCGTCGGCTTGCTGGGCCGGATCTACTGGGCCATCGTCGGCAACCACCATGCCCGCGAACTGTTCACCCTGCCGGTGTTCAGCCTGGCCTACTGGAAGGAGGTGATCACCATGCTCAAGTGGTACGCCTTCCTGATCCCCCAGCCCAGCCAGTACGTGGGGCACAACCCCATGGCCCGGATGGCGATGTTCTGCGGCTACTTCCTGTTCACGCTGTTCATGATCGCCACCGGCTTCGCCATGTACGGTGAAGGCCTGGGCATGGACTCGTGGGCCAGCCACCTGTTCGGCTGGGTCATCCCGCTGATGGGCCAGAGCCAGGACGTGCACACCTGGCACCACCTGGGCATGTGGGGCATGGTGATCTTCGTGACGCTGCATGTGTACGCCGCGATCCGCGAGGACATCATGGGTCGCCAGAGCATCATCAGCACGATGGTCTCGGGCTACCGCACCTTCAAACGCTGATCATGGGCCCCCAAGACGCTGCGCGTCGCCCCCCCGAGGGGGAGCGTTCGGCTTGGGGCGGCCCTGCGCCGAACATGACCGCGTCGTCCACCCGTCCCCCCGCACCGCCGGCCGGCGTGCCGCTGCGCGCACCGCAGCACCCGGGGCGCTTTCTGGAGCGCCATTACTTGGTGCCGCTGGGCCTGAGCCAGAGCGAGACCGCGCGGCGGCTGGGCATCAGCCGCCGCCGGGTCCACGAGCTGGTGCAGGGCCAGCGGGCGATGACGCCCGACACCGCGATCCGCTGCGCGCTGGCCTTCGGCCTGCCCGCAGCCACCTGGCTGGCCCTGCAGGCCGACTGGGACAGCTACCACGCCTGGAAGCAGCTGCGCCACGCCGCCCTGCCCAGCCGCGCCCCAGCCCCCGCGCTGGCGGCCTGACCTCTTCCTCCCCCTTCCGAGTCCAGCGATGAACACCTCTTCCGCTCCCGACCTGCCCGACACCGCCTGTCACCCCACCGGTGACAGCCCGGCCGACGACGCCCCCATCGTCGTGCTGGGCATCGGCAACGTGCTGTGGGCCGACGAAGGCTTCGGCGTGCGCTGCGTCGAGGCCCTGCAGCAGCACTGGGACTTCGCGCCCCATGTCGAACTGGTGGATGGCGGCACCCAGGGCCTGTACCTGATCCAGCATGTGCAGTCGGCGCGCAAGCTGCTCATCCTGGACGCGGTGGACTACGGCCTGGCGCCGGGCACGCTGCACCAGGTGGAGAACGAGGAGGTGCCGCGCTTCCTGGGCGCCAAGAAGATGAGCCTGCACCAGACCGGCTTCCAGGAGGTGCTGATGCTGGCCCAGCTGACCGAGCGCTACCCCGAGCAGGTGCTGCTGATCGGCTGCCAGCCCGAGGAGTTGGAAGACTACGGCGGCAGCCTGCGCCCCTGCGTGCGCCAGGCGGTGGACGATGCGGTGGCCCTGGCCGTGGACCGGCTGCGCGCCTGGGGGGCCCAGCCCCGCCCCCGCGCGCAGGCCCCCTCGGCCGAGGAAGCCGTCACCGTGCCCACCCTGTCCATCGAGGCCTACGAGGCCGGCCGCCCCGCCGCCGAAGCCGCCTGCCGCATGGGCGACGAGCGCTTCATGCCGCCCCGCGGCACGGCGGCCTGAGGCGTGACGCCATGTGCATCGGACTGCCCATGCTGGTCCTGGCCACCCGGCCGGGCTTTGCCACCGTCACCGGCCGCGGTGAGACCCGCGAGGTCAACACCGCCCTGGTGGGCGAGCGCAGCCCCGGCGACTGGGTGCTGGTCTTCATCGACGGCGCGCGCGAGGTCATCAGCGCCGAACGCGCTGCCGAGGTCGACGCCACGCTGGACCTGATCGCCCAGGCCATGGGCGACACCGCCCTGCCCCCCGCCACACCCACCGCCGACCCCGGCTTCGAGCTGCCCTCGGCCTGGAGCGCCGAGCAGTTGGCCGCGCTGACCGGCCAGGCGCGCTAGGTGCCATTGAACGCCGCTGAAGCCACCCCCAACCAGACCCACCGCGAGACACCCCATGAGCACCGACACCCTCGACACCCCAGCCGCCGATCCGGCCGAACGCTCCGCCCCCCTGGTGGCCCGCCTGGTGGAGGCCCACGGCGCCACTTGGGTCGACCAGGCCACGCTGGCCGACTTCCTGGCCCGCCCCGGCGACCAGGTGCTGTTCTTCCACGGCGACCCGGTGCGCTTCCCCGAGGTGCTGGACGTGGCCGTGGTGCTGCCCGAGCTGCGCAAGTCCTTCGGCCAGCGCTTCGGCATCGGCGTGGCCACCCGCGCCGACGAGGACACGCTGGCCGCCCGCTTCGCCGTGGCGCGCTGGCCCTCGCTGCTGTTCCTGCGCGACGGCCAGTACGTCGGCGTGGTGGCCGGCATGCTGGACTGGACCGACTACCTGGCCGCGGTGCAGAAGCTGCTGGACACCCCGACCAGCCGCGTGCCCGGCATCGGCATCCCGCTGGTCAGCGCCAACAGCGCCTCCGGCTGCCACTGATTCCCTTCCTGGAACCGCCATGAACCCCAGCTCCACCCGCGCGCCCTTCCCCATCCCCGTCGTGGCCGCCGGCCCCGGCAGCCAGATCGAGGAGGAGACCCTCGACTACATCAGCATGCCCCAGGGCATGGCCACCTACCAGAGCCCGATCCTCCCCGAGCCGGAGGAGATGCGCGGCCGTGACGGCGCGCTGCGCGTGCTGCGCGACACCGAGGCCGCGCTGCAGGCCGCCGTCGCCGGCCAGGCCGCCGCCCCGGTCTCGCTGGCCGGCCTGAGCGAGGCCGAGCTGGCCCTGGTCAACCAGGTGCTGGGCGAAGGCGAGGTGGCCGCCCGCGTGCTGCCCGCGCCGGGCCTGGGCGAAGCCCGCATCCAGGAATCGGTCTTCGCCGGCGTCTGGCGCGTGGTGCAGACCGAGGCCGACGGCACGGTGCAGGACACCATCGAGGTCGGCGACGCCCCGGCCCTGCTGCGCGCCGCCGCCCGCGCCGACGCCCTGGGCAGCCGGCCCGACCTGCTCTCGGCCCCGGCCGGCGTGATGAACGCCCAGCCCATCCTGGCCGAACTGGAAGACCAGCGCCAGCGCTTCGGCCTGCATGCCGAGGCCGAGCGCGCCCAACTGCCGGCCCACGTGGTCAACCTCAGCCTGCTGCCGCTCAGCCCCCGAGGACATCGGCTTCCTGGACCATGTGCTGGGCACCGGCCGGGTGCTCATCCTCTCGCGCGGCTACGGCAACTGCCGCATCACCAACTGCCAGGTGCCGCACACCTGGCGGGTCGTGTACTACACCTCGCAGGACACGGTGATCCCTGACTCCGT
>NZ_BADL01000445.1 GCF_000333615.1 Ideonella sp. B508-1 | reverse complement strand
GCTGCTGCAGACCGGCGGCATCACCGTGCGCTGCGGCTGGAAGCTGGCGTCCCTGGCCCAGCTGGTGGAGCTGCGCAACAGCTTCGACGCGGTGTTCCTGGGCCTGGGCCTGGGCGGCACGGCGGCCCTGGGCGTGCCGGGCGAGGACCTGGCCGGCGTGGCCGACGCGGTGGACTTCATCGCCCAGTTGCGCCAGGCGCCGGACCTGGCCCGCCTGCCGGTGGGCCGGCGCGTGGTGGTGGTCGGCGGCGGCATGACCGCCATTGACGCCGCGGTGCAGGCCAAGCTGCTGGGCGCCGAGCAGGTCACCATCGCCTACCGCCGCGGGCCCGAGGCCATGTCGGCGTCCCAGGTGGAGCAGCACTGGGCGCAGACGCACGGGGTGGTGATCCGCCATCACCTGGCGCCCCAGGCCCTGCTGGGCCAGGACGGCCGGGTCAGCGCCATCGCGCTGGCCGTGCAGCAGGAGGTGGACGGCCGCCTGCAGTCCACCGGCGAGGTGGAGACGCTGGCCGCGGACCAGGTGCTCAAGGCCATCGGTCAAAGGCTGGCCCTGCCCTGGGCCGAGTCGGCCGGCTTGGCGATCCAAGGGGGGCGCTTGGTGGTGGATGCCGAAGGCCGCACCGCGCTGCCGGGCGTCTGGGCCGGCGGCGACTGCGTGGCCGGGGGCCGCGACCTGACGGTGGAGGCGGTGGAGCACGGCAAGCAGGCCGCGCTGTCCATCCATGCGGCCATCACCCAGCCCACGAACCAGCCTGCCGCGCAATCGCTGCCCTGCGCCGCCTGACCCTCTTCCAGGAGCCTTTCACCATGGCCGATCTCTCGACGAACTTCGTGGGCATCCAGAGCCCGAACCCGTTCTGGCTGGCCTCCGCCCCGCCCACCGACAAGGCGACCAACGTCATCCGCGCCTTCGAGGCCGGTTGGGGCGGCGTGGTCTGGAAGACCCTGGGCGAGGACCCGCCGGTGGTCAATGTGCACGGGCCGCGCTACAGCACCCTGCTGTCGCCCGACCGCCGGGTGCTGGGCCTGAACAACATCGAGCTCATCACCGACCGCCCGCTGGACCTGAACCTGAAGGAGATCACCCAGGTCAAGCGCGACTGGCCGGACCGGGCGATGGTGGTCTCGCTGATGGTGCCCTGCAACGAGGCCAGCTGGAAGCGCATCCTGCCCAGGGTGGAAGACACCGGGGCCGACGGCATCGAGCTGAACTTCGGCTGCCCGCACGGCATGAGCGAGCGCGGCATGGGCGCCGCCGTGGGCCAGGTGCCCGAGTACATCGAGATGGTCACCGCCTGGTGCAAGCAGTACAGCCGCCTGCCGGTGATCGTCAAGCTCACGCCCAACATCGCCGACATCCGCCACCCGGCCCGGGCCGCCCAGCGCGGCGGGGCGGACGCGGTCAGCCTGATCAACACCATCAACTCGGTGATGGGCGTGGACCTGGACACCCTGACCATGCTGCCCAGCACCGGCGGCAAGGGCAGCCACGGCGGCTACTGCGGCCCGGCGGTCAAGCCCATTGCGCTGAACATGGTGGCCGAGATCGCCCGCGACCCGGAGACCGCCGGCCTGCCCATCTCCGGCATCGGCGGCGTGACCAACTGGCGCGATGCGATGGAGTACATCGCCCTGGGCGCCGGCACGGTGCAGGTCTGCACCGCGGCCATGGTCTATGGCTTCCGCATCGTGCAGGAGATGGTCTCGGGCCTGTCCAACTACCTGGACGAGAAGGGTCTGCCCAACCTGGCGGCGGTGCAGGGCCGGGCCGTGCCCACCGTGTCCGACTGGCGCTATCTGAATCTGAACCATGTCTCCAAGGCGGTGATCGACACCGAGGCCTGCATCGCGTGCGGCCGCTGCCACGTGGTCTGCGAGGACACCTCGCACCAGGCCATCGCCTTCCACCAGGACGCCGCCACCGGCACGCGCCGCTTCGAGGTGAAGGAGGCCGACTGCGTGGGCTGCAACCTCTGCGCCTCCATCTGCCCGGTGCCCGGCTGCATCACCATGCGCGACCTGGCCCCCGGCGAGATCGATGAGCGCACCGGCGCACCGGTGCCGGCGGGCCACCGCGACTGGCGCACCCACCCCAACAACCCGATGCGGGAAACCGCGGTCTGAGGAGCGAACCATGAAGAGCCTGTTGATCCGCGGCGGCACGGTGGTGAACGCCGACCGTGAGCAGCGCGCCGATGTGCTGTGCGTGAACGGGGTGATCGCCGAGGTGGGCGAGGCGCTCAGCGCGCCGATGGGCGCCACCATCCTCGAAGCCGGCGGCCAGTACGTGATGCCCGGCGGCATCGACCCGCACACCCACATGAACTTCCCGTTCATGGGCACCCGCACCGTCGATGACTTCTACAGCGGCACCGCGGCCGGCCTGGCTGGTGGCACCACCAGCATCATCGACTTCGTCATCCCCGACCCTCAGCAGCCGCTGATGGACGCCTACCGCCAATGGCGCCAGTGGGCCGAGGTGGCGGCCTGCGACTACAGCTTCCACGTCGCCATCACCTGGTGGGGCCCGAGCGTGCACGCCGACATGGGCACCCTGGTGCGCGAGGAGGGCGTGAACAGCTTCAAGCACTTCATGGCCTACAAGAACGCCATCATGTGCGATGACGAGACCCTGGTGAACAGCTTCCGCCGTGCGCTGGAACTGGGCGCCATGCCCACGGTGCATGCCGAGAACGGCGAGCTGGTCTTCCTGCTGCAGCAGGAGATGAAGGCCCAGGGCATCACCGGCCCCGAGGGCCACCCGCTTTCCCGCCCGCCCGCGGTGGAGGCCGAGGCCGCCCAGCGCGCCATCGCCATCGCCGATGTGCTCAACGTGCCGATCTACGTGGTGCATGTGTCCAGCGCAGAGACGGCCGAGGCCATCGCCCGCGCCCGGGCCCGCGGCCAGCGCGTGTACGGCGAGGTGCTGGCCGGCCACCTGGTGGTGGACGACAGCGTCTACCGCGACCCGCGCTTTGAATTTGCCGCGGCCCATGTGATGAGCCCGCCGTTTCGCGCCAAGGGTCACCAGGAGGCGCTGTGGCGCCACCTGCAGGCCGGCGCGCTGCAGACCACCGCCACCGACCACTGCACCTTCTGCGCCGCGCAGAAGGCGGCCGGGAAGCTGGACTTCAGCAAGATCCCCAACGGCACCGGCGGCGTGGAAGAGCGCATGGCGGTGCTCTGGGATGCCGGCGTCAACAGCGGCCGCCTCACGCCCAGCGAGTTCGTCTCGGTGACCTCGGCCAACGCCGCCAAGCTCTTCAACCTCTACCCGCGCAAGGGCTGCGTGGCCAAGGGCGCCGATGCCGACCTGGTCGTCTGGGACCCGGCCGGCAGCAAGACCTTCTCGGCCGCCAGCCAGCATTCCAAGGGCGACTTCAACATCTTCGAAGGGCGCACCGTCACCGGCGTGCCCAGCCACACCATCAGCCAGGGCACGGTGGTCTTCGCCCAGGGCGAGCTGCGCGCCGAGGCGGGCGCCGGCCGCTACCTCAAGCGTGCGGCCTTCGGGCCGCAGTTCACCGCCTTGGGCCGCAAGGCGGCGCTGGCCGCGCCGGTGGCCGTGGCGCGCTGAGCCATGCCGCACAACAGGAGCATCCCATGAGCACCCCCAGCACCGTGTCCACATCCGCCCTGCGCATCCACGGCGAACGCCTCTGGCAATCGCTGATGGACCTGGCCCGCATCGGCGCCACACCCAAGGGCGGCGTCTGCCGCCTGGCCTTGTCCGCGCTGGACGGCCAGGGCCGTGACCTCGTCGTGGGTTGGGCCCGTGAGGCGGGCCTGTCCGTCACCATCGACCAGATCGGCAACGTGTTCATGCGCCGCCCCGGGCGCAACAACAGCCTGCCGCCCATCATGACGGGCAGCCACATCGACACCCAACCCACCGGCGGCAAGTTCGATGGCAATTACGGCGTGCTGGCCGGGCTGGAGGTGATGCGCACCCTCAACGACCACGGCATCCAGACCGAGGCGCCGATGGAGCTGGCCTTCTGGACCAACGAGGAGGGCTCGCGCTTCGTGCCGGTGATGATGGGCTCGGGCGTGTTCCGCGGCGCCTTCACGCTCGAACATGCCTATGCCGCCACCGACGTGGACGGCAAGACCGTGAAGGACGAGCTGCAGAAGATCGGCTACCTGGGCGACGAGGTGCCGGGCCAGCACCCCATCGGGGCCTATTTCGAGACCCACATCGAGCAAGGCCCGGTGCTGGAGGACCATGGCAAGACCATCGGCATCGTCACCGGGGTGCTGGGCATCCGCTGGTACGACTGCACCGTGACCGGGATGGAGGCCCATGCCGGCCCCACGCCCATGCACCTGCGCCGCGACGCGCTGCAGGTGGCCACCCGGCTGATGCAGGAAGTGGTGGCCTGCGCCGGCCGGCATGGCCCCGAGGGCCGCGGCACCGTGGGCATGGTGCAGGTCTTCCCGAACAGCCGCAACGTGATCCCCGGCCAGGTGAAGTTCAGCGTGGACCTGCGCAACGCCAGCGACGCCGCCTGCGACGCGATGGACGCGGACATCCGCGCGGTGGCCGAGCGGTTGGCCCGCGAGACCGGGCTGACGATCCGGCTGGACCTGGTGTCGGCCTACCCCGCCCAGCCCTTCCACCCCGACTGCGTGGAGGCGGTGGCCCACGGCGCCCAGACCCTGGGCTACAGCGCCATGCGCTGCGTTTCCGGCGCCGGCCACGACGCGGTCTACATGGCCCAGCTGGCACCGGCCGGCATGATCTTCATCCCCTGCAAGGACGGCATCAGCCACAACGAGATCGAGGACGCCGACCCGGCCCACATCGCCGCCGGCTGCAACGTGCTGCTGCACGCCATGCTGGCGCGGGCGGGCGTGGTGGCCTGATGGCGGGGCGCCCCGCGGCGCCTCACCAGCCGAGTTCGGCCTCGATGAGGGCCACGATCCGGTCGGCCTGCGCGGCGTCGATGCGGAACTCGTGGTCGGCCTCCACCACCCTGACGCGGACCTGCGGGCTCAAGGGGTAGCGCCGGGCCACCTCGGCACCGCCATAGACGTCGTGCCGGCCCTGGACGATCAGCATGGGCGTGCGCAGCGTGGCCAGGTGGCGGTAGCGCGCGGGTTCGTCGCCCGCCTCGGGGTGGCGAAAGGGGTAGCCCAGGCACACGATGTGGGCCAGGGGCAGCCCATCGGCCACCAGCGAGGCCACCCGCCCGCCAGAGGAACGGGCGAAGACGATGACCTCGCCCTGCCGCGCCAGCGCACGCACGGTGTGGGCCAGGCTGACGCAGCGCTCCTCCACCGTGCGCCGGCCCCGGCGCCGCAGGTAAGCCAGGTAGGCGGGGTGGACCAGCGCGTAGGCCAACTGGGCGCCGCGCAGCCCCAGTTGGCGCAGCCAGGGCGGCAGGCCGGGGTGCCGGCGGGTCCAGTCCAGCCAGGCGTGCACCCAGGCCGTGGCCGGGTCCTCCCAGGCCACCCGCCGTCCGGGCCGCCGCAGGCGCTCCAGCAGCTGGATGTTCAGCGGTCCGTCCTTCTGCCAGTCGTCCCGGCCCACCATCAGCAGGATGGGGTTGCGTGGGGCCGAGGGGATGGGCGGCATGACGCGGCGCATGCTAGCAGCGGTCCGGCCGTCCCGCAGCCTCCAGGCGGATGAAGCCCGCGGCCAAGACAGCGTCACCCTTCCACGCTACGCTAGAGGGCTTGGCCGCCATCCGCGGCCGTCTGTCCTGGCCCATCCGGCCCGATCTTCCGAAGGGAATCCCCTTGTCCTTGTTCGACCGTTTCGAGCGCCTCGTCGACCCCTTCCCGGTGGCGGAGTCGGGGCCGCCGCCCACCCGTTTCTGGCCCTTTCTGTGGCAGGCCACCCAGGGCGTGCGGCGCTACATCGCCGGCATGACGCTGTTCACCGCCATCATCGGCGTGTTCGAGGCCTGGCTGTTCTCGCTGCTGGGCAAGCTGGTGGACTGGCTGGCCGGCATTCCGCCGGCCGAGCTGTGGGCGCGTGAAGGCCACACCCTGCTGGCGCTGGGGGCCGTGCTGGCCGCCAGCACGCTGGCCGTGGCGCTGCAGACCATGTTCAAGCACCAGACGCTGGCAGGCAACTTCCCGATGCGCCTGCGCTGGAACTTTCACCGCCTGATGCTGGGCCAGAGCATGGCCTTCTTCCAGGACGAGTTCGCCGGCCGCATCGCCGCCAAGGTGATGCAGACCGCGCTGGCGGTGCGTGACGTCTGGTTCACCGTCTGCGACATCCTGGTCTTCATCATCATCTACTTCGTCACGCTGATGGCCGTGGTGGGGGGCTTCGACGCCTGGATGCTGATGCCGCTGGGCGGCTGGCTGGCGCTGTACCTGGTGGCCATGCGGGTCTTCGTGCCGCGCCTGGCCCATGTGTCCAAGAGCCAGGCCGATGCCCGCTCGCTGATGACCGGCCGCATCACCGATGCCTACACCAACATCGCCACCGTCAAGCTCTTCGCCCACGACCGCCGCGAGGCCGCCCATGCCAAGGGCGCGATGCAGGAGTTCCTGGGCACCGTGCACCGCCAGATGCGGCTGGTGAGCTGGTTCGAGGTGGTCATCCATGTGCTCAGCGTGCTGCTGATCCTGGGCATCGCCGGCGTGGCCCTGTGGCGCTGGACCCTGGGCGAGGTGGGCGTGGGCGCGGTGGCGGCGGCCACCGCCATGGCCATGCGCCTGAACGGCATCTCGCACTGGATCATGTGGGAGATGGCCTCGTTGTTCGAGAACATCGGCACCGTGCAGGACGGCATCGGCACCCTGGCGCGGCCGCGCCGCGTGGTGGATGCCGCCGGGGCGAAGCCGCTGCAGGTGAGTGCCGGCGAGATCCGCTTCGAGGACGTCACCTTCCGCTACGGCGAGGCCGACACCGGCCGCCCGGTGGTGGACCACCTGGACCTGACCATCCGGCCGGGCGAGAAGATCGGCCTGGTGGGCCGCAGCGGTGCGGGCAAGAGCACGGTGCTGAGCCTGCTGCTGCGCTTTCACGACGTGCAGGGCGGCCGGGTGCTGATCGACGGCCAGGACCTCGCCGGTGTGACGCAGGACAGCCTGCGGGCCCAGGTGGGCATGGTCACGCAGGACACCTCGCTGCTGCACCGCTCGGTGCGCGACAACATCCTCTACGGCCGGCCCGACGCCGGTGACGAGGCCATGAAGGCCGCGGCCGAGCGGGCCGAGGCGGCGGCCTTCATCC
>NZ_BADL01000446.1 GCF_000333615.1 Ideonella sp. B508-1 | reverse complement strand
CGGCGGTAGCAGCACGCGTGGCCATTGCCCGCGCACTGTCGATGGACCCCATCGTGATGCTGTTCGACGAGCCCACCTCGGCGCTGGACCCGGAAATGGTCGGCGAGGTGCTGGACGTGATGGTGCAGCTGGCCAACGAAGGCATGACCATGATGTGCGTGACGCACGAAATGGGCTTTGCCAAGAAGGTGTCCAACCGCGTCATCTTCATGGACGCCGGCAAGATCATCGAGGACTGCAAGAAGGAAGAGTTCTTCGGCAACCCCGAGGCCCGCAGCCCGCGCGCCAAGGACTTCCTGTCCAAGATCCTGCAGCACTGAACAGCGCCCTGCGCCGCGGCCGGGCGGTGGGACAATCGCGCCCATGAGCGCTCCCACCTCCCTGACCATCACCCGCCCCGACGACTGGCACCTGCATGTGCGCGACGGGGCTGCCCTGGCGGCCGTGGTGCCGCACACGGCGCGCCAGTTCGGCCGCGCCATCATCATGCCCAACCTGAAGCCGCCGGTGACCACCGCGGCCCAGGCCCTGGCCTACCGCGAGCGCATCCAGGCCGCGGTGCCGGCGGGCGTGGCCTTCGAGCCGCTGATGACGCTCTACCTGACCGACAACACGCCGGCCAGCGAGATCGCCGCGGCGAAGGCGGCTGGCGTGGTGGCGCTCAAGCTCTACCCGGCCGGCGCCACCACCAACAGCGATGCCGGCGTGACCGACATCCGCAAGACCTACGCGACGCTGGAGGCCATGCAACGCGCCGGCCTGCTGCTGCTGGTGCATGGCGAGGTGACCGACCCCGAGGTGGACATCTTCGACCGCGAGGCGGTGTTCATCGACCGCGTGATGCAGCCGCTGCGCCGCGACTTCCCCAAGCTGAAGGTGGTGTTCGAGCACATCACCACCAAGGAAGCCGCCGACTACGTGGCCGGCGCCGGGGCCTTCACCGCGGCCACCATCACCGCCCACCACCTGCTCTACAACCGCAACGCCATCTTCCAGGGCGGGCTGCGGCCGCACTACTACTGCCTGCCCGTTCTGAAGCGCGAAGTGCACCGCCAGGCCCTGGTGGCCGCGGCCACCAGCGGCTCGGACCGCTTCTTCCTGGGCACCGACAGCGCGCCGCACCCGGCCCACCTGAAGGAACACGCCAGCGCCTGCGCCGGCTGCTACACCGCCCTGTCGGCGCTGGAGCTGTACGCCGAGGCCTTCGAGGCCGCGGGTGCGCTGGACCAGCTGCAAGGCTTTGCCAGCGAACACGGCCCGGCCTTCTACGGCCTGCCGCGCAACACCGATACCGTCACCCTGGTGCGCGAGCCCTGGGCCCTGCCCGAGGCCGTGGCCTTCGGCGACGCCAGCCTCAAGCCGCTGCGCGGCGGCGAGACCCTGCACTGGAAGCTGGAGGGCTGAGGCCGGCTCCCCGGGCGCTCAGCCCGGAATGACGCCGCATGCCACGCGGGCCCCGCCACCGCCCAGCGGCGCGGGGTGGTCCGAGTGGTTGTCACCCCCGGCGTGCACCATCAGGGCGTGGCCCTGCACATCGGCCAGCTTCAGGCGCGGGGCCAGCACGGGCTGGGCGGCGGTGCCGTCGGCCGCCACATAGAGCGGGGGCAGGTCGCCCAGGTGGCCATCGCCCCAGGGTTCGCCGTGCTTCTTGGTGCCGGCCGGGTCCAGGTGGCCGCCGGCGGCGCCCGCGGGCACCGGCTTGCCGTTCTGCTCGGCCGGGGCGCAGGAGCCCTTCTCATGCACGTGAAAGCCGTGCAGGCCCGGCGGCAGGCCCTGCAGCGTGGGGTAGAAGGCCAGGCCGTAGGGCGTCTCCACCATCTTCACCGTGCCCAGCGTGGTGCCGGGGCCATCGGGGTTGGCCGCCTGCAGCGTGACGGTGGCCTCGGCGGCCAGGGTGGCGGAGGCGGCGGCGCAGCAGCCGGCCGCGAGCAGCAGTTTGAGGTGCATGGCATTCCCTGTGGAGGTGTGGGAATGCCCTTGTAGCGCAGCCCCTGGCGGCTGTCATCGCACAGGCGTGACGGCCGCAGGGGCTTGGCGCGGTGTCGTCAGGCCGTCGCGTTCAGCGCTTCGCCCAGCGCGTTGACCAGGGCGTCCACCTGGGCCGGGGTGGTGATGAAGGGCGGGGCCAGCTGGATGGTGTCGCCACCGAAGCGCACGTAGAAGCCCATCTCCCAGCACTTCAGGCCGATGTCGTAGGGGCGGATGCTCGGGTCGCCATCGCGGGCGGCGATGGTCAGGCCGGCGGCCAGGCCGTAGTTGCGGATGTCGGTGACGTGCTTGGCGCCCTTGAGGCTGTGCACCGCGTTCTCGAAGTACGGGGCCAGTTCCTTGGACTGTTGGATGGCGTTTTCCTTCTCCAGCAGGTCGAAGGTGGCCAGGCCGGCGGCGCAGGCCACCGGGTGGGCCGAGTAGGTGTAGCCGTGCGGGAATTCGATGGCGTGGGGTGCGCCGCCCGCGGCCATGAAGGTGTCGTAGATCTCGCCCTTGACCACCACGCCGCCCATGGGGATGGTGCCGTTGGTGACCTGCTTGGCGAAGTTGACCATGTCGGGCGTGACGCCGAAGGCCTCGGAGCCCGTCCAGGCGCCGGCACGGCCGAAGCCGGTGATGACCTCGTCGAAGATCATCAGGATGTTGTGCTGGGTGCAGATCTCGCGCAGGCGCTGCAGGTAGCCCACCGGCGGGATGACCACGCCGGCCGAGCCGGAGAAGGGTTCGACGATCAGCGCGGCGATGTTGGACGCATCGTGCAGGGCGATCACGTCCAGCAGCTCGTTGGCCAGCTCGGCGCCGTTCTCGGGCATGCCGCGGCTGAAGGCGTTGCGGGCCAGTTGGGTGTGCGGGATGTGGTCGCACTGCAGGCCTTCACCGAACATCTTGCGGTTGCCGCCGATGCCGCCGACGCTGATGCCGCCGAAGTTCACGCCGTGGTAGCCCTTGAGCCGGCCGATCAGGCGGGTCTTGCTGGCCAGGCCCTTCTGGCGCCAGTAGGCGCGGGCGATCTTCAGCGAGGTGTCGGCCGCTTCCGAGCCGGAGCAGGCGAAGAACACATGTTCCAGGCCGGCAGGCATGTGCGAGACGATGCGCTCGGCCAGCTGGAAGGAGCCCTTGGTGCCGAACTGGAAGCCCGGCGCGTAGTCCAGCGTGCTCACCTGGCGGCCCACTGCCTCGGCGATCTCGCTGCGGCCGTGGCCCAGGCCGCAGGTCCACAGGCCGGACAGGCCGTCGAAGACCTGGCGGCCGCGGTCGTCGGTGAAGTACACGCCCTTGGCGCCCACCAGGATGCGTGGGTCCTTCTTGAAGGCGCGGTTGGCGGTGAAGGGCATCCAGTGGGCCTTCAGCTGGGCTTCGGTCAGGGGTTGCTCAGGCAGGGCGCTCATGTCCATGGTGGGGCTCCGTAAAACGCCCATTCTGAGCAGTGTGTTGGTTTGCATAAACTGCAATCTTTGACCAATCACGCGCAGAGGATTAAAACTGACATGGTGAAGAAGGCCTTGCTGGGGCAGGTGGGCGACACCGAGCTGCGCCTCTTGCGCATCTTCAAGTCGGTGGTGGAGTGCGGCGGGCTGGCGGCGGCCGAGCTGGAGCTCAACATCGGTCGCTCCACCGTCAGCCGCCATGTGAAGGACCTGGAGCAGCGCCTGGGCCTGGTGTTGTGCCGGCGCGGGCGCAGCGGCTTCGCGCTCACGCCCGATGGCCAGCGCGTCTACGACGCCGCGCTGCGCCTCCTGTCGGCGCTGGACGGCTTCCGGGCCGATGTGCGCGATCTGCATGCCGACCTGAAGGGGCCGCTGGCCTTGGGCCTGTTCGACAAGATCGCCACCAACCCGGCCGCGCGCCTGCACCAGGCCCTGGCCGATTTCCGGGACCAGGCGCCGCAGGTCACGCTGGATGTGACGGTGGGCTCGCTCAATGCGCTGGAGACGGCCGTCATCGACGGCCGCCTGCACCTGGCGGTGGTGCCGGACCACCGGCGCTCCGACAGCCTGAACTACCTGCCGCTGTTTCCCGAGACCATGTGGCTGTACTGCGGCGCGGGCCACCCGCTGTTCGGTCGGCCGGCCGACGCGGTGGGCTGGGACGAGCTGCGCCGACACGACTACGCCGGCCTGGCTTTCCATTCCCCGAACATGGAGGTCACGCACCGTTTCGGCCTGCGGCGCACCGCCACGGTGACCGACCAGGAGGCGCTGGCGCTGCTGATCCTGTCCGGCCGCTTCCTGGGCTTCCTGCCGGACCACTACGCGGCCGTCTTCCTGCGCGAAGGCCGGCTGCAGCGGGTGGGGCCGGCGGACGCCAGCTACCTGGTGCAGTTCGTCGCGGTGACGCGCGCTTCTCCCTCGGCGCCGCGGGCGGCGCGGGCCTTTCTGGAGGCGCTGCGCCTGGCGCATCCGCAGCCGCCACTGCCGCCGGCCTGATCGCGTCCGGCACGCGGCGCCGGCTTGTCTGGCATGGATCTGGCTAGAGCTCGTTCGGAAAGTTGACCAAACGGTCAAGTTCCTGAGACCCAACCCGAACCAGACGAGGAGTTCGCGTGTCCCCGACCCCCCATCCCGCGCAGGCCATCGCCGCCGCCGCCGAAGCCCCGCTCACCCGCGCCCAGGCGCTGCTGGAAGCCGAGCGCTGCCTCTACTGCCACGACGCGCCCTGCGAGCAGGCCTGTCCCACCCACATCCCGGTGCCGCAGTTCATCCGCCGCATCGGCGATGGCGACCTGCGCGGCGCGGCCAAGGCGATCCTGGCGGCCAACCCGCTGGGCGGTCTGTGCGCCCGCGTCTGCCCCACCGAGGAGCTGTGCGAAGCCGTCTGCGTGCGCAACACCCAGCAGGGCCAGCCCATCGCCATCGGCCGTCTGCAGCGTCACGCGGTGGATGCGGCGATGACGCTGCCGGCCAGCACTTTCTTCACCCGCGCACCGGCCACCGGCCGCCATGTGGCGGTGGTGGGCGCCGGCCCGGCCGGCCTGGCCTGTGCCCACGGCCTGGCCATGCAGGGCCACAGCGTGGTCGTCTTCGACGCCCGCGAGAAGGCCGGCGGCCTCAATGAGT
>NZ_BADL01000447.1 GCF_000333615.1 Ideonella sp. B508-1 | reverse complement strand
GGGGGCTTCAAGGTCAAGCGCCGCGCCGCCGCGCTCTACCGCGCGCTGACCGAACACCCCGAGGCGGCCCTGAAGGACCCGCTGCAGGTGCTGGACTGGGTGAACCTCTACGCCCTGGCCGTCAACGAGGAGAACGCGGCCGGGGGCCGCGTGGTGACCGCGCCGACCAACGGCGCGGCCGGCATCGTGCCCGCCGTGCTGCACTACTACCACCGCTTCGTGCCCGGGGCGAACACGCAGGGCGTCATGGATTTCCTGCTCACTGCCGCGGCCATCGGCATCCTCTACAAGGAGAACGCCAGCATCAGCGGCGCCGAGGTGGGTTGCCAGGGCGAGGTGGGCGTGGCCTGCTCCATGGCTGCCGGGGCCCTGGCCGCCGTGCTGGGCGGCACGCCCGAGCAGGTGGAGAACGCCGCCGAGATCGGCATGGAGCACCACCTGGGCCTGACCTGCGACCCGGTGGGCGGCCTGGTACAGATCCCCTGCATCGAGCGCAATGCCATCGCCTCGGTCAAGGCCGTCAACGCCGCCCGCATGGCCCTGCGCGGCGACGGCACCCACCATGTCAGCCTGGACAAGGTCATCAAGACCATGCGCGAGACCGGCGCCGACATGAAGACCAAGTACAAGGAAACCGCCCGCGGCGGCCTGGCGGTCAACATCGTGGAGTGCTGAGCCGGGGGCCATGCTCCCGCCGCAAGGTGTGTCAGCTGTCCCTGACAAGCCTGGAACTGGCCACAGGAATGGCCGGTTTTAAGCTGTTTTTCTCCGAAGGGCAGGCGACATCATTCCGGCTCAGGCTTGTCGCCGTGCCCCTGGATGCTGCCATGACCACCTCCGCCCTCGCCCACGCCTCCCTTCGGACCCGGATGCTGCTCGGCTTCCTGGCTTCAGCCCTGCTGCTCATCGTCGCTTCGGTGGTGGGACTGTTGAAGCTGGGGCAACTCCAGGCCGAGTTTCAGCAGCTCGTGGAGGTGCAGGCTCAGGATCTGGACAAGGCCCGTACCTGGGCGGGACTGAGCGAAGCCAACATCCAGCGCCGCATCGTCTCATTGACGAGCGACAGCCCGGAATTCATCAAGGCCTTCACCGCCAATCAGGCTGAAATCTCCAAGCAGATCGATGCGCTGCAGAAGGATCTGGCCGACCACAGCCCCAGCCCGCAAGCCAAGCAGATCTCCGAAGACATCGCCCAGGCCCGCAGCAAGTACGCCGATCTGCGCAATGCCCTGGTCAAGCGCAAGGAGGCTGGCGAGGACATTCGCGGCGAAGTGGCCCGGAGTCTGATTCCCGCCATGAACGACTACCTGGCCACCATCCGCCGTTATGCCGACCAGATGCACACCGAGCTGGCGGAGGCCAGCGCACGTGCCGACGAGATGGTCCGGGGCATCCGCATGCTACAGATCGTGCTGCTGGTGGCTGGCGTGGGCGTGGGCACGGCCGTGGCGCTGTGGATGACAAGCACCATCACGCAGCCCGTGGCACAAGCGCAGCGACATGCGGCCAAGATCGCCGAGGGTGACCTGACCCACCAACTGGGCGCCCATGGGCGCGACGAGCTGGGCCAGCTGCAGGGCGCCCTGCAAGCCATGCAGCACAGCCTGGCACGCACCATCGAGCAGGTCAGGCAGGCGGCCCACCAGGTCGAGACGGCGTCCAGCGAAATCTCCTCCGGCAGCAACGACCTCTCCGCGCGGACCGAAATGGCGGCCTCCAGCATCGAGGAAACGGGCGCGGCCACCCAGCACCTGGCCGAAGCCGTTCGCGCCAATGCCGACGCGGCCCAGCAGGCCAACCAGTTGGCCCGCTCAGCCTCCGAGGTGGCCACCGAGGGCGATACCCTGGTGCGCGAAGTCGTTCAGAGCATGGACGAGATCCAGAAGGCCTCCAGCCGGATCGCGGACATCATCGGTGTGATCGACGGCATTGCCTTCCAGACCAACATCCTGGCACTCAATGCCGCGGTCGAAGCCGCCCGGGCGGGTGAGCAAGGCCGCGGCTTCGCCGTGGTGGCTGGCGAAGTGCGCACCCTGGCGCAGCGCAGTTCCACCGCAGCCAAGGAGATCCGCGAGCTGATCGCGGCCTCCAGCGAGCAGGTTGAGAGGGGTGGCGCCCTGGTGCAGCGCACCGGCAACACCATCGGCCACATGGTGCAGAGCGTGCAGAAGGTGACCGACATCGTGGCGGAGATCTCGTCCTCCACCGCCTCCCAGGCCCACACCCTGCACGAGATCGACCAGGCCATCCGGCAGTTCGATCAGATGACCCAACAGAATGCGGCCCTGGTCGAGCAATCGGCCGCTGCGGCCGAAGCGCTGAAAGAACAATCCACCCAACTGGTGGGCGCGGTGTCCACCTTCCAGCTGTGAGGCAGCGAGCGGCCCCGTGGTGAGGGGTGCCCGCCGCCCCGGATGGCGTCAACGCACGACGCCGATCGTGGCCTTCTGCCCGGCCTTGAAGGTGGACAGTGTCAGGGCGCCGTTCTGGATGTCCCCCTTCTCGTCGAAGGTGATGCTGCCGGTCACGCCCTTGTAGCCGCTGGTCTTGGCCAGCACCGGCAGGTACTTGGCAGGATCGGCCGAGTTGGCCTTCACCATGGCCTGGGCCATCACCATCGTGGCGTCGTAGGTGTAGGGCGCATACAGCTGCACCTCCGTGCCGAAGCGCTTCTTGAAGCGGGCCTTGAAGTCGTCCATGCCCTTGACGGCAGCCTTGTCGTTGGGGTCGATGCCACCGGCCTCCGCGCAGATGAGCTGGCCATCGGCCAGGGCGCCCGCGGCCAGCTTGGGCATCTCGCTGGTGCACAGGCCGTCGCCTCCCATCAGCTTGGCCTGGATGCCCAGCTGCTTCATCTGCCTGGCCAGCGGGCCGCCCACGGCGTCCATGCCACCGTAGAAGATGACGTCCGGACGCGCCGCCTTGGCCGAGGTCAGGATACCCATCAGGTCGGTGGCCTTGTCATTGGTGAACTCACGCTTGACCACCTTGCCGCCCGCGGCCTTCACGCCCTTGTCGAACTCGTCGGCCACACCCTGGCCATAGGCGGTACGGTCGTCGATGACGACGATGCTGTTGGCGTGCAGGGTCTGCACCGCGTACTTGCCCAGGGTGGCCCCCAGGTGCACGTCGTCGGCCACCACGCGGAAGGTGGTCTTGAAACCCTGGCGGGTGTACTTGGGGTTGGTGACGCTGGCGGCGATCTGCGGGATGCCGGCGCCGGCGTAGATGCGCGAGGCCGGAATCGAGGTGCCCGAGTTCAGGTGGCCGATCACGCCATTGACCTTCTCGTCGGCGAACTTCTGCGCCGCGGTCGTGCCCTGCTTGGGATCGCCGGCATCGTCTTCGGCCAGCAGTTCGAACCTGGCCTTCTTGCCGCCGATGGTCAAGCCTTTGGCATTGAGCTCTTCCACGGCCAGGCGGGCGCCGTTCTCGTTGTCTTTGCCCAGGTGGGCGGCGCCACCGCTGGTGGCGTTCACGGTGCCGATCTTGATCAGCAGGTCTTCGGCCTGGGCCGTACCGGCCAGCAGCGCGGTCACAGCGGCGGCGGCCAGGCAGTTCATGGGGATTCTCATCTTGGTTTTCGGGTCACAGAGCGGGGCAGAGAGCTTACCGCTTCCTGGTCGGCAAGACACGACACCCGTCAAGGCCCATGCAGCTGCACGAGACCCGCGTCCCCTTACCAATCCCGCCAGAGACTCAGCAGCAGCGCCGAGGGATGCCATGCCGGATCACCCGAAGCGCCATTGGCACCATGGCGCAGGATCTGTGCACGTTGCCACTGTCCATCCATGTGCCATGGGCCGCTCAACTTCTGATCCAGGCTGAGGGTCCAAGACCAGTCGGTCCAGCCCGCCTGGTCGACACCGGTGTAGTCACGCCTGAAGACCCTGTTGCCCAAGGTGGCCGCGGCCCCCACCCCCAGCATGCCGGTGGACCATGGGATGGCGGAACTCAGCCCCCACTCGGCCTGGACCCCGCCTCTGCCCTGACCGGATCCGGCGGAAATGGCACTTTGCACCAGCACCACATCGGCCAGCAGCAGGTTCGCGTAACCCTGTCCCTGCATGCGCGGCCCGATCCGCGGCAGTTCAGCGCTGCTGTCCTGACGACTCCGCCCGAACTGCGGCCACAGCCGCACGCCGGCCTGCCATTGATCGGTCTGTGAGGCGTTGTAGCCCAGCCCGGTCTCCGTGGAGACGAAGATGCCATCGTGCCGCTCATAGTCGAATGCGGGCAGCACCGCCCGGTCGGCATGGATGCCATCCGGCGATCTGGGCACCCGCCAATAGGAAGCCCCCATGGACAGGCTGTCCGTCTGGGGTGGCGGCTCCAGCAAGATCAGCGATCCCCATGCCCGAACGGCGGCAGGCAGGCAGCCCAGTGCCAGCAACAGAGCGGCGGGCAGGAACCTCCTGCGTCCATGGGGCCAGGGGTTCATGGGCGCTGCCAGACCATCGCATGCCCCAGCCAGGGCACGCCTTTGTAGGCCACCACCTCGATCCTGCGGGCATCGGGCGTCAAATGGATGTCGCAGCTGTAGATGTGTCCATCGCTGGGATCCAGAATGCGCCCGCCTTCCAGGCCCCCCGGGGTCTCATGCAGCCCCCAGAGGATCTCCAGCCCCTTGAACGGCTGCCCCTTCCTGGCACCGTCACAGGCCGTGCAGGGGGTCGCATCGGTGTAGAACTGCATAGGCGGAGTGATCGATATGCAGAATATGATCGAGTGCCAGCATGGCCTTGTAGGAAGTGAAGGTGAAGATGGCCTAGACATCGTATTTGTGTTAGGCGGGTGCCAGCCAATGCGCCGAGCACGGCGAATACAAGAAGTCGGGTGAATGTGCGGAGATGCAGAACAGCATCAGCAATCAGTTGGACAGGAGATGAAGGCACCTCCTGCACGGTCATGCCAGAGCGGCTTCAAGCGAGCGCAGCACCAGGAAGGCGTTGCTGCATCAGAAGCCAACCGAGTTCGACAGTGCCACCCGCAGACGCCGGCTTGAGGTGTCAGGTCGCCGCACATGGTTCAGCCCCGGGCAGGCCAGATGCAGTGGATCCAGGTTCAAAGTGGGCGGCAGGCAGTGACGATGCAGCATCAAGACCGTCGCCAGGGCTTCAATGGCGCCGGCCGCGCCCAGCAAATGCCCATGAAGCGACTTGGTCGCGCTGACCGAGACTTCGGGCGCATGGTCCGCCAGCAGCCCCAGCAGGGCCTGAACCTCCACCGGATCACCTTCCCGGGTCGCGGTGCCATGGGCGTTCACATGGTCAATCTGATGCGGTTGAACGTCGGCGTCACGCAAGGCCTTTCGCAGCGCACGAAGCTGCCCCTGCGCATCCGGCGCGGTCAGGTGGCTGTGATCGCAAGAGCCCCCGTAACCGGCAATTTCGGCATAGATGCGCGCACCACGCGCCTTGGCATGGTCCCAGTCCTCCAGCACCAGTGCGGCAGCCCCCTCCCCCAGCACCAGCCCCTGACGGTTCGCACTGAACGGGCGACACTGCGGCGGCCCCTCGACGGATGCGGGTGCCAGCACCTGCAAGGACTCCCAGGCCTTCGCTGCGCCATAGGGCATGGCCGCCTCGGATCCACCGGCGACCGCCAGCGTGAGCTCCCCCGCCCGGATGCGCCGAAAGGCCTCGCCAATCGCCACGGAAGAGGAAGCGCAAGCCACCGAATAGGTCAGGCACTCACCGCCCAGCCCCAGCTGCAGGGCGATGTGGGAGGCCGAAGCATTGAGCATGCCGAGCACCACGGAGAGCGGCGAGATGCGACTGCGCCCCTTGAGAAAGAGGTCGCGATAGCTGCGCTCCGTGGTATGAGTCCCGCCACCGCCAGTTCCCCAATGCACGGCCACGTCATCGCGAACCTCGGCGGGCAGATCCGCCAGGCCAGCATCGCCCCATGCGGACTGTGCCGCGACGGTGCCCAGCTGGCTGACGCGGTCCATCGTCGTCAGACGGGTCCGCCCGAGCACGGGTGCGGCGTCGAATTCCCTGCACAGGGCATAGGGTATGCGCAGGGTGTGCGGGGCCTCGCCGATGTCATGCAGGCCAATGCCGCCGATGCCCTGGCACCATGCCTCGAAGACCGCCTGGGCGTCTGTTCCCTGGGAGGACACCAGCCCCAACCCTGTCACGGCAACGCGGCGCATGCTCAGGCAGCCGTCTTGAGGCCTTCATCGCCGATGAACGGCTCGACCAGGGCCACGAGTTCACCCACCAGCTTGGGCGGCGTGGCAACCTCGGAAATCGAGCTCCCCACACTGTCTTCCAGCTCGAACAGCAATTCGGCCAGCGTCAGGGAGTCGATCTGCAGGTCCAGCAGCGCCGTGTCCATCTGGATGCCTTCTTGCGGAACATCCGTGTACTTGGAGAGTGCCTGCTGGACGAGGCTGAGTGCATAGGTGGTCTTGGAATTCATTCTGAAGTTCCTTTTCGAAGAGCGAACAGCGACAGCACA
>NZ_BADL01000448.1 GCF_000333615.1 Ideonella sp. B508-1 | reverse complement strand
CACGCCAGCCGCGGCGAAGGCCACCGCAACATCTGCTNGATCCCGGAGAGCGCCCACGGCACCAACCCGGCCAGCGCGATGATGGCCGGCCTGCAGGTGGTCGTCGTCAAGTGCGATGCCAACGGCAGCGTGGACCTGGGCGACCTGAAGGCCAAGTGCGAGCAGCATGCCGCGAAGCTGGCCTGCATCATGATCACCTACCCTTCCACCTACGGCGTCTATGACCTGCAGGTGAAGGAACTCTGCGCCATGGTCCACCAGTACGGCGGCCGGGTGTATGTGGACGGCGCCAACATGAACGCCCTGGTGGGTGTGGCCGCGCCGGGCCAGTTCGGTGGCGACGTGAGCCACCTGAACCTGCACAAGACCTTCTGCATCCCGCACGGCGGCGGGGGCCCGGGCGTCGGCCCGGTCTGCGTGGTGGAGGACCTGGTGCCCTTCCTGCCCGGCCATGCCACGGCCGGCCAGGTGCGCGCGGGCGGCGTCGGCGCCGTCAGCGCCGCGCCCTACGGCAATGCCGCCGTGCTGCCGATCAGCTGGATGTATGTGCGCATGATGGGCACGGCCGGCCTGACCGCCGCCACCGAGACCGCCATCCTGAACGCCAACTACGTGGCCGCACGCCTGGCCGACCACTACGACATCCACTTCAGCGGCAACGTGGCCGGCGTGAAGGGCGGCGGCGTGGCCCACGAGTGCATCCTGGACCTGCGCCGGCTGAAGGACAGCAGCGGCGTGAGCGCCGAGGACGTGGCCAAGCGCCTGATCGACTACGGCTTCCACGCCCCGACGCTGAGCTTCCCGGTGGCCGGCACGCTGATGGTGGAACCCACCGAAAGCGAACCCCTGTTCGAGCTGGACCGCTTCTGCGACGCGATGATCGCCATCCGCGAGGAGATCCGCCAGGTCGAGGCTGGGGTCTGGCCGCGCGAGGACAACCCGCTGCACAACGCACCGCACACCGCCGCCAGCCTGCTGAGTGGCGAATGGACGCACCCGTACAGCCGCGAGGTGGCCGCCTACCCGGTGGCCAGCCTGAAGCAGGTGAAGTACTGGTCGCCGGTGGGCCGCGTGGACAACGTCTACGGCGACCGCAACCTGTTCTGCAGCTGCCTGCCGGTGAGCGCCTACGGCGACACCCAGGCCTGAGGCAGAGCGCCACCGTGGCGGTCTCCGTCTTCGACCTGTTCAAGGTCGGCATCGGCCCCAGCAGCTCCCACACCGTGGGGCCGATGCGCGCCGCGCGCCTCTTCGGCCTGCGCCTGCGCAGCGAAGCCCTGCTGCCGCAGGTGGCCCGCGTCCACTGCGGGCTCTACGGCTCCTTGGGGCG
>NZ_BADL01000449.1 GCF_000333615.1 Ideonella sp. B508-1 | reverse complement strand
GCAGTGGCGCAGCGTGTGCGTGCAACCACCCTTGGTGATGCCCGCAGCCTGCTTGGCCGCCCCGTAGTGGCGTTGCACGCTGGTGGCGCTCAACGCAGCCCCCGTGCTCGGGTTGAAGAACAGCCGGCCCGCCTCGCTGCGGTGGCATTGGTAGCGTCGGCAATGCGCGCGCAGCAAGCCCAGCAGGGTCGGGCTCAGCAGGGTGTAGCGGTCCACCCCAGCCTTGCCCTGCACGATGCGCAGGCACATGCGGTCCGCGGCCGAGTCCACATCGCACACCCGCAGGGCCAGCGCCTCCGACAGCCGCAGGCCGCTGGCATACAGCACTTGCAGCAGCATCCGGCTCATGGGCCGGCGGCAGGCCCCCAGCAGTTGCGCGATCTGCTCGCGCCCGAGCAACTCCGGTTGACGCTGCGGCGTGCGCGCCACCGGCGGCTGCATGCCCCGGTCCTCGCGTCCGAGCACGTGCCGGAACAGAAACCGGCTGGCCGAGGACACCTGGTTGATCGTCGAGAACGAACGCCTCAAGTCCTTGGACAGGTGCAGCATGTAGGCCTCGATCTGCGCCGCATCCAGCTGCGCTGGGCTGCGCCCGTAGTACTTGGCCATGCGCGCCAGCGCGTCCACGTAGGTCTGCTGCGTGCGCACCGCCAGCCCGCGCACCTGCATCGCATCCACCATCTGTTGTCGCAACGGGGTCATCGCCTTCTCCTGTCTACCGGGGTCCATTCCCCGACCGAAGGCTTCTCCCGCTCGCCTTCCCAGGCAAGCTCCCCCACAACGTCAAACGCGGTGACCACCCTCGCCAGGCAGCCACCGCGTCAGCGGTTTAGTTCAACTAGTTATCGACCCCATTTTGCGCCACCAACAACCGTGATGCTCCCGAACATCCCCGATTGAACCGGCGTCAAGTGGCTGTCTCCGTTGAATTTTCGATCAATCCCTCACACGGTATCATG
>NZ_BADL01000450.1 GCF_000333615.1 Ideonella sp. B508-1 | reverse complement strand
GCGACCGATGCCGACGCGGTCGCCCTTGTGCAGGCCCTGGCGCAGCAGGGCGCTGGCCAGTTGGTCCGCCTGGGCCTGCAGCTGCTGGTAGGTCAGGCGCCGGCCCTGGTGCACGCTGACCAGCGCCTCGCGGTGCGGGTGGGCGGCCACGGTGGCGTCGAACAGGGCGCCGATGGTGTCCTCGATCAGCGGCACATCGGTGCTGCCGCGGTCCTGGCTGTGGGTCAGGGGCCCTTCGCGCATGGGATCGTGCATGGGGGTGTCTCCTCGCCTCGTGGCCTTGGGTGGCTCTGGGATGGTCAGATCGTCTCGGCGAACAGCTCGCGGCCGATCAGCATGCGGCGGATCTCGCTGGTGCCCGCGCCGATCTCGTAGAGCTTGGCATCGCGCCACAGGCGCTCCACCGGGAAGTCCTTGGTGTAGCCCACGCCGCCCAGGGTCTGGATGGCCTCGCCGGCCATCCAGGTGGCCTTCTCGGCGGTGTAGAGGATGACGCCGGCCGCGTCCTTGCGCAGGGTGCGGGAATGATCCCCACGGTCGCAGGCCTGGGCCACCGCATAGGCATAGGCGCGGCAGGCCTGGAAGGTGCTGTACATGTCGGCCAGCTTGCCCTGCATCAGCTGGAACTCGCCGATGGGTTGACCGAACTGCTTGCGCTCGTGCACATAGGGCACCACCGCGTCCATGCAGGCCGCCATGATGCCCAGCGGCCCGCCGGACAGCACCACGCGCTCGTAGTCCAGGCCGCTCATCAGCACCTTGGCGCCATTGCCTTCGCCGCCCAGCACGTTTTCTTCGGGCACTTCACAGTGGTCGAAGAACAGGGGGAAGGTGTTGGAGCCGCGCATGCCCAGCTTGTCCAGGTGGTGACCGTGGCTGAAGCCCTGGAAGCCCTTCTCGATGATGAAGGCGGTCAGGCTCTTGGCGCCTCGCCCGGGCGCACGGCCGCCCGAAGCCGGGCGAGCCCCCTCGGGGGGCAGCGAAGCGTGGGGGCCCTCTTCCTGGGGCTCGGTCTTCGCGTAGACCACCAGCGTGTCGGCATCGCCGCCATTGGTGATCCACATCTTGCTGCCGTTGAGCACGTAGCGGTCGCCCTTCTTCTCGGCGCGCAGCGTCATGCTCACCACGTCGGAGCCGGCGCCCGGCTCGCTCATGGCCAGAGCACCCACATGCTCGCCGCTGACCAGCTTGGGCAGGTATTTGGCCTTCTGGGCCGCGCTGCCGTTGCGCTTGATCTGGTTGATGCACAGGTTGCTGTGCGCGCCGTAGGACAGGCCGACGGAGGCGCTGGCCCGGCTGATCTCCTCCATCGCCACCATGTGGGCCACATAGCCCATGGCGGTGCCGCCGTACTCCTCCGGCACGGTCAGGCCATGCACGCCCATCTCGCCCAGCTTGCGCCAGAGGTCGGCGGGGAAGAGGTTGTCGCGGTCGACCTGGGCGGCGCGCGGGGCGATCTCGGCCTGGGCGAAGGTGCGCACGGCCTCCCGCAGCGCGGCGATGTCCTCGCCCAGCGGGAAGGTGAAGGTGGATTCGAACATGGGGTCTGTCTCCTGCGGATCGTTGTTTTGAGTTTCACTCAATAAAGCATCCGGCGATCCTGGGGGATTTCCCTAGCAGTTCCGAGGCCTCTCTGAGATTGATCAAGTCATGTGGGCTCTGACAAAATTGAGTAACACTCAAAAAATACCATGCCCCAGACCGAAGCCGGCTTTGCCACCACCCGCCGCGGCGGCACCAGTGCCCGCAGCGAGCAGCGCATGCGCGACATCCTGCGGGTGGGCCGCGAGGTCTTCGCCGAGAAGGGCTACGAGCGCGCCACCACCACCGAAATCGCCCAGCGCCTGGGCGTTTCCGAGGCCACGGTGTTCACCTATTTCCACGGCAAGCGCGAGCTGTGCGTGCGCGTCATCGCCGACTGGTACGACGAGATCATCGCGGCCATGGAGGGCGGCATGCCGCCGGACCGGCCCGCGCGTGAGCAACTGGCCTACTTCGTGCGCACCCACCTGCGGCTGTTTCTGATCCAGGGCACCGGGCTGTGCGCGCTGGTGCTGTCCGAGGGGCGCAGCAAGGGGCAGGACTTTGCGGAGGCCTTCCAGCCGCTGCAGCGCCGCTACACCGCGCCGCTGATGGATCTGCTGGCCCGCGGCCGCGAACGTGGCGAGATCCGCCAGGACCTGCCGCTGCGCCTGATGCGCGCGCTGGTGCTGGGCCCGGTGGAGCACCTGCTGTGGGAGGTGATCGGCCAGGGGGCGGCCGGGGCGGACAAGCTGGATGTGGAGGCCACGGCCGCCGGCCTGGTGGAGATGCTCTGGCCCGCGTTGGCCGCGCCCGATGGCGAACTGGCGGCACTGCGCCAATTCCGCCAGGCGGTGGGCGACGCGCTGGGGCGGGTGGCCGGCCACTGAGGGCGCCAGGGCCTCCGAGGCGTCGAGGGCTGGGTCCGAGCGCGGGCCTGGGTTACGGTTGCATCTACATAGCGTATTCCCTTAGCGTTGTGGGGTTTTGGCAGGTCCGTGTCACGCGCGGCCGGCCCAGAAGCGGCACTCGCGCATCGGCATGCGGTATCGGCATGCGGCATGCTTGAGTCCTGTCACCCATTGGCTTGAACCGGGAAGGACGCCCATGACCCCCACCCCCACGGCGCTGGAAGCGCTGCTGATGCAGCGCACGCTGTCAGATCCCGAACTGCTGGCTGCCGCCGAAACGGCGTCCGACTTCCGCATCCTGCCGGACGCCACCGTGCTGAAGATCGGTGGCCAGAGCATCATCGACCGCGGTCGTGCGGCGGTGTTCCCCCTGGTCGACGAGATCGTCGCGGCGCGCAAGCAGCACAAGATGCTGATCGGCACTGGCGCGGGCACGCGGGCCCGCCACCTTTATTCCATCGCTGCGGGGCTGAACCTGCCGGCCGGCGTGCTGGCGCAGCTGGGCGCCTCGGTGGCCGACCAGAACGCCGCCATGCTGGGCCAGTTGATGGCCCAGCACGGCATCTCCGCGGTGGACGGCGCCGGCCTGTCGGCGGTGCCGCTGTACCTGGCCGAGGTGAATGCCGTGGTCTTCAGCGGCATGCCGCCCTACAAGCTCTGGATGCGGCCTTCGGCCGAGGGCGTGATCCCGCCGTACCGCACCGATGCCGGCTGCTATCTGGTGGCCGAGCAGTTCGGCTGCAAGCGCATGATCTACGTGAAGGACGAGGACGGTCTGTTCACCGCCAATCCCAAGACGGACAAGGGCGCCACCTTCATCCCGAAGATCTCGGTGGACGAGATGAAGGCCAAGGGGCTGCAGGATTCGATCCTCGAGTTCCCGGTGCTGGACCTGCTGCAGTCGGCCCGGCATGTGCGCGAGGTGCAGGTGATCAACGGGCTCAAGCCCGGCAACCTGACCCGGGCGCTGGCTGGCGAGCACGTCGGCACCCTCATCACTGCGGATTGAAAGGCCAGATGCCATGACTGACACCACCACCGGCATCAAGCATGTCGCCTCGGCGCTGGCGCGCCAGACCCTGCAGAACAGCGCACTCACCCGCCCCGTGGCGGGCGTCAAGCCCATGCGCCTGCTGCCCTGGCTGCAGGTCGTGAAGATCGGCGGCCGCCTGATGGACCGCGGCGCGGCCGCCATCCTGCCCCTGGTCGAGGAGATCCGCCAGCTGCTGCCGGAACACCGGCTGCTGTTCCTGACCGGCGCCGGCCTGCGGGCTCGGCATGTCTATGGCGTGGGCCTGGACCTGGGCCTGCCGGTCGGCTCGCTGGCCCCGCTGGCGGCCAGCGAGGCCGGGCAGAACGGTCACATCCTGGCGGCCATGCTGTCGGCCGACGGCGTGTCCTACGTGGAACACCCGACCATCGCCAATCAACTGGCCATCCATTTGCAGGCCGCGCGGGCGGTGGTGGGCAGCGCCTTTCCGCCCTATCACCACCATGAGTTCCCCGGCGCGCGCATCCCCGCCCACCGGGCCGACACTGGTGCCTTCCTGGCCGCCGATGCGCTGGGGGCTGCCGGCCTGACCCTCGTGGAAGACGTGGACGGCATTTGCAGCACCGACCCCAACGGCCCCGAAGCCGGCAGCGCCGAGCTGCTGCGCGAGGTGAGCGCCGCCGAGCTGCTGAAGCGCCCCGGGCCGCTGCCGGTGGACCGGGCCATGCTGGAGAGCATGGCCAACGCCCGTCACATCGGCCAGGTGCAGGTGGTCAATGGCCTGGTGCCTGGCCGCCTGACCGCGGCGCTGCGCGGCGAGCATGTGGGCACGCTGATCCGCGCTGGCGCAGCAGCCTGAGCCGGCGCCTGGGCCCAGGTCTCAACCGTCCACCGGCTGGCGGGGCGTGGCCAGGGTCCGCTGCCAGAAGCCCAGGTCCAGCCAGCGGCCGAACTTGAAGCCCACCTGCGGCAGCACGCCCACCGGCCGGAAGCCCAGCTTCTCGTGCAGGGCGATGCTGCCGCTGTTCTGCATGTCGATGCCGGCGATCAGGGCATGCACCCGGTCGCTGGCCTCGGCCAGACGCAGCAGCTCGCGCAGCAGCTGCTCGCCGATGCCGCGGCCACGCTGGTCGTGGCGCACATAGACCGAGTGCTCCACGGTGTACTTGAAGGCCGGGAAGGCCCGGAACGTGCCCCAGCTGGCGAAGCCCAGCAGCTCGCCGGCCGGGTCGAAGGCACCGATCACCGGAAAGCCACCGGCCTGCTTGGTGGCGAACCAGGTGGCCATGGTCTGCAGGGTGCGCGGCTGGTACTCGTACAGCGCGGTGCTGTGGGCGATGGCCTCGTTGAAGATGGCCAGGATGGCGTCGGCGTGCGCGTCGGCCTCGCAGGGGCGCAGGGTGATCTTGTTCATGTGAGCTGCTTGTGGAAGTAGGTCGTGGGGCAGGGCCGGCCATCGGGCCACAGGGCATAGCTGGGCACCTCGCCCACGCGCTGCCAGCCCATGCGGCTGTAGAGCCGGTCGCCGGCGCTGCCGGTGACGGTGTCCAGCACCAGCACGGTTTTGCCGCAGGCGCGGGCGGTGTCCTCGGCGGCCTGCATCAGGGCGGCGCCCAGGCCCTGGCGCTGCATCTCGGGGGCCACCTGCATCTTGGCCAGGTCGGCGCGGTGGGGTTGGTTTTCCGGTTGATCCAGGATGAGCTGCACCGTGCCGACCACGCGTGCGTTCCCGTCCGCGTCGCTTAGCTCGGCCAGCAGCAGGGCGCGTTCGCCGCGCTGCACGGCCGCGTCGATGTCCTGCCAGAAGCGCCGGGCCTTCTCCAGGCTCAGCGGCGCCATGAAGCCCACCGAGGCACCGGCGTGCACCACGGCCACCAACAGGGCCGCGAGTTCGTCGATCTGGCGCGGGTTGAGCCGCTCGACGCGGCGGATGGTCCAGGCGAGGGCGTGAAGCGCGGAGGGGTTCATCTCAGTTCCGGGTCAGCACCACGGCGTAGCGCGCGGGCGTCTGGCCGGGGTTGTGGAAGACGATGGGCTTGTCCAGGGTCATGGCCAGACAGTCGCCGGCCTCCAGGGTGTGGACGGTCTGGTCGACGGTGAGCTGCAGCCGGCCTTCCAGCAGCCAGACCAGCTGCTGCACGCCTTGCAGCCGCTCCAGGCTGTCGTAGGCCACCCGGGCCTGGGGCGGGAACTCCACCTCGACCAGCTGGGTGCGGGTGTCGGGCCCGCCGGGGGAGACGCTGCGACGCAGATAGCCGGAGGCCGGGTCGCGCCAGACCATCTGCGCCGCACGCCGGGCGATGGGCTCGGGCGGTGGGGTCGGGCTGTCGAAGAGCGAGGCCAGGGGCACGTCCAGGGCCTGGGCCAGGCGGTCCAGCAGCACGGCGGTGGGGTTGTTCTCGCCACGTTCGATCAGCGAGATCATGGACCGGCTGACCCCGGAGCGGGCGGCCAGGGCGTCCAGCGACAGGCCGCGCTCGGACCGCAGGCTGCGCACGCGCTCGGCGATGCGGTCGTTCAGCTCCGTGGAGGGTTCCTTCATGATGGAGGAATCATCCAGGATATTGGATATCTCTGCAAGCAAACTCTGCAAGCAAAACCGTCGTGCCCGACTCCGGGCACGGACGGAAGGGTGGCTCGCCCTCCGGGGTCAGTGCGTGGCGGGCAGGGCCCCTGCGGGCAGGCGCATGGGGGCTCGGCCCCATCCCTTGACCTGCTGCTCCACGCCCACATGCAGGGCCCAGCCGGCCAGCAAGGCCAGGGCCCAGGTGACCAGCAGCCCCAGGGCGCTGAAGACGGCGGTGTCGGGCCAAAAGGCGCTGACCACCGCGCCGGTCAGCACGCAGACCGGGTAATGGGCCAGGAAGACCGCGTAGGAGGTGCGGGCCAGCCAGGGCAGCGGCCCCCACTGGGCCAGGCGGCTCCACAGCGGGCCGTTGAGCCACGGGTTCGCCAGGCACAGGGCGGTGATGCCGGCCACCACCAGGCGGTCGCGCCAGGCCAGGTTCAGGGCCGTGAGGACCACGCCGGCCAGAAAGGCCTGGCCCAGCCAGGCGTGGTGGTGGTGGCGGGCGTTGCGCACCCAGGCCGCCAGCATGCCCAGGCCGTAGCTGCCGAAGAAGTACAGCGCCCAGGCGTCCAGCTCATGCCGCAGATTGAAGCCGAACAGCGAAGCCACCGTCAGTCCCAGCACCAGGCCGACCGTCAGCCCGCCGCGCCAGGCGGCGTGGTGGCGCAGCGCCACGATCAGCAGCACCAGGCCGAAGAGCTGCAGGTCGATGGCCACGTACCAGAGCCCGGCGTTCAGGGCGTCCTGGCCCAGGATGTCCTGCAGCAGCAGCAGGTTGACCAGCCACTGGCTCCAGCTGGGCGTGGGCGGCAGGTGGGGGTCGCCGGTGAGCCAGCGGGCCAGCTCGGCACTGAGCACCGCCGCGCCCAGCGCCACGATGCAGGCCGGCACCAGGCGCAGATAGCGCTGCCACAGCGCGCGCGGCAGGGCCGCCGGGGGCAGGCGATCCCCGGCGTCCGGATGGGGCAGCCACTGCATGGCGGCCAGGTAGCCGCCCATCACCAGGAAGATCTGCACCGCCATGCGGGCGGGGTCGGCCAGCCAGGACCACAGCGAGGGCGCCAGCGGGTCGAGCTGGGCCTGCAGTGGGCTGTAGAGGGTCAGGTGGTGCCAGACGATCAGCTGGGAGGCCAGCACGCGACCGAGGTCGATCAGCGGCACGCTGGCCGCGCGGTTTGCAGGGCGGGACATGGTGGGTCTTGCCAGAAGCGGCACAGGCGCCCGGATGGGGCGCCTGCGCGGGGGAAGCGGGAGGGGCTTACTTGGCCCAGTTGTCCCGCAGGCCGGTGATGCGGTTGATCACCGGGGCGTCGGCGCGGTGGTCCAGTCGGTCCGTCACGAAGTAGCCGTGGCGTTCGAACTGGTAGCGGGCCTCCGGCGGGGCATGGGCCAGGGAGGGCTCCAGGTAGCCCTGGACGATCTTCTTGCTGCCCGGGTTGAGCACGCTGAGGAAATCGCGGCCACCGGCATCGGGCTGGGCCTCGGTGAACAGGCGGTCGAACAGGCGGATCTCGGCGGCCACGCCATCGTGCACGCCCACCCAGGTGAGCACGCCCTTGACCTTGACCGCGTCGGCGCCCGGGGTGCCGCTCTTGGTGTCGGGCAGCACGGTGGCGGTCACGGCGGTGACGGTGCCGTCGGCATCCTTCTCGCAGCCGGTGCACTCGATGACGTAGCCGTACTTCAGGCGCACCTTGTTGCCAGGGAAGAGCCGGAAGAAGCCCTTGGGTGGCACCTCGGCGAAGTCCTCGCGCTCGATCCACAGCTCGGGTCCCAGGCTGAAGCTGCGCTGGCCCAGTTCGGGGTGGTGCGGGTGGGCCGGGGCGCTGCAGGGCTCGCGGTGCTCGGCGCTGCCGAAGACCTCGGCGTAGTTCGTCAGCTTGAGCTTGACCGGGTCGATGACGGCCATCGCGCGCGGGGCCTGCTCTTCCAGGTCGGCGCGCAGGGCGATGTCCAGCACCGAGTAGTCGATCCAGGCATTGGTCTTGGAGGCGCCGGTGTCATCGGCCATCTTGCGCACGGCCGCGGGCGTGTAGCCGCGCCGGCGCATGCCGGCCAGCGTGGGCATGCGCGGGTCGTCCCAGCCGCTGACGTGCTTCTCGTCCACCAGTTGCTTGAGCTTGCGCTTGCTGGTGACGACGTAGCTGAGGTTCAGGCGGCCGAACTCGTACTGCTTGGGCAGCGGGTGGGCCAGCAGGCCGGCGTCCGCCAGGTTCTCCAGCAGCCAGTCGTAGAAGGGCCGCTGGTCCTCGAACTCCAGGGTGCAGATGGAGTGGGTGATGCGCTCCAGCGCGTCCTCGATCGGGTGCGCGAAGGTGTACATCGGGTAGATGCACCATTTGTCGCCCGTGTTGTGGTGGGTGGCGCGGCGGATGCGGTAGATGGCCGGGTCGCGCAGGTTGATGTTGGGCGAGGCCATGTCGATCTTGGCCCGCAGCACCATGCTGCCGTCGGCGTGCTGGCCGTCGCGCATCTCGCGGAAGCGCGCCAGGTTTTCGGCCACCGTGCGGTCGCGGAAGGGGCTGTTGGTGCCCGGGGTGGTGAAGTCGCCGCGGTTGGCGCGCATCTCCTCGGGCGTCTGCTCGTCCACATAGGCCTGGCCGCGCTCGATCAGCGTCTCGGCCGCCCGGTACATGAAGTCGAAGTAGTTGCTGGCGTAGTAGAGGTGGGGGGTGCTAAAGGCGTTCCAGTCCCAGCCCAGCCACTTCACCATCTCCTCGATGGCGTCGACGTACTCCTGCTCTTCCTTCTCGGGGTTGGTGTCGTCGAAGCGCAGGTGGCAGACGCCGCCGTAGTCGCGCGCAAGGCCGAAGTTCAGGCAGATGCTCTTGGCGTGGCCCACATGCAGGTAGCCGTTGGGCTCGGGCGGAAAGCGCAGCCGCACCTTGGCCGGGTCGGGCTGCCCGGCCGCGTGGTGGGCGGCGTCACCCGGGGTGCCACCAAAGGGGCGGTGGGCATAGGTGCCAGCCTCCAGGTCACGCTCGATGATGGCGCGCAGGAAGTTGGCGGGCTTGACGGCTTCGTGGGCCGGGGTGTTCTTGGTGTCGCTCATGAAAGCGCAGGGTGTCCTGTGAGCGGGCCGATGGTGGCCCGGTGATCCTGCGAATTGTAGCGACGCCCCCCCTGGCCGCGCCGGGCAAGGGGGCGGTCTCACATGCCCTTGAACCGGGGGGCGTAGATGCGGCTGACGGCCAGGCGCTCGGGGCGCTGGTGCAGGCTCAGCTGGACCCGTCCGGCCTCGTCGCGCAGGGCCTGGGCAATGGCGTCGGCACGCACGATGGTGCCGCGGTGCACCTGCCAGAAGCGCTGCGTGTCCAGCTGCGGCAGCAGCTCGCGCAGCGACATGCGGATCAGGTATTCGCGCTCGGCGGTCAGCACGCGCACGTACTTGTCGGCTGCTTCGAAATAGACCACCTCGCCCACCGGCACCATGTGCACCGCGGTGCCCACGCTGGCCTGGATCAGCTGCAGCGGCGTGCCCGCCGATGCGGCGGCGGTGCCCGGGCCGCCCAGCAGCTGGCGCAGGCGCTCGACCAGGGCGGCGTCCTCGCCCCCCGCGGCCGGGCCGGCCGGCGCGCTCCGCTGGGCCAGCAGGCCTTGCAGCCGCCGACAGGTGGCGGCCAGGCGCTCGGCCTGCACCGGCTTGAGCACATAGTCCACCGCGCTGGCCTCGAAGGCCTGCAGGGCGTACTGGTCGTAGGCGGTGACGAAGACGATCAGCGGCAGCGGCCGCTCGGCCGGCCAGTCTTCGACGATGGCCTGGGCCGCCTCCAGCCCAGTCTGGCCCGGCATGCGGATGTCCAGGAAGAGCAGGTCGGGCAGGGCGGCCAGGGCCTGGACCACGGCCTCCTCGCCGTCCGGCGCGGTGGGCAGCAGCTGCAGCCCGGGCCAGGCGCGTTGCAGCTCGGCGGCCAGCGCGCGGGCCAGCAGGGGTTCGTCCTCGGCGATCAGGGCGGTGGGGGCGGGTGTGTTCATGGGGTCAGTCCAGGGGCAGGGTGAGGTCGGCGCTGGTGCCGCCCTCGGGCGGCTCGCTCAGGCGGAAGCTGGCGCGCCCGCCGAACAGGGCCTGCAGGCGTTCGCGCACCTGCTGGGTGCCAAAGCCGGTGCCTGGCGCGGCCGTGCCATCGCGTCCGGCAGCGGCCAGGCCGCGGCCGGTGTCGCGCACCTGCAGGTGCAGCTGGCCTTCTGTCGCCCAGGCCCGCACCGTCAGCCGGCCAGGGCCGCGCTGGGGCTCCAGCCCGTGCTTGATGGCGTTTTCCACCAAGGGCTGCAGCAGCAGCGGGGGCACGGGCAGCTCGGCCAGCTCGGCCGGCAGCTCCAGCGCGGTGCCGAGCCGGTCGCCCATGCGCACCTGCATCAGGGCCAGGTAGTCGGCCAGGCGGGCGAACTCGACCGACAGGGCGTGGCGCTCGACCCGGGTGGCCTGCAGCGTGCCGCGCAGGAAGTCGATCAGCCGGTCCAGCATGGCCTGGGCCTGGACCGGGTCCACGCCGATGAGCGCCCGCAGATTGGCCAGGGTGTTGAACAGCATGTGCGGCTCCAACTGGCTCTCCATCAGCTTGAGCTGGGTCTCGGCGGCCAGGCGCTGGGCGGCCTCGGCCCGGGCCTGGGTGGCGGCCAGCCGGCCGCGCAGCCAGAAGAGGTAGGTGGCGATGACGCCCACGGAGATGCTGAAGGTCAGCGTGCCGGCCGAGCCGGCCTGGCGCCCCAGCTCCCAGGGCAGGGGCAAGTGGTAGCCGGTGGTGGCATTGCCCAGGGCCACGCCGACGGTGTAGCCAGACAGGGTGCCCAGCAGCAGCACGGGCACCATCAGGGGCCAACCAGGCCAGTGGTTGCGGGCTTCCTCGTTGTCGGGCCTGCGCCTCAGCATCCAGCGGGCCGCGATCCGTCGCCCGGCCTCGATGAACACGGTGCAGCTCAGGCCGATGGTGTTGGAGTAGACCAGGCTCTCCCAGAAGCCGCGGCCGCCCTGCAGCACCGTGATGAACAGGGCCACACCGGTGCAGATGAGCAGGGCGCGAAGCACGTTCACGGCAATCACCCGGGGGGAGGGGAGCCGGCCGGTGGCCGGAGACATGGCGGGCGTGTTCATGGTCCTGCGGGGATTGTGGTGGGCGGGGGCGGTCACAGCCATCCCAAGGCGTGGTGCCACAGCCACTGGCCCAGGAAACGTCCCGGTGCCAGGGCGAAGAGCCCGGCGCCGACGCAGCCACCCCAGAAGGTGCCACGCATGGCCTTCTGGTGGGACACCATCTGACCTTTCCGGGCCCAGAGCACGCCGCCGATGACACCGAAGAAGGTCAGGGCGGTGAGCAGATGGATGGGGGTGTAGCCGGCGATGTTGGGCAGGTGGAAGTCGCGGAGGAACAGGCTGCTGACCGCCGCGGTGAGCATCAGGCCGCCCCAGAGGCGGCCCAGCATCTTGTGGCTGGGCGTGCCTTTGCGCCGCCACAGGATGAAGGGGCCCAGGCACAGGGCCGACAGGGCGGCCGCCAGGTGGATGGCGATGGCCGGGCGCAGGCTGGCGAAGGGGGCAAAGAGCGTGGCGAGGGGATGCAGGGGGTCCATGGCGGGTCGTCCTTGATCGGATGAGCTGCATGGTTGCCGAGCGGGCTCGCCGGGGCCAGCCGAATGCGACGAAAGGGGGGCGGGCGGCGCCAACGGCAGCCGGCGGGCGCGAATGGCGGCCGGCCGGCGGGGGGCGTTTCAGCGCCGCTTGCTGCTGCCGCCCAGCAGGCTGCCCAGCACGCCGCGCACGATCTCCCGGCCGACGCTGGAGCCGATGGTGCGGATGGCCGACTTGGCCGCGGCCTCGGCCAGGCCTTCGCGGTGGCCGCCGCGCGGGCCGGTGGAGCCGAACAGGATGTCGCCCAGGCCGCCCAGGCCGCCCAGCAGGCCCCCGTTGCCGCTGCTATTGCCGGTGGTCGTGCCACCCTGCGGGGCCTGCGGTGCGGCGCCGCCGCCGCGGAAGACCTGGCCTGCTTCGTCGGCCAGGCTACCGCCGCCCTGCGGGGCTTGTTGCTGCATCTGGTCCCGTGTGTCGGCGGTGGTGGCGGCCCGGCCCTTGAGCTTCTCGTAGGCCGATTCGCGGTCGACGGCCTTCTCGTAGACGCCGGCCACCAGCGAGCCCTGGATCAGCGCCTGGCGCTGGGCGGGGGTGATGGGGCCGATCTGGCTGCCCGGGGGTAGCACGAAGACCCGCTGGGTGACGCTGGGGCGGCCCTTGGCGTCCAGGAAGCTGATCAGGGCCTCGCCCACGCCCAGCTCGGTGATGGCGGTGGCGATGTCCAGCCCCGGGTTGGCGCGCATGGTGTCGGCCGCGCTCTTGACGGCCTTCTGGTCGCGCGGGGTGAAGGCGCGCAGGGCGTGCTGCACCCGGTTGCCCAACTGGCCCAGCACGGTGTCGGGCACGTCCAGCGGGTTCTGGGTCACGAAGTAGACGCCCACACCCTTGGAGCGCACCAGGCGCACCACCAGCTCGATGCGCTCGACCAGGGCGTCGGGCGCGTCCTTGAACAGCAGGTGGGCCTCGTCGAAGAAGAAGACCAGTTTGGGCTTGTCGAGGTCGCCCACCTCGGGCAGGGTCTCGAACAGCTCTGACAGCATCCACAGCAAGAAGGTGGCGTACAGCCGCGGCGCGTTCATCAGCTTGTCGGCCGCCAGGATGTTGACCACCCCCTGGCCATCGACGGTCTGCATGAAGTCCGCGATGTTGAGCATGGGCTCGCCGAAGAAGCGGTCGCCGCCCTGTTGCTCGATCTGCAGCAGGCCGCGCTGGATGGCGCCGATGGAGGCGGCGCTGACGTTGCCGTACTCGGTGGTGAACTGGCTGCCGTTGTCGCCCACGTACTGCAGCATGGCGCGCAGGTCCTTCAGGTCCAGCAGGGCCAGACCGTGGTCGTCGGCGATCTTGAAGACCAGGTTCAGCACGCCGGCCTGGGTCTCGTTGAGGGCCAGCATGCGCGACAGCAGCAGGGGGCCCATGTCGGACACGGTGGCGCGCACCGGGTGGCCCTGTTCGCCGAAGACGTCCCACAGCGTGGTGGGGCAGGCGATGGCGGCCGGCGTGGCCAGGCCGCGTTCCTTCAGGATGGCAGCCAGCTTGTCGCCGATCTGTCCGGCCTGGCTGATGCCGGTCAGGTCGCCCTTGACGTCGGCCATGAAGACCGGCACGCCGATCTTGGAGAAATTCTCGGCCAGGGTCTGCAGGGTGATGGTCTTGCCGGTGCCGGTGGCCCCGGTGATCAGGCCATGGCGGTTGGCCAGGGCGGGCAGCAGTTCGCAGGTGATCTCGCCGTGCTGACCCACCAGGATGGGATCGACCATGACTTCCTCCAGAGAATCTTGTGGTGCCTGGAGCCGTCCCGGGGAGGGCGCCCCAAGTAAAATGCCAGTCTATCCAAGAAACCCCAAGACCCTGGCGACCGCACCGGGGCAGGAGAAATTTGCCATGGCTGGGCACTCGAAATGGGCCAATATCCAACACCGCAAGGGCCGTCAGGACGAAAAGCGGGGCAAGGTCTGGACGCGGGTGATCCGCGAAATCATGGTGGCCGCACGCCAGGGTGGCGGTGACATCAGCGCCAACCCCCGCCTGCGTCTGGCGGTGGACAAGGCCAAGGCGGCCAACATGCCGGCCGACACGGTCAAGCGCAACATCGACAAGGCCACCGGCAACCTCGATGGCGTGACCTACGAGGAAATCCGCTACGAGGGCTACGGCATCGGCGGCGCGGCCATCATCGTGGACTGCATGACCGACAACCGCGTCCGCACGGTGGCCGAAGTGCGCCACGCCTTCAGCAAGTACGGCGGCAACCTGGGCACCGAAGGCTCGGTGGCTTTCCAGTTCAAGCACTGCGGCCAGCTGATCTTCGCCCCCGGCACCTCGGAGGACAAGGTCATGGACGTGGCGCTCGAATCGGGTGCCGAGGACGTCATCACCGACGACGACGGCGCCATCGAGGTGCTGACCGCGCCGGGCGACTTCGAGGCCGTGAAGAACGCGCTGGAAGCCGCCGGCCTGAGCGCCGAGGTGGCCGAGGTGACGATGCGCGCCGAGAACACCATCGCGCTGGCCGGCGAGGACGCCGAGCGCATGCAGAAGCTGCTGGACGTCATCGAGGACCTCGACGACGTGCAAGAGGTCTACCACAACGCCGAACTGGGCTGATTCATGAACATCCTTGTCATCGGCAACGGCGGCCGCGAGCACGCCCTGGCCTGGAAGCTGGCCCAGAGCGAGCGGGTGCAGCGCGTCTACGTGGCGCCGGGCAACGGCGGCACGGCCCTGGACAAGCGCCTGACCAACGTCGCCATCACCGATCCGGTCGCGCTGGCGGACTTTGCCCAGGCCGAGAAGGTCGGCCTGACGGTGGTGGGGCCCGAGGCCCCGCTGTCCCAGGGCGTGGTGGACATCTTCCGCGCCCGCGGCCTGCGCATCTTCGGCCCCACCCAGGCGGCCGCGCAGCTGGAATCGTCCAAGGCTTTCGCCAAGGACTTCATGAAGCGGCACGCCATCCCGACGGCCGCCTACGAGACCTTCTCCGACCCGGCCGCGGCCCATGCCTACATCGACCGGCTGGGCGCGCCCATCGTCGTCAAGGCCGATGGCCTGGCGGCGGGCAAGGGCGTGGTCGTGGCGATGACGCTGGAAGAAGCCCATGAAGCCGTGCGCTTCATGCTGGAGGACAACACCCTGGGCGTGGTGCACAACGCCGGCGGCGCCCGCGTGGTGATCGAGGAGTTCCTGCAGGGCGAGGAAGCCAGCTTCATCGTGCTGTGCGACGGCAAGAACGTGCTGCCCCTGGCCACCAGCCAGGACCACAAGCGCATTGGCGACGGCGACACCGGCCCCAACACCGGTGGCATGGGCGCCTACTCGCCCGCGCCGGTGGTCACGCCCAATGTGCACGCCCGGGCGATGCACGAGATCATCCTGCCGACCATCCAGGGCATGGCCAAGGACGGCATCCCCTTCACCGGCTTCCTGTACGCCGGCCTGATGATCGACGCCGAAGGCAAGCCCAAGACGCTGGAATTCAACACCCGCATGGGCGACCCGGAGACCCAGCCGATCATGATGCGCCTGAAGAGCGACCTGGTGGAGGTGATGCTGCACGCCACCGACGGCACGCTCGACAAGGTGGAACTGAACTGGGACCGCCGCTTCGCCCTGGGCGTGGTGATGGCCGCCGCCGGCTACCCGATGGCGCCGCGCAAGGGCGACGTCATCACCGGTCTGCCGGCCGAGGCCGCGGGCACGGCCGACAGCATGGTCTTCCACGCCGGCACCGCGCAGCAGGATGGCAAGACCGTGGTCACCGGTGGCCGCGTGCTCTGTGTGACGGCGCTGGGCGATTCGGCCCGCACCGCCCAGCAGCGGGCCTACGAGGTGCTGCGCGACATCCATTTCGACGGTGCGCAGTGGCGCACCGACATCGGCCACCGCGCCATCAAGCGCTGAGGTCGTTTCAACAAGCCCGGTGGTGTCCAGCCGCCGGGCTTTTTTACATTCGAGGTAGCCATGGACAGCGAGGCGCTCAGAGCCTATTTCTACGAACTGCAGGACAACATCGTCAGCACCCTCGGCGAGATCGACGGCCAGCCGTTCCGGTCCGTGCGCTGGAAGCGCGAGCCCGGCGAACGGCTGGAAGGCGAAGGCCTGACCCGCGTGCTGGAGGGTGGCGGACTGCTGGAGCGAGGGGGCTGCAACTTCAGCCACGTGCATGGCCGCTCGCTGCCGCCGTCCGCTACCGCCCACCGGCTCGAACTGGCCGGGGCGGCCTTCGAGGCCATGGGGGTGTCGCTGGTCTTCCACCCGCGCAACCCCTATGTGCCCACGGTGCACATGAATGTGCGCGTCTTCGCCGCCCTGCCGGCCGGGCGCGATCCGGTCGTCTGGTTCGGCGGCGGCATGGACCTGACGCCCTACTACGGCTTCGAGGAAGACGCGGTGCACTTCCACCGCAGCTGCCGCGACGCGCTGGACCCCTTCGGCGCCGGCCTGTACCCGCGCTTCAAGACCTGGTGCGACGAGTACTTCTTCCTGAAGCACCGCGACGAGCCGCGCGGTGTCGGCGGCATCTTCTACGACGACTTCAACGAAGAAGGCTTCGAGCACAGCTTCGCGATGACCCGTTCGGTGGGCGATGCCTTCCTGAAGGCCTATCTGCCCATCGTCGAGCGCCGGCGCGACATGCCCTACGGCGAGCGCGAGCGCGACTTCCAGGCCTACCGGCGGGGCCGCTATGTCGAGTTCAACCTGGTCTATGACCGCGGCACGCTGTTCGGCCTGCAGTCGGGAGGGCGCACCGAGGCCATCCTGATGTCCATGCCGCCGGTGGTGAACTGGCGCTACGACTGGCAGCCCGAGCCCGGCACGCCCGAAGCCAAGCTCTACACCGACTTCCTGCGCCCGCGCGACTGGGCGGCGGAAGGCGCCTGAGCGAACCGGGCATGCGGCGCGTCGGCCTGTTCGGAGGCAGCTTCAACCCGCCGCATCAGGCCCACCTGGCCTTGGCACGGTTGGCCTGCGACCTGCTGGCGCTGGACGAACTGCGCTGGCTGCCGGCCGGCCAGCCCTGGCAGAAGCCGGCGGGTGAACTGGCCGCACCCGAGCACCGTCTGGCCATGGTCCAGGCCCTGGCCCAGGGCGAACCCCGGTTTGTGGTGGACAATCGCGAACTTTGCCGCCAGGGGCCCAGCTACACGCTGGACACGGTGCGCGAACTGTCTGCCGAGCAGCCGGGCACCGAATGGGTGCTGGTGATCGGGCAGGACCAGTACGCGCGCCTGGCCAGCTGGCACGGCTGGCGGGAGCTGCTGGCGTCGGTGACGCTGGTGGTGGCCGGCCGCGAAGGACAGGCGGTGCAGACACCGCCGACGCTGGCCGGGGTGCCGCACCGTTGCGAGGTGCTGCCCCTGCCGCAAATGGACATCAGCGCCACGGACATCCGGGCGCGGGTGGCGGCCGGTCTGCCGATCTCTCCTCTGGTGGGGGACGCGGTGGCACGCTATATTGATCAACACAGCCTCTACCGGGCCCCGCCCGGCCACTGAATGGACATCCGAAAACTGCAACGCGCCATCGTCGATGGCCTGGAGGACGTGAAGGCCCAGGACATCCTGGTCTTCAACACCGAGCAACTCTCGCCCCTGTTCGAGCGGGTGATCGTGGCCTCCGGCACCAGCAACCGGCAGACCAAGGCGCTGGCCTCCAGCGTGCGCGAGTCCGTCAAGGCCGCGGGCCTGCAGGTGCTGCGCACCGAGGGCGAGGACAACGGCGAATGGATCATCGTGGACTGCGGCGCCGCCGTGGCCCACATCATGCAGCCGGCCATCCGCGACTACTACCGCCTGGAGGAAATCTGGGGCGGCAAGCCGGTCAAGCTCAAGGTGGGCAGCGCCAAGACCTCCCTGGTCAAGGCCTCGGAGCCGATGGACGAGGACGACGTCCCCGCCCCGGCCAAGAAGAAGCCGGTGGTGAAGAAGGCCGCCGCGGCCGAGGACAAGCCTGCCAAGGCCGCCAAGCCGGCCCCGGCCCGCAAGGTGAGCAGCGGCACGGCCTCCTCCGCCCAGAAGGCCGCACCGGCCAAGAAGGCGGCCGCCAAGACCCCGGCGGCCAAGAAGACCGCACCCAAGAAGGCCGTGACCCGCAGCACCGGCACCACCCGCAAGGCCGCCGAGGCCAAGCCGGTGCAGACGGTGGTGGTGGGCAAGCCCGCCAAGAAGACCGCCGCCAAGGCGGCGCCGGCCAAGAAGGCGGTACCGGCACGCAAGGCGGCGGCGCCGGCCCAGGCCCCTGCCAAGGTGGCTGCGAAGGCCCCTGCCAAGAAGGCCGCCCCGGCCAAGAAGGCGGCGGCCAAGCGCGGCTGACGCGCCGGCTGCCTTCCTGACCGATGCAGCTCATCATCGCCGCGGTCGGCCAGCGCCAGCCGGCCTGGGCCGACGCGGCCTACGAGGACTTCGCCAAGCGCTTTCCGCCGGAAATGCGCCTGGCGCTCAAGGCCGTCAAGGCCGAGCCCCGCGGCAGCAAGACCGCCGAGCAGCTGATGGCCGCCGAGGCCCAGCGCCTGGAGGCCGCCGTGCCCAAGGGCGCCCGGCGCGTGCTGCTGGACGAGCGCGGCACCCGCCTGACCACCGCCCAGCTGGCCCAGCGCTTCGAGTTCTGGCTGGGCGACGGACGGGATGTGGTCTTCTTCATCGGCGGGCCTGACGGGCTGGACCCCCAGCTCAAGGGCACGGCCGACGAGAGCCTGCGCCTGTCGGACCTGACCCTGCCGCACGCCTTCGTGCGGGTGCTGCTGGCCGAGGCGCTCTACCGCGCCTGGTCGCTGCGCAACGGCCACCCCTACCACCGTGAGTGAGCAGCCCGTCGGCGCCACCCGCCCCGCGCTCCCCCGCGAGCCCCGGCTGGACGCGCTGCGCGGTCTGGCCATCGCGGCGGTGCTGGTCCTGCACTTCACGCTGGCCTTCGGCCTGGCCCGCAGCCCGCTGGGCACCTGGCTGGGCCGGCCGCTGCTGGCGGTGTTGACCCTGCGCGGCAACTACGGGGTGACGCTGTTCTTCGTCATCTCGGGCTTCCTGATCACCGACCATGTGCTGCGGCGCGATGGGGCGCTGCAGCGGCTGGACTGGCGCCGCTTCGCGGTGGAGCGGGCCAGCCGCCTGTTGCCGCTGCTGGCGCTGGCGCTGCTGTGCGTGCTGGTACCAGGCCTGCTGGGCTGGCCCTTCTTCGCCGGGGACACCCACGCTCCGCCGATGACGGCCGGGCGCTGGGCCATCGCGCTGCTGTCGGTGCTGGGCTTCTGGCACAACCAGCTGATGCAGGACTGGGGCTACTTCCACTACATCTTGAACGTCTACTGGTCGCTCTCGGTGGAAGAGGTCTTCTACCTGGGCTTTGCCGTGCTTTGCCTGGCCCTGGGCCGGGGCGAGCGGGTGATGCTGGTGGCGGTGGCGCTGGTGCTGCTGGGGCCGCTGTACCGGGCCGTGCACCCGGACGACGAGATCCGCTACCTTTACGCCTATCCGGCCTGCTTCGACGCCATCGCCTGGGGCGTGCTGGCGGCCTGGGTGGCCCACCGCCATCCGGTGTCGCCGCGGCGCGCCGCGTGGGCACGGGCCCTGGGGCTGGCCGGCATCGCGGCGGCCTGGAGCGTGGATTTCGGCGCCCACCCGGCCTGGAGCTTCTCGGCCCTGGCGGCGGCCACCGCGCTGTGGCTCTGGGCCCTGGCCGGCAGCCGCCCCTGTCACCCGCGCTGGGCCCGGCTGCTGGCGCCCTGGGCCTGGCTGGGCCGACACAGCTACGAGCTCTACCTCTTTCACATCTTCGTGCTGGCGCTGCTACGCCAGGTCTGGAGCCGGCAGACGCTGCCCGACGCCGGGCGGCTGCCGCTGCTGGTCGCCTACCTGGTGCTGAGCGCGGCCGTGGCCTGGGCCGTGGCCCGCGGGGTGGGGGATCCGGCACGACGGGCCTGGCGCCACCGCTGGGGCCGGGGCGCGGGGTCGGCCGGGGACCGCGCCACAATCGCCAACCCATGAGCACCGCACCGCTGCACGATTTCATCTACCTGGCTTCCCAGAGCCCCCGCCGTCGCCAGCTGCTGGACCAGCTGGGCGTGCGCCATGAGCTGCTGCTGCCCGGCCCCGACGAGGACGCCGAGGCCCTGGAGGCCGAGCGCTCCGGCGAAGCGCCGGCCGACTACGTCGAGCGCGTGACGCGGGCCAAGCTGCAGGCGGCGCGGGCGCGCTGGAAGGCGCGCGGGCTGCCCGCCGCGCCCATCCTCTGCTCGGACACCACGGTGGCCCTGGGCCGGCGCATCCTGGGCAAGCCGGCCGATGCGGGCGACGCCACCGCCACGCTGACCCGGCTGTCCGGCCGCAGCCACAAGGTGCTGACGGCGGTGGCCCTGTGGGACGGCCGGCGCAGCCATCTGGCGGTCAATGTCTCCACCGTGAAGTTCGCGCCCTTGCCCACCGAGGTGGTGGCCGCCTACGTGGCCAGCGGCGAGCCTTTCGGCAAGGCCGGCGCCTACGCGATCCAGAGCGCGCTGGCGGGTTGGATCGAGCGCATCGCCGGGAGCTACTCCGGTATCATGGGCTTGCCCCTTTACGAGACAACCCAGTTGCTGCGACAGGCCCGCGTCCGCCTCTGACCGCCGTGCCCGCGGCCCCGGGAAGAAGCCACCCATCCACGCGGCCGCACATGCACGACATCCTGATCAACTGGGCTCCGCAGGAGACCCGCGTCGCCCTCATCGAGAACGGGGCCATCCAGGAGCTGCACATCGAGCGCACGCTGGAGCGCGGCCTGGTGGGCAACATCTACCTGGGCAAGGTCGCCCGCGTGCTGCCGGGCATGCAAAGCGCCTTCATCGACATCGGCCTGGAGCGCGCGGCCTTCCTGCACGTGGCCGATCTGCACACCGCCCACGCACCTGGGGCGCGCGACAGCCACCCGCCCACGCCCATCGAGAAGCTGGTCTTCGAAGGGCAGACGCTGACGGTGCAGGTGGTCAAGGACCCGATCGGCACCAAGGGCGCACGCCTGACCACGCAGATCAGCATTGCCGGGCGCATGCTGGTCTTCCTGCCGCAGGACAACCACATCGGCATCTCGCAGAAGATCGGCTCGGTCGAGACCCGCGAGCAGCTGCGCCAGCGCATGGTGGCCCTGGTGGGCAAGCCCGAGCCGGGCAGCAAGGACGGGCCGGGCGGCTTCATCCTGCGCACCAATGCCGAGGAGGCCAGCGACACCGAGCTGTCCGAGGACATCGCCTACCTCCGCAAGACCTGGGCCCAGATCCGCCAGCGCGCGGTGTCCCGACCGGCGGGCACGCTGCTGCACCAGGATCTGTCCCTGGCCGAGCGGGTGCTGCGCGACCTGGCCACCGAGCAGACCCTGGCCATCCGCATCGATTCGCGCCTGCAGTATGAGCAGCTCAAGGCCTTCGGCATGGCCTACACGCCCGCTTCCGCCGCCAAGCTGGAGCACTACCGCGGCGAGCGGCCGATCTTCGACCTCTTCAATGTCGAGGAAGAGATCGCCCGGGCGCTGGGGCGACGGGTGGACCTGAAGTCCGGCGGCTACCTCATCATCGACCAGACGGAGGCCCGAACGACGATCGACGTCAACACCGGCGGCTTTGTCGGCGCGCGCAATTTCGATGAGACGATCTTCAAGACCAACCTGGAGGCGGCCCTGGCCATCGCCCGCCAGCTGCGGCTGCGCAACCTGGGCGGCATCATCATCATCGACTTCATCGACATGGCGCGCGAGGAGCACCAGCAGGCCGTGCTGGCCGAGCTGCGCAAGCAGCTCTCGCGCGACCGCACCAAGACCACGGTGAGCGGCTTCACCCAGCTGGGCCTGGTGGAGATGACCCGCAAGCGCACCCGCGAGAGCCTGGCCCATGTGCTGTGCCAGCCCTGTCCCACCTGCGAGGGACGCGGCCAGGTCAAGACCGCGCGCAGCGTCTGCTACGAGATCCTGCGCGAGATCCTGCGCGAGGCCCGGCAGTTCGACCCCAGGGAATTCCGTGTGGTGGCCAGCGCGGCGGTGGTCGAGATGCTGCTGGACGAGGAGAGCCAGCACCTGGCCGACCTGTCGGCTTTCGTGGGCAAGCCCATCTCGCTGTCGGCCGAGCCGACCATGAACCCCGAGCAGTACGACATCGTGCTGCTCTGACACATTCCGGACCGGCGGCGCCTTCAGACTCTCATCAGCCCGGCCTGCCAGACTCGCACCATGCAATACAAGAACCACGACGACGACGCCGACGAACACGCCCTCTACACCTCGGCCGAACGGGCCAAGGCCGCCAGCCGCAGCACCTGGGTGAGCGTGGCGGTGAACCTGGTGCTGTCGACGCTGCAGATCGTGGTGGGCCTGCTGGCCAAATCCCAGGGTCTGGTGGCGGACGGCCTGCACTCGCTGGCCGATCTGGTGTCCGATGCGGTGGTGCTGGTGGCAGGCCACCAGGCCCGCAAGGCGGCGGACGACGACCATCCCTACGGCCACCAGCGCTTCGAGAACGCGGCCTCGATGGTGCTGGGCGTGCTGCTGCTGGTGGTGGGGGCGGGCATGCTGGTGTCTGCCTTCGAGAAGCTGCACGCCCCCGCGAACCTGCCGCCCGTGCATGTGGCCGCCCTGTGGGTGGCCCTGGGCACCCTGGTGGCCAAGGAGCTGCTGTTCCGCTACATGCTGGCCGTGGCCAAGCAGGTCAAGTCCAGCCTGCTGGTGGCCAATGCCTGGCACGCGCGCTCGGATGCGGCCTCTTCGCTGGTGGTGGCGCTGGGTCTGGTGGGCAATCTGGCGGGCTATCCCATCCTCGATCCCATCGCGGCCCTGATCGTCGGTCTGATGGTGGCCAAGATGGGCATCGAGTTCGGCTGGAGCGCCCTGCACGACCTGATGGACCGCGCGGCCGACGACGAGGAAGTGCAGGCCATCCGCCAAACCCTGGTCGAGACGCCCGGTGTGGCAGGCGTGCACGATGTGCGCACCCGCAAGATGGGCGACATGATCGTGGTGGACGCCCACATCGAGGTGGACGCCGCCATCACGGTGGAGCAGGGCCACGACATCGCGGTGGCGGCCCGGCAGCGGGTGATGCAGCGCCACCGGGTGCTCAACCTGATGACCCATGTGGACCCCTGGCACCGGCCCGACCTGGACCACGCGCCGGTGAAGTCCGTCCCGCAGGCCTGAGTCATGGACGAGGGGCTGAGTAGCTCGGAGGCCGCACAGCGGCTGCGCGAGGACGGTCCCAACGAACTGCAGACCCCTGGCGGCCGCCCGCTGTGGCGCTTGCTGTGGTCGGTCCTCACCGAGCCCATGTTCGCCCTGTTGCTGGCCTGCGGCGGGCTCTATGCGGTGCTGGGCAGCGCCCAGGAGGCCTGGACCCTGATGGGCTTCGTGGTGGTGGTCATGGGGATCAGCCTGGTGCAGCAGCAGCGGGCCGAGCGTTCGCTGGCCGCCTTGCGGGCGCTGGCCAGTCCCCAGGCCCTGGTGTGGCGCGATGGCCGGGCGCAACGCGTGCCCGGCCGCGAGCTGGTGCGTGGCGACATCGTGCTGCTGAGTGAAGGCGACCGCGTGCCGGCCGACCTGCTGCTGCGGGCGGCCAGTGGGGTGTCGGCCGACGAGTCCCTGCTCACCGGCGAATCCGCGCCGGTGTTCAAGCAGGTGGCGGATACCGACGAGGGGCGTCTCTATGCCGGCACCCTGATCACCGCCGGGCATGCCCGGGCCGAGGTGCTGGCCACGGGCGTGCGCAGCGCGCTGGGGCACATCGGCGCCTCGCTGGCCCGCACCGAGCCGCCACCCAGCCCGGTGCACACCGAGACCGCGCGCATCGTGCGCCGCGTGGCCGTGGCGGGGCTGTTGCTGGCCGCCGTGCTGGCCGTGGTCTATGGCCTGAGCCGGGGCGACTGGCTGCGCGGTCTGCTGGCGGGGCTGACGCTGGCCATGGCTATCCTGCCGGAAGAACTGCCGGTGGTGTTGACACTGTTTCTGGGTCTGGGGGCCTGGCGCCTGGCCCGTGAACAGGTGCTGGTGCGGCGCATGGATGCGGTGGAGACCCTGGGCGCCACCACCGTGCTGTGCGTGGACAAGACCGGCACCCTGACGCTCAACCGCATGGCGGTGCGGCACCTGTGGGCCGACGGGGCCGAGCACGACAT
>NZ_BADL01000451.1 GCF_000333615.1 Ideonella sp. B508-1 | reverse complement strand
AGGGCGTGTCCGGGTCCGCAGCATCTCCACCCGCTCGCGCGGCAGCAGCTTGCCGCGGGCCAGGTGCTTGGCACGGGCGGCCTCGCCGCCGCCCTGGGCAATGCGGGCCAGGCGGGTGTTGAGGTCGTCCACCAGCGCGCGCATGGCCAGGGCGTTGGCCCGGGCTTCCTCGCTGCGGGGGTTGAGCTGCGTCTTCAGCGTGGTCATGCGGTCTTGTCTTCCTGCAGTCCCAGCTCGGCCTTCATGGCCTCGCGGATCTTGAACTTCTGGATCTTGCCGGTCACCGTCATCGGGAAGGCCTCGACGAAGCGGATGTAGCGCGGCACCTTGTGGTGGGCGATCTGGCCCTGGCAGAACAGGCGGATCTCGTCCTCGGTCAGCGTCTGGCCGGGCTTGGGGATGATCCAGGCGCACAGCTCCTCGCCGTAGCGCTTGTCGGGGATGCCGACCACCTGCACGTCCTGCACCTTGGGGTGGCGGTAGAGGTATTCCTCGATCTCGCGCGGGTAGAGGTTCTCGCCGCCGCGGATCACCATGTCCTTGATGCGGCCGACGATGTTGACGTAGCCCTCGGCGTCCATCGTGGCCAGGTCGCCGGTGTGCATCCAGCCCTCCGCGTCGATGGCCTCGGCGGTCTTGGCCTCGTCGTCCCAGTAGCCGTGCATCACCGAATAACCCCGGGTGCACAGCTCGCCGGGCACGCCGATGGGCGTGACGGCGCCGGTGTCGGGGCTGACCATCTTCACCTCCAGGTGCGGCTGCACCCGGCCCACCGAGCCCACGCGCTTGTCCAGCGGCGTGTCGGTGGAGCTCTGGCAGCTCACCGGGCTGGTCTCGGTCATGCCGTAGGCGATGGTGACCTGCTCCATGTGCATCAGGTTCACCACGCGCTTCATCACCTCGATGGGGCAGGGCGAGCCGGCCATGATGCCGGTGCGCAGCGAGGACAGGTCGAACTCCGCGAAGCGCGGATGGTCCAGCTGGGCGATGAACATGGTGGGCACGCCGTGCAGGGCGGTGCAGCGCTCGGCCTGCACGGTCTGCAGCACGGCCAGCGGGTCGAAGCCGTCGTTGGGGTAGACGATGGTCGCGCCGTGGGTGATGCAGGCCAGGTTGCCCATCACCATGCCGAAGCAGTGGTACAGCGGCACCGGCACGCACAGCCGGTCCTCGGGGGTGAGCTTCATCGCCTCGCCGACGAAGAAACCGTTGTTGAGGATGTTGCGGTGGGTGAGGGTGGCGCCCTTGGGGAAGCCGGTGGTGCCGCTGGTGAACTGGATGTTGATCGGCTCGGTGGCCTTGAGCGTGGCGGCGATCTCGGCCACGCGGGCGTCGTCGGCCTGGCCCCGGGCCATCAGCTCGGAAAAGCGCAGCGTGCCCGGCACGTCCTCGCCCTGGCCGGCCACGTCGATCCACACCACCAGCTTGAGGTGGGGCAGGCGTAACGAGTCCAGCTCGCCCG
>NZ_BADL01000452.1 GCF_000333615.1 Ideonella sp. B508-1 | reverse complement strand
AGTAGCGCTGGGCGGCGCGCTGGCCGATGGCGGCGATCACATAGGGCGCGATGGTGGCCGGCAGCAGACCCAGCTTGGCCTCGCTCAGGCAGAAGTGCACGCCGTCGGCGGCCACCAGCACGTCGCACAGCGCGGCCAGGCCCACGCCACCGGCATAGCAGTCGCCCTGCACACGGCCGATGACGGGCACCGGGCACTGGTGGATCGTCCACAGCATGTCGGCCAGGGCCTGGGCGTCGGCCCGGTTCTGCTCCCAGCTGTAGTCGGCCATGGCGCGCATCCAGTTCAGGTCCGCGCCGGCGCAGAAGGCCTTGCCGTGGCCGGCCAGCACCACCGCGCGCAGCCTGTCGTCCTGCGACAGCGCGCGGAAGGTGGCGGTCAGCTCGGCGATGACCTGGTCGTTGAAGGCATTGCGCACGTCCGGCCGGTTGAGCCAGACCTCGGCGACGAAGGGCGAGGGACGCTTGAGTTCGAGCGTGGTGGTCATCGCCGGCCTCACATGCGGAACACGCCGAACTTGGCGTCCGGGATCGGCGCGTTCAGGCTGGCCGACAGGCCCAGGGCCAGCACGCGGCGGGTGTCGACGGGGTTGATGATGCCGTCGTCCCACAGGCGGGCGCTGGCGTAGTAAGGGTGGCCCTGCACCTCGTACTGCTGGCGGATCGGGGCCTTGAAGGCCTCTTCCTGCTCGGCGCTCCATTGGCCGCCCTTGGCTTCGATGCCGTCGCGCTTGACGGTGGCCAGCACGCTGGCCGCCTGCTCGCCGCCCATCACGCTGATGCGGGCGTTGGGCCACATCCAGAGGAAGCGCGGCGAGTAGGCGCGGCCGCACATGCCGTAGTTGCCGGCGCCGAAGCTGCCGCCGATGATGACGGTGAACTTGGGCACGTTGGCGCAGGCCACGGCGGTCACCATCTTGGCGCCGGCCCGGGCGATGCCCTCGTTCTCGTACTTGCGGCCCACCATGAAGCCGGTGATGTTCTGCAGGAAGACCAGCGGGATCTTGCGCTGGCAGCACAGCTCGATGAAGTGGGCGCCCTTGTTGGCGCTTTCGGCGAACAGGATGCCGTTGTTGGCCACGATGCCCACCGGCATGCCCTCGATGTGGGCGAAGCCGCAGACCAGGGTGTTGCCGTAGCGGGCCTTGAACTCGTCGAACTCGCTACCGTCGACGATGCGGGCGATGATCTCGCGCACGTCGAAGGGCTTGCGGGTGTCCGTGGGGATGACGGCCAGCAGTTCCTCGGCCGGGTAGAGCGGGACCTGCGGCGGGCGCACCGCCAGCGGGGCGGGCTTCTGCCAGTTCAGGTGGCCCACCGCCTGGCGGGCCAGGGCCAGGGCGTGCAGGTCGTTCTCGGCCAGGTGGTCGGCCACGCCGGACAGGCGGGTGTGCACGTCGCCGCCGCCCAGGTCCTCGGCGCTCACCACCTCGCCGGTGGCGGCCTTCACCAGCGGCGGGCCGCCCAGGAAGATGGTGCCCTGGTTCTTGACGATGATGGTCTCGTCGCTCATGGCCGGCACATAGGCGCCGCCGGCGGTGCAGGAGCCCATGACCACGGCGATCTGCGGGATGCCCTCGCCGCTCATCGTGGCCTGGTTGTAGAAGATGCGGCCGAAGTGGTCGCGGTCGGGGAAGACCTCGTCCTGGTTGGGCAGGTTGGCGCCACCAGAATCGACCAGGTAGATGCAGGGCAGGCGGTTCTCGCGGGCCACCTCCTGGGCGCGCAGGTGCTTCTTGACGGTCAGCGGGTAGT
>NZ_BADL01000453.1 GCF_000333615.1 Ideonella sp. B508-1 | reverse complement strand
GGCCTGAGCACGAACCGGCGGCGGCGGCCTGGCCGGCAATAAGGGAGGCTGGTGGCGGGGGTGGCCGGTGGCGGCGGGGGCGGAGGCCCCGGCGGCGGCGGTGGCAAGGGCGGCACCGGAGGCAACGGCGCCGGTGGCACGGGCACCGGCGGCCATGGCACAGGGGCAGGTGGCACGGGGGCCGGCGGCAGCGTGCAGCGCGGCCACAGCGGCAAGGCCGCCCGCTCGCTGGAGGAGATCCGCCTGGTCTTCGAGCGCAACAAGGGCGCCATCTACGCCATCTACAACCGCGCCCTGCGCGAAGACTCCTCGCTGCAAGGCAAGGTGGTGGTGGAGCTGCGCATCGCCCCGTCCGGCCAGGTCACCGGCTGCACCCTGGTGTCCAGCGAGCTGAAGACGCCCGAGCTGGAGCAGAAGCTGCTGGCCCGCATCCGCCAGTTCGACTTCGGCGCCAAGGACGTGGACGACATGGTCGTCAAGTGGCCGCTGGACTTCCTGCCTTCGTGACGAGGCCGCAGGCCGGCAGCGCGGACAATGCCGGCATGCACGCCCCCACCGTCTACCTCGCCGGCTTCGACGTCTTCCGCCCCGATGCCGTGGCCCAGGGCGAACGCCTGAAGGCCTGCTGCGCCGCCCAGGGCTGGCAGGGGCTGTACCCGCTGGACAACGCCCTGCCCGAGGGCCTGCAAGGCCTGGCGGCGGCGCGCTGGATCTGCGAGGCCAACCTGGCCTTGATCCGGCGCGCGGACGCGGTGCTGGCCAACCTCAACAACTTCCGCGGGGCGGAGCCCGACTCGGGCACCGCCTTCGAGGTGGGCTTCGCGGTCGCTCTGGGCAAGCCGGTGGTGGGCTATCTGGACGACGGCCGCACGCTGCGGGAGCAGCTGGGTGGCGCCCGGGATGCCGACGGGCTCACGGTGGAGGATTTCGGGCTACCGCGCAACCTGATGCTGGCCTGCACCGCCCACCTGGTGGTGGGCGACGCACAGGCCGGGCTGCAGGCCCTGAGCCGCAGGTTCAGAAATCAGCCTTGATCTCCGGCCGCTTCTGGCCGAACACCCCGGTGCGCAGGTTCATCTCGGCATTGAGCAGGCCGTTGAGGGTGAGCGTGCAGGCGCCGCCGGCGGACTGGGCGCGGGCCTGGTGTTCCTGGGCGATGTTCTGCTGGATCAGGCCGAGGAGTTGATCGGCATCCAACGCCTCGGTGGGTTGTGCCAGCAGGGTGGCGACCTCGGACCGGACTTGCTGCAAGACTTGTTCACGCATGGTGGCTCTCCTGTCAGAAAGGAAGTGGTGGCGTGCGTGATCTTGCGCAAACTTCGCGCTGAATGCAGTGCTCGGCTATGCGGGACATTGCGCCAGCGGCTGGCGCCACCGCGTTTTTTGGTGTAGACCCCGCGCCTTTCAGGGCGCGTTGTTCAGGACACCTTGTGCAGGGCCTGCTGCAGGAAATCGTAAAACGCCCGGCTCCTGGCTGAAGGCAACCTTGAACCCCCACCCGGGGGCTGGGGGCCAGGTCCCAACTGAACAGTGGCCCGGGCCCAGCATGATGTCGCGCTCGGCGGCCTGGTTGGACAGGGCCACGGTGTCGGCCAGGGCCGGGTGGCGGGCCCACAGGAACATGCCGGCCTTGGGCTCGGCGAACAGCTCGAAGCCCAGGGCCGCCAGGCGGTTGCCGGTGTGCTCGTGGGCGGCGGCCAGGCGCTCGCGCAGGCTCTTGAGGTGCTTGCGCCAGCGCCCTTCGGTCAGGGCCCCGTGGGTCAGGCGCTCGCTCAGCTCCGAACTGGTGAGGCCGGAGACCATCTTCAGCTGGGCCAGGTCCTCCACCATGTCCGGGTGGGCCATCAGGTAGCCCACCCGCAGGTTGGGCGAGATGGTCTTGGAGTAGCTGCCGATGGTGATGACCCGGTGCAACTCGTCCAGGCTGGCCAGCGAGGGCCGGGGCTCCGGGTCCAGGTCGGCGTAGATGTCGTTCTCGACAATGGTGAGCTCGTGGGCCTCGGCCAGCTGCAGCACCCGGTGCAGGTGGGCCAGCGGCGCCACCGAACCGGTGGGGCTGTGCAACCGCGGCTGGGTGAAAAAGACCTTGGGCTTGTGCTCAACGATCAGGCGCTCCAGCGTGACCAGGTCGTAGCCGCGCGATGTGCGCGGCACCCCCAGCAACCGCGCACCCTGGTAGCGCAGCGAGAACAGCAGGTTGGAGTAGCCCGGGTCGTCCACCAGCACCGGGTCGCCCGCGCGCACCAGGCGCCGCAGCGCCAGGTCCAGACCTTGGCTGGACCCTTGGGTCAACAGCACATGCTCGGGGCGCACCTGCACCTGGCGCTCGGCCATCGATTCGCCAATGAGCTGGCGCAGTGGACGATAGCCCTTGGGGTCGCCGTAGCCGCCCAACTCCCCTTCCTCGGCGGCCATGGCCCGCAGCGCCTTGCGCAGGCCCTCCTCGAACAGCCAGTCACCGGGCAGCCAGCCGCAGCCGACCTTCATGCTCAGGTGGCGGTGCTCGAAGATTCGGCGTAAGTACCACTTGGCATCGAAGTCGGCCCCTGCCACGCTGGCCACCAGGCTGCTGTCTTCCTCCCGGCCATGGCGCTGGCGCACGAAAAAGCCGGTGTGCGGGCGCGACACCAGCAGGCCGATCGCCACCAAACGGTCATAGGCTTCGACGACAGTGAAGACACTCACCCCATGCGCCTGGGCGAACTGGCGGATGGACGGCATCTTGGTGCCCGCCCTCAGCCCCCCATCGACGATCAGGGCGCGCACCCCTTCCACGATCTGCGTGACGAGGGGGATGGTGGAGGAAGGCTTGAGCTGCAACAACATGGACGGCCGCTGTACTGGCTTGTCGCCCTGTACAGTGCAGAAGTGTTTTTCCGCGATCTGTACATGGTAGCGCCGACGCCATGGCTCCCAGAATCGACCACCAGCGGCCGACACCGTGCCCGCCGCCCGATCAGGAGAGACACCCCATGCCCCGCGACTCGTCCAAGCCATCTTCCCAGAACAATGCCGAGCTGATCGCGCGCCGCCGCGCCGTCATGCCTGCCGGCGTCGGCCAGACCTACAACGTCTTTGTCGACCGCGCGGTCAACGCCGAAGTCTGGGACGTGGAAGGCAAGCGCTACGTCGATTTCTCCGGCGGCATTGCCGTGCTGAACACCGGTCACCAGCACCCCAAGGTGATCGCCGCGGTCAAGGCCCAGCTCGACAAGGTCCACCACACCTGCTTCCAGGTGCTGGCCTACGAGCCCTACGTGGAACTGTGCGAGCGCCTGGTGGCCCTGGCCCCCGGCAATTTCGCCAAGAAGGCCTTCCTGCTGACCACCGGCGCCGAAGCCGTGGAGAACGCGATCAAGATCGCCCGCTCGGCCACCAAGCGCCAGGCCGTGATCGCCTTCGGCGGCGGCTTCCATGGCCGCACCCTGCTGACCATGGGCCTGACCGGCAAGGTCGCCCCGTACAAGACCGGTTTCGGGCCCTTCCCGGCCGAGATCTACCACGCCAAGTACCCCAACGCCATGCACGGCGTGAGCGTGGCCGATGCCATCGCCTCGATCGAGGCCATCTTCAAGTACGACGTCGAGGCCGAACGCGTGGCGGCCATCATCCTGGAGCCGGTGCAGGGTGAAGGCGGCTTCTACGTGGCCCCGCCCGAGTTCGTGAAGGCGGTGCGCGCGCTGTGCGACCAGCATGGCATCGTGATGAGACAGCGTGGCCGATCTCCTGCCGGTGCTGGACGACATCCAGGCCCGGCTGGCCCGCGGCGAGCGTCCCTGATCGCCGCGGCGTGCGGGCCCCCGGCGGGGCCTGCGCGCTCAGCGGCCCAGGCGGAAGACCGAGACCGCCTGCTGCAGCTGTTCGGCCTGGTGCTGCATGCTGTCGGCCGCCGCGGCCGTCTGCTCCACCAGGGCCGCGTTCTGCTGGGTGACCTGGTCCATCTGGCCGACGGCGTTGACCACCTGCTGCACCCCGTCGCTTTGTTCGGTGGACGCGGAGCTGATCTCACCCACGATGTCGCTGACCTGCTTGATGGAGCGGACGATCTCGTCCATGGTCTTGCCGGCCTGATCGACCAGGGTGGCGCCCTGATCCACCTGCTCGACGTTGCTGGTGATCAGGCGCTTGATTTCCCGGGCGGCCTCGGCGCTGCGCTGGGCCAGCGTGCGGACCTCGCCGGCGACCACCGCGAAACCGCGGCCTTGCTCGCCTGCGCGGGCGGCTTCCACCGCGGCGTTCAGGGCCAGGATGTTGGTCTGGAAGGCGATGCCGTCGATCACGCCGATGATGTCGCTGATCTTTCGGCTGCTGCCGCTGATGCCCTGCATGGTGGCCACCACCTGTTCGACGATGGCGCCACCCTGGGTGGCGATGCTGGACGCACCCTGGGCCAGCTGGTTGGCCTGGTGGGCGCTGTCGGCGTTGGTGCGCACCGTGGAGCCGAGCTGGTGCATGGTGGCGGCCGTCTGCTGCAGCGCGCCGGCCTGCTCTTCGGTGCGCTGGCTGAGGTCCTGGTTGCCCTGGGCGATCTCGGCGCTGGCCGTGGCCACGCTCTCGGCGCTGCCGCGCACCTGGGCCACCACTTCCGTCAGCGAGGCCTGCATGGCCCCCAGCGTGGCCAGCAGCGGGCTGAATTCGTCCACCGCGCTGTCCTCCACGGTCGTGGAGAAGTCACCCTGCTTGACGCGGTCGGCCACGATCTGGGCCTGGGTGACGCGCTGACGCAGCGAGCGCGCCACCATCCAGGACAGGGCCACCAGGCCGACGGCGACCGCCGCCACCAGCAGCGTCAGCTGCAGGCGGATCTCGTCGACATTGGCACCGATGGTGGCCACGTCCGCACCCAGCACCTGGGTCTGGCGGCTGCGCTCTTCGCTGAGCCACTTCTGGATCTTGGAGAACTGGGGGATCGTGGTCTGGGTCAGCATGGCCAGCGCCTCGTCGTGCTTGCCCGACCGGATCAGCTCCAGGTTCTTCTCTGCCACGGGCCAGGAGACCTGCTGCAGGTCCAGCCAGTCGCGCTTGAAGGCGTCACGGCCCGCCTGGTCCTGGATCTCGGCCAGGAAGTCGTTGTCGTTCTTGGTGATCTCCTGCCGCCGGGCCTGCAGGGCCTTGGCAGCCTGTTCCATCTCCTGCGGCGTGTCGGCCAGCATGGCTTGGCGGATGTCGGACAGCGCCTGGGAAATCTTCAGCTCGGTGCTGGCGATCAGGCTGAGCTGCAGCACCTTGATGTCGCCCGTGCGGTGGGCCAGTTCGCGGACTTCACGCAGTTGGATCCAGGTGCTGGCCGTGACGGCCAGCAAGGCGACGATGAGCGCGAACGACACCGCGTAGAGGCGCTGGCTGAGGCTGATTCTCTTGAAGAAAGACATGCTGCTCCTTGAAGGGCGAAGGTAAATCTGACTGACCTCGGCGGTGGCGGGCAGGCCTGCGCTGGGTCGGCCCTCCCGGGGCATCGACCGTGTCTCCTGGGCGCACTGCTCGATTTCGCCGGTGACCTGAGGGGGAATGCTCCTCTGTTTATCGGCCGAGGATCCTCTGTATTGAGGTTTACACGTAGGTCTTTTCTGACATTTACGTCACCGAGGGTTTGTCTGGGAACCCATGGGTCACCTGGAAATCGCCCCCCGGCGCCGGTGTGGCCGGCCTTCTACGATGGGCCGCCGCCTGCTGGGCGCGGCCCGTGGCCTGCGCCACCCCCTTGCGCCGCTCACTCGGTCAGGCGGGCATCTGCATCCAATCGGGGAGACAAGCCATGACAACCTTTGCCCAGCGACGGGCGCGGGGCGTGGCGGTGCTGTTGGCCGCGCTGACCCTTGCATCTGCATCCACCACCGCCACGGCCGCCGTGGCCCTGCCGCAGCTGAACATCGACACCGGCCAGATCACCGTCTCGGGCCTGTCCTCGGGGGGCTTCATGGCCAACCAGCTGGGCTATGCCTATTCAGGCACCTTCAAGGGCGTGGGGGTGTTTGCCGGCGGGCCCTACATGTGCGCGGGCCACAGCAACTACACGGCCTGCATGTACAACGCCAGCATCTCCAGCAGCATGCTCAGCACCCTGCAGGCAGACCTGAACAACTGGAGCGGCACCGCCATCGACCCCCTGGCCAATGTGGCCGGTCAGAAGGTGTTCATGTTCGTGGGCACCAGCGACACCACTGTCGGCCCCAAACCGATGAACGCGGTGCAGACCCAGTACACCAACAATGGCGTGCCGGCGGCCAACCTGAGCTATGTGCAGCGCAGCGGCACGGCGCATGTATTCCCCACCGACTTTGTCGCCACCGGCAACAACAGCTGCGGCACCAGCGCCTCGCCCTACATCGCCAACTGCAGCTACGACGGTGCCAAGGCGGTGCTGAGCCAGTTCTACGGCACGCTCAACGCCCGCAATGACGCGCCGGCCGCGGCCAATTACATCGAGTTCGACCAGACCCCCTTCACCGCCGGCAACCCCGGCATGGCCGCCACCGGCTGGCTCTATGTGCCGGCCAACTGTGCCAGCGGGGCGGTGTGCCGCCTGCATGTGGCCCTGCATGGCTGCCAGCAGAATGTCGCCACCATCGGCGACAAGTTCCTGAAGAACACCGGCTACACCCGCTGGGCCGACACCAACAGCATCGTCGTGCTCTTCCCGCAGACGAAGGTGGACAACACCCCCCGCAGCACCGCCGCCAGCGGCTCGCTGGCCAACCCCAACGGCTGCTGGGACTGGATCGGCTGGTACGGCGGTAACTTCGCCCAGCGCGCCGGCACGCAGATGCAGGCCATCAAGGCCATGGTGGACCAGGTGTCCTCTGGCTCCGGCGGTGGTGGGGGAGGTGGCGCCCTGCCTGCACCCACCGGGCTGGTGGCCTCAGGGGCCACCGACACCACCATGACCCTCGGCTGGAACGCGGTCAGCGGCGCGGTGGGCTACCACGTGTTCCGCAACGGCGTGCAGGTGAACAGCACGGCCGTCACCGGCACCAGCTATGTGGACAGCGGCCTGTCGCCCGCCACCACCTACAGCTGGACCGTGGCCGCCCTGGACAGCGGCGGCGCGCAGGGTGCGCTCTCGGCCGCGGTCAGCGCCACCACCACCGGGGCCACCACCTGCTTCACCGCCAGCAACTACGCCCACACCACGGCCGGCCGGGCCCACCAGAGCGGCGGCTACGCCTATGCCAACGGCTCCAACCAGGCCATGGGCCTGTGGAACGTCTTCGTCACCACCACGCTGAAGCAGACGGGGGCGAACTACTACGTCATTGGCAGTTGTCCCTGAGGTCCGTCCCCTTGGAGGGGGGCGATGAATGGCTGCATTTCGAGCAGGAGAAGCGCACCTTCTTCGGGCTGCAGTCACGGCCCGGCCCGACCGCCGTGCTTCGAGAGGCACCGCGATCTCATGCCACGAGACTTCTCGGACAGAATCAGCCGACATGACGCACACCTCTGCCGAGATGCACGCCTACTACGCGGCGCGCGCACCGTATTACGACGCTGTGTACCTCAAGCCGGAGCGTCAGGATGACATCGACTTTCTGCGCCGCCACCTGCCCGCGCGCCTGCAGGGGCGGGACGTGCTGGAAGTGGCCTGTGGCACAGGCTACTGGACGCAGCACATCGCACCCCTTGCGCGTCGGATGGTGGCCACCGACGGCACCGCGGAGCCGCTCGAATTTGCACGCCTGAGGCCGGGAACCGAAGCCGTTGCCTTCGGCCTGGCCGACGCCTATGAGCTGCCCGAGGACCTGGGCCAGTTCAACGCGGCGTTCGCGGGCCTGTGGTTGTCCCATGTGCCGGTTCAGGCGCGCCACGCCTTTCTGCGCAGCCTGCATCGGCGCCTGAGCCCGGGTGCCCGGGTGCTGTTCATCGACAACAGCACGGTGCAGTTGCAGGACTTTCCGATCGAGGAAACGGATGCCGAGGGCAACACCTACCAGCACCGTCCTCTGCGGGATGGCTCCGTCCACCGGGTGCTGAAGAACTTTCCCACCGAGGCCGAGTTGCGCGCCCTGATTCGTCCCGTTGCCTCCGCGTGCACCTTCCAGTCACTGGACAACTTCTGGTGGCTGGAATACGAGTTCAATGGCGTGATCGCCTGAAGGGGCGGCGCATGCGCATCCACATCACCGGTGCGTCGGGGGCGGGGTCTTCCACGCTGGCCATCGCCCTGGCACGTCAGTTGGGTTGGCGCTGTCTGGATGGCGACGACTACTTCTGGCTGCGGCCCGAGCCGCCCTTCGAGGCCCGTCGAGCGCCGCAGGAGCGGCTGGCGCTGCTGCTGTCGGACATGGCCGAGGCTGGCGATGTCGTGCTGGCGGGTTCGGTCGATGGTTGGGGCCGGGAGCTGGAAGACGCCTTCGACCTGATCGTGTTTCTTCGCCTGGACACGGACATCCGCCTCCAGCGGCTGCACGCGCGGGAGATGCAGCGCTTCGGGGCCGTTGATGCCAACTTCCTTGCCTGGGCCGCTCAGTACGACACCGGCACCCTGGAGGGCCGGTCGTTGTCCCGCCAGTGCGAATGGCTGGCTGCCCAATCCTGCCCGGTGCTGGTCATCGAGGGCGATCTTTCGGTCGAGGAGCGGATGCGCAGGGTGCTGGACCGTCTGAAAATCATCGGGCCACACTCTCAGAAGGATTCACCGCCGTGACGCATCTCTTTGAAAAGTCCCGCGCCGCTGCCGCCGCTCTTGTGGTGACTGTCGTGGGCTTCGGCCCAGTGCGTGGGGCCATGGCTGTCACGCCGTCATTCCCGGAAGGAGGCCCGAGCGTGCAGAGCGCTGCGCTGGTCGCGCAACAGGAGATGCTGAGCGACCTCACGGGCAAGCTGGCGGTGCAGACCCAGCTTCTGCATGCGCAGCGAAAGGTCTTGGCTGGGCCACCGCATGTCGCGATGTTGGTCCGAGGGAATCATTGGCCGCAACCAGCGGTTGAACCGTGAAGGCCGTGGCGATGCAACAGTACGCACGCACAGAGGGCAGACGCCAGTACCTCCCTCTCATCCGCTTCACAGTCGCCATCTTTTGGGGTGTCCTGCTGTACATCGCAGGGGTGGTTTCCCTGGCAGGCTGGCTGGCGGCCATCGCCATTCCCCAAGCCTATTTCGCTTGGTGGGGCCCCGCCCATGTGGCCTGGGGGCTGGCCCTGCTGCAACTGGTGACGATGGCTCTGCCGATCGCGGTGCTGGTGGCCGGCGGCACGCTAGCCGCCTTGCGTGGGCTGGGAGGTGGACGGCTGATGGCGATGGGCGTGTGCCTGGGGCTGCTGGCGGGTTGGGTCTGGGAGTCGGCAACCGGGCTGCTGCAGCTGCAGGCGCAAGTCGGTGGTCATATCTGGCCCCTCCTGAGCGCCTCCTTGCGCCCACGCTGGTGGGATCTGTCCGTGTCGCTGAGTCCCTGGTTGGGTTGGGCTCTGGCGATCTTGTCTGCGCGGCGGTTGATGCCCATCGCAGCGCAGCCTTCCCTTCATTGAGATGCTGGACCGCTGCCTCAGCCCCGCCTACCACGTTGCCGGTGGCGCCCTTGGCGTAGGGGCAGCCGCCCACGCCGGAGAAGCTGTCGTTCAACGTTTGAGTTCGGCCGCACTTTCCTGATACACATTGGGCCGATGCCGCTCCATCATTCGGTCCGGTGCTGCCAATGGTGTGAAGCCGTATTTGGCATACAGAGAATGAGCATCTCTGGTGGCGAGCAGCATACGCCGTAGACCTTGTAGCTCTGGATGGCCGAGCACGGCGTCCATGAGGCGCTTTGACAGACCCTTGCCGCGATGCTCATCCAGAACGTAAACATCCGCAAGATACGCAAAGGTGGCGCGGTCTGTGATGACACGACCAAAGCCAACCTGTGCGCTGCCTAGAAGCACGCCAAAGCAGAGCGAGTTCTGGATCGCGCGCTCGACCACGGCCCTGGGTACGCCAGGCGACCAGTAGGAGTGCGAAAGGAAGGCGTGAACCGCTTCAATGTCGAAGCGCGCAGGATCGGTGGTGATCTGGTAGTTCGACATGGCGTTGGTGCGTGCGGCCGCATTCCAGGGAATGTTAACGCAACCGAAGTCCAGCGCCAGTTGGATCGTCTCATTGCCCGCGTAGGCGCTGTCCATCAGTGGGCGCAGCGGCCTGTTCGGCGCACCAAGGCTGGCCAACAGTTCGCGGCCCATCGGGCCGTCGCCGCTCAGGCCTGGTGACAGCGCGAAGGTTACGGCTGTCCGAGCATCCGCGGCAACCATATGAACCTTGGTGTTCCATCCGCTGCGGGACTTGCCGATGGCTTGCGGTCCGTTCCTTTGAGCGCACCGGTGCCGTCCGGGTGGACCTTGATGCTCGTGGAGTCGAGTGAAACAGCCTCGATCTTGATGCGCACGACCTGCGCCTTCTGCAGTTCCTCGAACATCCGATCAAGCACGCCCGCCTTGGTCCAGCGATTCATGCGGGTGTAGATCGTGTGCCAGTTACCGAATCGCTTGGGCAATCCACGCCACTTACATCCGTGCTCGGCCACATACAGGATGGCGTTGACCACCTGGAGATTGCTCAGGCTGACGTTGCCGCGCTGGGTCGGCAGGCAATGTTCGATCTTGGCGAACTGCTCGGGCGTGATTTCCATGCAGGCAGCTTGCCAACTCGAAGCTCATTTACCAATAGTGTTAACAAGCCCTGGCCGACTGGCCTCTTGTGCTGCAACGCCTCGGAGCTCAGATCAAATGACGGATGTACTGTTGAGTGGTGGGAGCGATTGGCGCGTCGTGGTGCTGACCGGCGATAGCTGGCGGGTTCCGGCCAGCTGCGACGGACACCGCGGGGCAGATTGGCTTGTCGCGTACAAGGACGATGTCACCAGACTGAGAAGTCGCCTGCAGGGCCGAGAGCGACGTTGACGATGGCCATTGGCTGAATGAATCAGTCGCGCGCGTCGCAGGGGCGCGTCTTGCGCGCCTTATCTGGCCTCGCCGACGCCCCTGGGCTGATACTCAAGGTAGTTCACTGCAGGTGTCGACCGGGTGAGCGAGAAGCCCAGGCGCTCATAGAACCTTCGGGCAGGATTCGATGAAAGCACATGAAGGCGGACAGGGAGCCCCAGCGCCTGGGACTGGTCCAAGAGACGCTGCATGATTTGCGCACCCAGTCCCAGATTCTGTCGTGCGGGTTCAAGGTAGATCTCTTCAAGCTGGATGTGCGTGTCGTGTAGCTCATGCGCAATGGCTCCAACCGGTACACCCTCATCGTGGATGAGCGAGAACAGGCCGGCTTGAATCAACCTCTGGATCGTTGGCCGAGCCACCTTCTCGAAGCAGTCGCCGAGGTCAGCCTCGACATAGGCTCGCATCGTCGACTCGCAAAGGCCGTAGATGTAGTCAAAGTCGCCTGCCTCGGCCGGCCGGAAGTTCAAAGCGGTGCGAGCCATCAGCGCACTTTCTATGCCGCCTCGCCGGGCCGCGGCGCCCGACATTGCCACTCCGCCTTGGTGAGCGAATGCGTCGCCAAGCTCCTGCCGTACCAAGGTTCGAGCCCACGAAACCGCATGCCGAGGCGGTCCATGACCCGTCCCGAGGCGACGTTGTCCGGGTGACGAACGGCCAGGAGTTCGGCGGCTGACAAGTCGTTGAATGCAAACGCCGTCATGCGTTCTGCCGCCTCGCTGGCCAGGCCCTGGCGCCAGAAGTCCGGATGCAGGCGCCAGCCCAGCTCCAGAGGATTGGACCGAAGGGTCTCCAGGTCGGTGGGGGGCGCCGCCTCTCGGCGCAGATGCTGGACTGCGCCTGCGCCGGCAACACGGCCACTTTGCAGCTCGATCAGCGCCCACCAGCTCGTTCCCCAGGCGGCCCAGCAGCGCTGTACCCGGGCGATCATCTCTGCCGTCTGTTCGCGCGTCTCGGGCTCGCCGGTGATGTAGCGCATCACCTCCGGGCGCGCGTTCATCGTGTGAAGTCCGTCGAGATGACGCTCACTGAAAGGTTCCAGGCGCAGTCGCTCGGTGAACAGGACTGTCATGGTGACCGGCGCCCCTCAGGCGCCCCGCTTGGCCAGCAGCGCCCGCGCCGTGCGCGAGCCATTGGCCTGGCCCAGCGCGTCGCGGATGAACGCACCCGCGTCGATCAGGGCGTCCAGGTCGATGCAGGTCTCAATGCCCAGGCCGTGCAGCAGGTAGACCACGTCCTCGGTGGCCACGTTGCCGGTGGCGCCCTTGGCGTAGGGGCAGCCGCCCAGGCCGGAGACGCTGGCGTCGAAGGTGTGGATGCCCAGCTCCAGGCTGGCGTAGACGTTGGCCAGGGCCATGCCGTAGGTGTCGTGGAAATGCCCGCTCACTTCCGCCAATGGGTAGTGGCGCAGCGCGGCCTCCAGCGCGCGCTGCACCTGGCGCGGGGTGCCCACGCCGATGGTGTCGGCCACGCCCACGTGCTGCACGCCGATCTCGGCCATCAGCCGGGCCACCAGTTCGACCCGCTCGGGGGCGATGGCGCCCTCGTAGGGGCAGCCCACCGCGCAGGAGATGGCGCCGCGCACCTTGACGCCCGCGGCGCGGGCGGCTGCCACCACCGGCGCGAAGCGCTCGATGGATTCGCCAATGGAGCAGTTGATGTTCTTCTGGCTGAAGGCTTCGCTGGCGGCGCCGAAGACGACGATCTCGTCCGGCTGCGTGGCGGCGGCCGCTTCCCAGCCCTTCAGGTTGGGCGTCAGCACCGAGTAGCGCACGCCGGGCTGGCGTTGTACGCCGGCCATCACCTTGGCGTTGTCGGCCATCTGCGGTACCCACTTGGGGCTGACGAAGCTGGTGACCTCGATCTCGCGCAGGCCGGCGGCCTGCAGGCGGTGGACCAGCTCGATCTTGGTGGCGGCCGGGACGGTCTGCTTCTCGTTCTGCAGGCCGTCGCGCGGGCCCACCTCGACCAGGGTGACGCGGGCGGGGAGGTTGGCTGTGCTCATGGCGCTCATTCTCCGGCCAGCGTGAGCAGGGCGGCGCCTTCGCTCACCTGGTCGCCCACGGCGTAGAGCAACTCGCCCACCACGCCGTCGCGCGGGGCGTGCAGAGTGTGTTCCATCTTCATCGCCTCCATCACCGCCAGCGGCTGGCCGGCCGTCACGGTGGCGCCGGCCTGTACCAGCAGGGCCACCACCTTGCCGGGCATGGGCGCGGTCAGCGAGCCGCCACCGCCGGCCTGGTCGGCGGCGTGGGCGATGGGGTCGTACTCGCTCAGCTCCAGGCTGCCGTGCTCGCCGAACACCGCCAGCGTCTCGCCCGCGGCGTGTACGGCCAGCATATGGCGCTGGCCGGCCAGCAGCACCTCGTAGCGGTCCTCACCCAAGGCGCGCCAGCTCAGGGGCCAGTGCTGCTCGCCCAGGCCCAGGCGCAGCGCGCCGTCGTGCAGGCGAGCCAGCATGAAGCCATGGTGCTCGCCGCCCAGGGCCAGGTCGATGCGGCGGCGCGCGCCGCCGTGCAGCCGCCAGCCGTCGCGGCGGCTCCAGGGGTCGGTGCCTTCCAGCGCCTGCTCGCGGTGCAGCTGGTGGGCCACCACGCCCGCGGCAGCCACTTCCAGCGGCAGGCCGGCGTGGCCGAACAGGGCGGGGCGCTCGCGCTCGATCAGCGCGGTGTCCAGGTCGGCGGTGGCGAAGGCGCGGCTGCCCACCACGCGGCGCAGGAAAGCCACGTTGGTGGCCAGGCCGACGATGTGGGTGTCGCGCAGCGCGGCGTCCAGCCGGGCCAGGGCCTGGGCGCGGTCTTCGCCCCAGACGATGAGCTTGGCCACCATCGAGTCGTAGTGCGGGCTGATGGCATCGCCCTGGCGCACACCGGCATCCACCCGCACCGGGGCGGGCGTCAGCGCGTCGCCCCCGCGCTGGAAGGCCACGTGGGCGGGCCAGTGCAGCACCTGCAGCGTGCCGGTAGCGGGCAGGAAGCCGGCGTCCGGGTTCTCGGCGCAGATGCGGGCCTCGATGGCGTGGCCGTGGATGCGCAACTCGTCCTGCCGGCGCGGCAGGGGCTGGCCGGCGGCCACGCGCAGCTGCCACTCCACCAGGTCCAGGCCGGTGATGGCCTCAGTCACCGGATGTTCCACCTGCAGGCGGGTGTTCATCTCCATGAAGTAGAACCTGTGGGCCCCCACGCTGCCGCTGCCCCCCGAGGGGGCTGCCCCGCCTTGGGACGGCCCGGCGGCGGGGCGGATATCCCCGTCCTCGTCGCCTTCGACGATGAACTCCACCGTGCCCGCGCCCACATAGCCCACGGCCTGGGCGGCGGCCACCGCGGCGGCGCCCATCTCGGCGCGGCGCTCGGCCGACAGGCCGGGGGCGGGGGCCTCTTCCAGCACCTTCTGGTGGCGGCGCTGCACCGAGCAGTCGCGCTCGAACAGGTAGACGCACTGGCCCTGGGTGTCGGCGAAGACCTGGATCTCGATGTGGCGCGGGCGGGTGACGTAGCGCTCCACCAGCACATGGTCGTTGCCGAAGCTGGCGGCGGCCTCGCGCTGGCAGGACGCCAGGGCGGCGACGAAGTCCTCCGCGCGGTCCACCCGGCGCATGCCCCGGCCACCGCCGCCGGCGCTGGCCTTGATCAGCACCGGAAAGCCGATGGCCTCGGCCTGGCCCAGCAGGAACTGCGGGTCGTTGTTGCTGCCGTGGTAGCCGGGCACCAGCGGCACGCCGGCCTCGGCCATCAGGGCCTTGGCGGCGGCCTTGCTGCCCATGGCGGCAATGGCTTCGGGCGGCGGGCCGATGAAGACCAGGCCGGCGGCGGCGCAGGCGCGGGCGAAGTCCTCGTTCTCGCTCAGGAAGCCGTAGCCCGGGTGCACGGCCTGGGCGCCGGTGGCCTTGGCCGCGTCGAGGATGCGCTGCCACTGCAGGTAGCTGTCCTTGGCGGCCAGGCCGCCGATGGGCACGGCCTCGTCGCAGGCGCCCACATGGGCGGCCTGGGCGTCGGCCTCGGAATAGACGGCCACGGTGCGCACGCCCAGGCGGCGCGCGGTCTGGGCCACACGGCAGGCGATTTCGCCGCGGTTGGCGATCAGGATTTTTTGGAACATCTTGTCGGGTCTCCGTGCCGGCTCAGGCCAGCCAGGCGGGGTGGGCGCTTCTGCAGGAAA
>NZ_BADL01000454.1 GCF_000333615.1 Ideonella sp. B508-1 | reverse complement strand
GGGGGAGACGGATCGCCCGGGCTGGCGCCGTTCTCGGCCCAGTGTGGGCAGTTCGGTCTGCGCCACCGCTTCTGAGGGGCGGCCCGGGCCATGGCGGATGCTTTCACCGTCGCCACCGATCCCTCCGGGGCCTGGCGGCTGCGCTTCCAGGCCATGGCCTCGGCCTGCGAGATCCTGCTCTGCGGCCCGGTGGGGCCGAAGGCGCAGGCCGCCGCACGCCAGGCCATGGCCGAGGTGCGGCGCATCGAGGCCAAATACTCGCGCTACCGCGCCGACAGCGTGATCGGGCGCATCAATGCCGGCGCGGGCGGAGCGGCCGTGGCGCTGGATGCCGAGACCCTGGGCCTGCTGGACTTTGCCGACCAGCTGCACCGGCTCAGCGGCGGGCGCTTCGACATCAGCAGCGGCCCGCTGCGCCGGGCCTGGGACTTCCGCCAGGGCGTGGAGCCCCAGGACGCGCAGCTGGCGCCCCTGCTGCCGCTGATCGGCTGGCCGCAGGTGGAGCGCGATGGCCCCCGGCTGCGCCTGCCGCGCGCCGGCATGGCGCTGGACCTGGGCGGCATCGGCAAGGAATACGCCGCCGACCGGGCCGCCAGCGTGCTGGCCCAGGCGGGGTTGCAGCACGGCCTGGTCAACCTGGGGGGCGACCTGCGGGTGCTGGGCCCCCAGGCCGATGGGCGGCCCTGGCTGCTGGGCATCCAGCATCCGCGCCAGCGCGAGGCCGTCTGCGCCCAGGTGGCCCTGCAGCAGGGCGCGCTGGCCACCAGCGGTGATTACGAGCGCTTCTTCATCACGCCCGATGGGCGGCGCTGCTGCCACATCCTGGACCCGCGCAGCGGCCGGCCGGTGCAGCACTGGCAGTCGGTCAGCGTCATCGCGCCGCTGTGCAGCGCGGCCGGCGCGCTGTCCACCATCGCCATGCTGATGGGCCCGGCGGCGCTGGACTTCCTGCGCGATCAGCAGGCCGCCTTCCTGGCCATTTCGCCCGAGGGGCAACCCATTCACCAGGATCTGGCACTCACGTGGACCGAATCCTCCCAACCCTTGCCGACCCATGCACACCCTGATTGAACCCATCGCCCGCGGCCGCGGGTCCCGCGCCTGGCGTCCGGCCGCGGCCCTGCTGGGGCTGGCGGCCAGCCTGCTGCTGCCGCTGGCCGTGCGCGCCGCCGATGCCGAGTTCCTGGAGCCGGACCAGGCCTTCCAGGTCCGTGTCGAGGCGCAGGCCCCGTCCGCGTCGTCCCCGTCTGAATCGACGCTGGACATCGCCCTGGTCTCCGCCCCGGGCTACCACCTCTATCGCGAGCGCTTCAGCCTGCAGGACGGCCCGGCCGGCCTGCCCGCGCCGCAGCTGCCCGCCGGGCGGCTGGTGTTCGACAGCAACTTCGGCCGCGACATGGCGCTGTGGGAAGGCACGGTGCATGTGCGCCAGGCCATTCCGGCCACGGTGCGCGAAGGCACGCTGCAGCTGAGCTACCAAGGCTGCGCCGAACAGGGCCTGTGCTATCCCCCGCAGCATGGCCAGCTGCATTTCAGCCGCGGCGCCGACGGGCGGCTGCAGGCCCAGTGGCAGGCGCCGCAGGCGGATGCCGACCTGGGTGGGGCCACCTTGCCGGTGGCTGCCGCCGCAGCCGCCTCGGCGACGCCGGCGGCCGAGGCTGCTGCGACCCCGGCCGCGCCGGCCGACCGCAGCGCCGCGGCCCTGGCCTCGGGCAGCTTGTGGAAGGTGGCGGGCATCTTCCTGCTGGGCGGCCTGCTGCTGTCCTTCACCCCCTGCGTGCTGCCCATGCTGCCCATCCTGTCCTCCATCATCGTGGGGCAGGGGCAGGGCGTCTCCCGGGGCCGCGGCCTGGGCCTGGCGCTGGCCTATTCGCTGGGCATGGCGCTGGTGTACACCGTGGCCGGCGTGGTGGCCGGTCTGCTGGGCTCGGGCTTTGCCGCCGCGCTGCAGAACCCCTGGGTGCTGGGCAGCTTCGCCCTGCTGCTCTCGGCCCTGGCGCTGTCCATGTTCGGCGTCTGGGAGTTCCAGATGCCCAGCTTCATCCAGCAGCGGGTGAACAACGCGTCCAACCAGCTCAACGGTGGACGCTACCTGGCCGTGTTCGGCATGGGCGGGCTCTCGGCCCTGCTGGTGGGGCCCTGCGTGGCCGCGCCGCTGGCCGGCGCCCTGGTCTACATCAGCCAGACCCGCGACGTGCTGCTGGGCGGCGTGGCGCTGTTCGCGCTGGCCGCAGGCATGAGCGTGCCCCTGCTGCTGCTGGGCCTGTCGGCCGGCAGCCTGCTGCCGCGGGCCGGCCGCTGGATGGAGCATGTCAAGACCTTCTTCGGCGTGCTGCTGCTGGCGGTGGCGCTCTGGCTGGTCTCGCCGGTGCTGCCCATCAAGGTGGTGATGCTGCTGGCCGGCGCGGGCACCCTGGTGCTGCTGTTCGCCCTGGGCGCCTTCGAGGCCGGTCGGGCCGGGCTGGCCCGTGGTGTGGCCGCCGTGCTGGGCCTGTGGGCGGTGGCCGTGCTGGCCGGCGGCCTGTCCGGGGGTGACAGCCTGGTGCAGCCCCTGGCCCATCTGGCCCGGGCCGGTGGGGCGCCTGCCGCGGCCAGCCCCGCCACGGGCGGCGCGGCCGGGGCGGTGGAGGCGCGCTTCCAGCGCATCACCACCGTGGCCGAGCTGGACACCGCCCTGCGGAGCGCCGGCCGGCCGGTGATGCTGGACTTCTATGCCGACTGGTGCGTGGCCTGCAAGGAAATGGCCCACCTGACCTTCAGCGATCCGGCTGTGCAGGGCCGGCTGGACAAGGCCCTGCTGCTGCAGGCCGATGTGACGGCCGACTCTGCCGAGGCCAAGGCCCTGCTCAAGCGCTTCGGCCTGTTCGGGCCGCCCGCCGTGCTGTTCTTCAACGCCCAGGGGCAGGAGAGTGCCGCGGCGCGCACCATCGGCTATGAGGCGCCGGACACCTTTGCTCGGCGCCTGGACGCCGCCCAGCTCTGAGCCATGCCCCAGGACCTGCCGAGATGAGCCGTACCATGATCGCCGCTCCCACCCACGTCCCTTTGCTGATTCTGGGCTCCGGCCCGGCCGGCTACACCGCCGCCATCTACGCGGCCCGCGCCAACCTGAAGCCGCTGCTGGTGACCGGCCTGGCCCAGGGCGGCCAGCTGATGACCACCACCGAGGTGGACAACTGGCCTGCCGACGTGATGGGCGTGCAGGGGCCCGAGCTGATGCAGCGCTTCCAGCAGCATGCCGAGCGCTTCGACACCCGCATCCAGTTCGACCACATCCACACGGTGGACCTGTCCCGCCGGCCTTTCACCCTGCAGGGCGACGCGGGCACCTACACCTGTGACGCGCTGATCATCGCCACCGGCGCCACGGCACGCTACCTGGGCCTGCCGTCGGAGCAGGCCTTCATGGGCCGGGGCGTGTCGGCCTGCGCCACCTGCGACGGCTTCTTCTACCGTGGCGAGGAGGTGGCGGTGGTGGGCGGCGGCAACACCGCGGTGGAGGAGGCGCTCTACCTCTCCAACATCGCCCGCAAGGTGCACCTCATCCATCGGCGCGCCAGCTTCCGGGCCGAGGCCGTGATGCTGGACAAGCTGCGCGAAAAGGTCATCCGCGGCGAGGTGGCGCTGCACCTGTTCAAGACCTTGGACGAGGTGCAGGGCGACGCCAGTGGCGTGACCGGCCTGCGTCTGCGCGATGTCCACAACGGGGCCCAGCGCGAGCTGCCGGTCAAGGGCTGCTTCATCGCCATCGGCCACCAGCCCAACACCCAGCTGTTCGAAGGGCAGCTGGCCATGAGCGACGGCTACCTCACCACCCGCAGCGGCCAGGTGGGCTATGCCACCATGACCAGCCGCCCGGGCGTGTTCGCTGCCGGCGATGTGCGCGACCCGGTGTACCGCCAGGCCATCACCTCGGCCGGCTCGGGCTGCATGGCCGCGTTGGACGCGCAGCGTTACCTGGAGCAGGCCCTGGCCGTGGCTTGATCCTGGCCAGGGACAGGGGCCGCCACGCGGGGGAGAATCCGCGCCATGGTCACACACGCCCCCCTGAGCCCCGCGCAGCGCCAGCAGGTGCTGGATGACACCCTGGATTGGCTGGACAAGGCCGTCATCGGCCTGAACCTGTGCCCCTTTGCCAAGAGCGTGCGGGTGAAGGGCCAGGTGCGCACCGTGGTGAGCGAGGCCACCACGCCCGAAGCCCTGCACGAACAGCTGCTGGCCGAACTGCGCCACCTGGCCGAGGTGGACCCGGAGGTGACCGACACCACGCTGCTGGTGCACCCGGTCGTGCTGCAGGACTTCCTGGATTTCAACGACTTCCTGGACGAGGCCGACGCGGCGCTGGAGGTGCTGGAGCTGGAGGGCACGCTGCAGATCGCCAGCTTCCATCCGCAGTTCCAGTTCGCCGGGACCGACATCGACGACGTCTCGAACTTCACCAACCGTTCGCCCTATCCGACGCTGCACCTGATCCGCGAGTCCAGCATCGACCGCGCGGTGGCGGCCTTCCCGGAAGCCGAGGCCATCTACGAGCGCAACATCGAGACGCTGGAGCGTCTGGGGCTGGACGGTTGGCGGCAGCTCTTCCCGGCCAAGAAGGACTGAGCCGAGCGGCAGGGCGGCGTCCTTACAATCGCCCGCCATCCTGCCCCGGCGTGCGTGCCCGGGCGTTCACCCCAGCCTGCCGCCGCCAACGTGTCCGATCGCCTCGCCGTCCTGCCCCAGTACCTGCTGCCCAAGCGGGCCCTCACGTCCTTTGCCGGCTGGGTGGCCGGCGGCCGCTGGGGGGGCATCACCACCGGCATCATCCGGCGCTTCATCCGCCGCTACGGCGTCAACATGGACGAGGCCCAGCAGCCTGACCCGGCCGCCTACGCCAGCTTCAACGAGTTCTTCACCCGCGCCCTGAAGCCGGGGGCCCGCCCGCTGGCACAGGCCGACCTGATCTGCCCGGTGGACGGCGCGATCAGCCAGTTCGGCCCGCTGCAGCGCGACCAGCTGCTGCAGGCCAAGGGCCACCACTACAGCAGCACCGCCCTGGTGGGCGGCGATGCGACCCTGGCCGCGCGCTTCGACCACGGCCATTTCGCCTGCCTGTACCTGAGCCCGCGCGACTACCACCGCATCCACATGCCTTGCGACGGCCGGCTCACCCGCATGATCCATGTGCCGGGCGAGCTGTTCTCCGTCAACCCCACCACCGCCCGCGGCGTGCCGGGG
>NZ_BADL01000455.1 GCF_000333615.1 Ideonella sp. B508-1 | reverse complement strand
ACCATGTTCTCCCTGTTCCGTCGCCCTGCCGCGCCCGAGCCCCAGGACGAGGCCGCCCTGCTGCAGGCCGTCGCCCAGGGGGATCGTCAGGCGCTGGCGCGGCTTTACCGGGCCTACCAGCCCCGCCTGGCCCGTTTTCTGTCCCGCCACACCCGCCAGGAGAGCCTGATCGAGGAGGTCGTGAACGACACCTTCTGGGTGGTCTGGCGCCAGGCCGGGCAGTTCCGCGGCGAGGCCCGGGTCTCGACCTGGATCATGGGCATTGCCTACCGGACCGCGCTGAAGGCCTTTCGTGACCAGGACGACCTCAGCCGCCATGACAGCGATGAGGACCTGGCCCACCGGCTGGCGGTCGATCCCGACAGTGACCGCGAGCTGCAGGACTGGGTGGGCAAGGGCCTGCAGCGCCTGCCCGAGGACCAGCGGATCACGGTGGAACTGGTCTACGGCCAGGGATACACGCTGGAGGAGACCGCGGCCATCATGGACTGCCCGGTCGGCACGGCCAAGGCGCGCCTGTTCCATGCCCGCGTGCGTCTGCGCAACCTGCTGCCGGACCTGGCCGGCGAACCCGCCGCCTCGGCAGGCCAAGGAGATTGACCATGGCTGAAGACAACAGCATCCACCAAAGCACCTGGGCTCTGCTGCCCTGGCTGGCCAACGGCACCGCCACCCCCGCGCAGCAGCGCCAGGCGCAGGCCCATCTCGACGTCTGCCCCGAGTGCCGCGAGGCCCTGGCGCGCGAACAGCAGTGGGCCCAGGCCCTGTCCCGGGACGCCGACCCGCTGCCGGACACCGAGCGCGGGCTGGCCAGCCTGATGCAGCGCCTGGACCAGGCCGAGGCGGCGGCGTCGCGGCGGCCCGCCGTGCGGGCGGCCGGGCGTTCCCTGCGCGGGCTGGGCTGGGTGCTGGCCGGCGTGGGCACCGTGGAGCTGGCGGCGCTGGCCGCCCTGCTGCTGCTGGGCCTGCCCTGGCTGCAGGGCGGCGGCCTGGCCGCCCCGGGCGGCCCGGCGGCACAGGCCGAGCCGGTCTACCGCACCCTCAGCGCCGCACCGGCCCAGCCCGACACCGGCACCCTGCACCTGGTCTTCGACCCCCGGCGCCCGGTGGGCGAACTCAGCGCGGTCCTGAAGGGCCAGGGCCTGACCGTGGTGCGCGGGCCCAGCGAGGCCGGTGTCTGGTCGCTGGCGCCTGCGCCGGGGGCCCCGCGCCGCGATGCCGACGCCCAGGCCCGTTTGCTGCGGCAGGTGCCGGGCGTGCAGTTTGCCGAGGCCACCGCCAGCGCGGCGCGGCCCTGAGGTTGACGCGGTGACGACGGAACGACGTCCCTGGCGGACGGTGTTGCGACGGCTGGCCGGGCGGGGCGCCGTGCTGTGGGTCGGCGCCGGGCTGATCACCCTGGCCGGCTGTGTCCACGCGCCCCTGGGCACGGACGCCGCCGTGCCCGCGGCCCTGCCGGCACAGACCCCCCTGGCGACCGGGCCGGACCCCCACCACGGCGGTGCCCCGGATGGTGACAACAGCCGCGTGGTGGTGATTGCCGTGGCCAACCCCCTGGTGCCGCTGGCGGCCCAGGCCGGCACCACCCCCGGTGTCTACGACCGCCGGCCGCGCTATGCCACGGGTGCCAGTGCCCAGGGGCTGCTGCGCGCCGTGGCGCGCGACCACGGTCTGCAGCCCCTGGCGGCCTGGCCCATCCCGGTGCTGGGGCTGCACTGCGCCACCCTCTTGCTGCCCGAAGGGGCGGACCGGGACGAGGCCCTGCGCCAACTGGCGGCCGATCCGCGCGTGAGCCTGGTGCAGCCGCTGCAGGAGTTCTCCACCCGGGCGCAGGCCCGCCCGGCGCCCTTGCCGCCACCGCCCGCGGCCATCGCCGCCGCCGAGCGCCTGGGCTACAACGACCCCTACCTGCCGCTGCAGCGCAATCTGCAGGGCCTGGACGTGCTGTCCGTCCACCGCTGTCGCCGCGGTCAGGGCGTCACGCTGGCCGTCATCGACACGGGGGCGGATCTCGGCCACGAGGACCTGCAGGGCCTGCGGGTCAGCAGCAGCAACTTCGTGGACACCGATGCCCAGCGCTTCGCCCACGACCAGCACGGCACCGAGGTGCTGGGGCTGATCGGGGCCCGCCCCGGCAATGCCCTGGGCATCGTCGGCATCGCGCCGGACAGCCGGGTGCTGCTCTACAAGGCCTGCTGGCAGGTCTCGGCGCAGGGCGAGGCCCGCTGCAACAGCTTCACGCTGGCCCAGGCCCTGTCGGCGGCCATCGAGCAGGGGGCCCAGGTCATCAACCTGAGCCTGGGTGGTCCGTCCGACCCCCTGCTGACGCGCCTGCTGCAGCTGGCCCTCTCCCGCGGCGTGGTGGTGGTGGGGGCCATGCCGCCCCAGGCGCGCCGCAGCGGCTTTCCCGTCGAGGTGCCCGGCGTGATCGCCGTGCAGTCCGGCCGGGTCTCGGACGTCGCGCTGGCCGCCCCGGGCCAGGAGGTGCTCACGCTCACGCCCGGCGGACGCTACGACTTCGTCTCCGGCAGTTCGCTGGCGGCCGCCCAGCTCAGCGCCGCCGCCGCGCTGCTGCTGCAGGACGGCACGCATCTGGACGGGCCCGCTGTGGAGCGCCTGCTGCGCGACTCGGCGCGGGACCAGGCCGACGGCATGCCCAAGCTGTGCGAGGCCATGCTGCACCTGTCGGCGAACACCTGCCACTGTCCGCTGCCCCGCTGAGGGCGCGCGCCTCCCGCCACGGGAAGGCAACCATTTGACCGGCATCCGGTACCCACCGGGCACACGGGCCACGTCATGGTGATGCGGCCGCCGCACCGGTCGATCACCACCGATGTCCGCCGTCTCCTGTCCGGCCTGGCGGCCGCGGCGCGTCTGCAGGCCCGCTGTGAACCCTTCTTCGACACCCGGAGCATTGACGATGACGCTTTCCTTCCGAGGCGGCCTGTGCCGCGCCGCCCTGGCCGGGGCCCTGGCTCTGGCGGGCCTGGCTGCCCAGGCCATTGAGCCTGGGCAGCCCCTGCCCGTGAACACCGTGGCCGGGCCCGACGGCCAGCCCCTGGCGTTGGCCGATGGCCAGGCCCGCCTGACCTATGTGGACTTCTGGGCCTCGTGGTGCGGGCCCTGCCGCCAATCCTTCCCCTGGATGAACCAGCTGCAGGACAAGTACGGCGCCAAGGGCCTGCGGGTGCTGGCCGTCAATCTGGACGCGCGGCGCGAGGACGCCCAGCACTTCCTGGCGGAGCACCCGGCCCGTTTCGCCCTGGGCTTCGACCCGCAGGGCGCACTGGCCCGCCGCGTGGGCGTCAAGGCCATGCCCAGTTCGCTGTTGCTGGACGCCAGCGGCAAGGTCGTGGCCGTCCACCAGGGCTTCCGCACCGAGGACGCGGCCGAGCTGGAAGCCCGCATCGCCCAGGCCCTGGGCCGTCCCCTGAGGAGAGCACTGCATGAACACCCCCCATGAACCCGGCAGGGGCCGGCCACGCGTGGTCGCGCTGGCCCTGCTGGGCGCGGCCATCACCGCACTGGGCGGCTGCGCCTGGAACCCGCCGCAGCCCTGGGAAAAAGGCCTGCTGGCCAAGCCCGAGATGACCATGGGCGGCAGCGATGGTCTGTCCCGGCGCTTCGAGACCCACATCTACACCAGCAAGGAAAACGCCTCCGGTGGCGAAGGCGTGGGCGGAGGTGGCTGTGGCTGCAACTGATCGCACCGACACCCCCTGGCTGGGCAGCGTGCTGGCCGCCGCCCTGGCACTGCCGGGCCTGGCCCCGCAGGCCCTGGCCGAAACCCCGCCCGAGCAGGCCGAGCTGAGCCTGCAGCAGCTGTCCTACAGGGACTGGCAGCCGGGGCTGGACCGCATCCACGTGCAGGCCCCGGCCCTGGGCTGGGTGCTGCCGGTGGGCACCCGCTGGGCCGTCGAGGGCTCGCTGGTCAACGACAGCGTCTCCGGCGCCTCGCCGCGCTACCACACCGCGGTGTCGGGCGCGTCCCGGCTGGACGAGGACCGCTGGGCCGGCGACCTGAAGCTGACCCACTACGGCGAGCGCGAGGCCTGGGCCTTCGGCACCGCGGCCTCGAACGAGCACGACTACAACTCGCACACCGTGTCGGGCGAGTACCGCTGGTCCACCGAGGACAACAACCGGACTTGGAACCTGGGCCTGTCGCTGACCCGCGATGCCATCGGCTCCACCGACGACCCCAGCCTGGACCAGCACCGCCGCACCTGGCAGTGGAGCACCGGGGTGACCCAGGCCGTCAGCGCCACCGACCTGGTGCAGCTGAGCCTGGGCGGCAGCCACGGCACGGGCTACTTCAACGACCCGTACAAGTTCCCCGACAACCGGCCACGGCTGCGCAACCAGCTCACGCTCTCGGCCCGCTGGAACCACCACATCGAGTCGCTGGGCGCCACGCTGCGCACGGCCTGGCGCAGCTACGGCGACACCTTCGGCGTGCGGGCCCAGACGGTGGAGGCGGCCTGGGTGCAGCCCATCGCCTCCGGCTGGCAGCTCACGCCCTCGCTGCGCTACACCACGCAGAAGGCGGCCCGCTTCTACTATGACCCGGTGTACAGCAGCAGCCTGGGCGTTCCCTTTCCGCCCGGCTACGACGCCAACGGCTTCCACTCGCCGGACCAGCGCCTCTCGGGCTTCGGCGCGCTGACGGCCGGCCTGCGGCTGGAGGTGGCCCTGGCGGCCGACTGGGATGCCAATGTGTCCTACGACCGCTACGAGCAGCGCAGTGGCTGGCGCCTGGGGGGAGACGGATCGCCCGGGCTGGCGCCGTTCTCGGCCCAGTGG
>NZ_BADL01000456.1 GCF_000333615.1 Ideonella sp. B508-1 | reverse complement strand
CATCGGGGATCCTCTCTATGCTGACTGGGTGCGCCAGCTGTCGCCGGCCCTGTCCTACATCGTGCCCCTGGCCGTGCCTATCTTCGTGCTCATCGAGAGTCGGCTGATCCAGGAGAACTGGCCCGCGGCGCAGCACTTGCTTCCGCTCCCGCGCTCTCGCCCGGCGCCGGCCGAGGAGGTGCCGGTGACGGTGCCTCGCCTGCCCACGGCGCTCCCGCAGGATCTGCCGGTGCCAGTAGAGGTGGACCACGTCCCGGATCCTTCCGAACCGGGCGCGCAAGTCGAGCGCCCCTTGTGGCCAGAGCTGCTGGCGGCAGGCACGGGGATCACCGCCTTTGTCACCTTTGCTGTGCTGCATTTCATGCCGCCACCGGCGGCACAGATGCCTCGATTCGACTGCCAGAGTGGAGAGATCGCGGTCTTTTACCGACATGGGCTGCAGCAGTTCCGCCTGTCGGCCGGTGGCAAGGAGGCGCAGGGCCTGGTGTCCTTCGACAACCAGATCGACTGGGGGAATTACCACGCCGTCAGCACCACCCTGGGCTTTGCGCCGCCGACTCGGGTGGATTACCTGGACGCGCGCACCTTGAGCCTCAATGGCGGCATGTTCGACCACGTCAGTTGCAAGGGGCACTGACCATGGTGAACATGGGCGCGCCGCGTCGCCCGTCCGTCTGGGGCCGCTGGCTGGCGACGCTCGGGCCCGGCCTGATCGTCATGCTGGCCGACAACGATGCCGGCAGCGTCATCACGGCGGCCCAGAGCGGTCATGAATGGGGCTATCGGCTGCTCCTGCTGCAGGTCCTTCTGGTGCCGCTGCTGTTCGTGGTCCAGGAGCTGGCGGTGCGGCTGGGCCTGGCCAACGGCAAGGGCTTCAGCGAACTGATCCTCGAGCGTTTCGGCCGCGGCTGGGCCTGGCTGTTCGTCGCCGCGCTGGTGAGCAGTTGCCTCGGCGCCCTGGTGACGCAGTTCAGCGGCCTGGTGGGCATCGGCCAGCTCTACGGCCTGCCCGCCTGGTTCAGCGTGGCCTGGCTGGTGGTGCTGGTGCTGGCCATGGTGCTCACCGGCAGCTATCACGGGGTGGAACGCGTGGCCTTGCTGTTCGGTCTGTTCGGTCTGGCCTTTCTGATGGTGGCCTGGCGGGCCCACCCGGTGGGCGGGCAGGTGTGGCGTCAGATGGGCGACATGCCCATGGGCAACGGCCGCTACCTCTACCTGCTGGCGGCCAACCTCGGCACCAGCGTCATGCCGTGGACGGTGTTCTACCAGCAGTCGGCCCTGATCAACAAAGGCCTGTCCCTGCGAGACCTCCCGGCGGCGCGCTGGGACACGCTGTTCGGCGCGCTCGTGTGTCAGCTGCTGGCGGCCGCGGTGCTGGTGGCCGCGGCCGCCACCGCGGGGGCCAGCCAGGGCAGCGCCTTCGACAGCGTGGGCGACATCGCGCAGGCCTTCACACACACCTTGGGCGCCTCCTGGGGGCAGGAGGTGTTCGCGCTCGGACTGGGGGGCGCCGCCATGGTGGCGACCGTGGTCATCTGCCTCTCGCTGGCCTGGGCCGTGGGTGAGGCCAGCGGGCGCCGTCATGCGCTGGCCGATCACCCCCGTCAGGCGCCGCGGCTGCAGCTGCCCCTGGTGCTGTTGCTGCTGGTGGCCGGCGGCCTGGTGGTCTCCGGCATGAACCTGGTGGATCTGTCCATCACCACCGGGGTGGTGAATGCCCTCCTGCTGCCGGTGCTGCTGGGTTTCCTGTATCGGCTGGCGCGGACAGAATTGCCCCCTGCCTTGCGACTGCGCGGTGCCTATGGCGCCTTGGTCGGTTGCATGTTTGTCATCGCGGCGACCGTCGGCGTCGTTGCAGGTGTCCTGGGTCTGGTGACCTGAACCCGGCGCTGGCGCGCCATAACCACGTTTTCCATGGACTTTCTCCTTCTTCTCAAGATCGCCCTGCTCGCCGCCGTCCAGGGAGCGGCCGAGTTGCTGCCCGTCTCCAGTTCGGCCCACGTCATCGTGACCGAGAAGCTGCTGGGGCTCGATCCCACGGCCCCCGAGATGACGCTGCTGCTGGTGATGCTCCACACCGGCACGATGCTGGCGGTCATCGTGTACTTCTGGCGCCAATGGCATGCCGCCTACTTCGCCACCGCCCAGCGCCGCCGCGATGGCCTCATCAACGTGCTGCTGGCCACCCTGGCCACCGGGGTGGTGGGGCTGGCGCTGCAGTCGTTCATCAAGCACGTGTTCGCGGCCAACGCCGATCATTTCGAGATCGAGCAGCTCTTCGGCAACGCCAAGCTGATGGCCGGTGCGCTGGCTGCCGCCGGTGTGCTCATCATCGTGTCGTCGCGCATCCCGCCGGGTCGGCGTGACGTGCTGTCGGCGCGGGCCTCGCTGTGGATCGGCGCGGTGCAGGGCCTGTGTCTGCCCTTCCGCGGCTTCTCCCGCTCGGGGGCCACCATCTCCACCGCCCTGGTGCAGGGCCTGCGCCGTGAGCGCGCCGAGGAGTTCAGCTTCGCCCTGGCCGTGGTGCTCACGCCGGCTGTGGTGGTGAAGGAGGTCTACCGCCTGTTCAGCCACCATGCCGCGGCCAGCGGGGCCCCGGCGCTCAACGGTGCCGCCGTGCTGCACCTGTTGGGGCCGGGGCTGCTGGGCATGGTGCTCAGCTTCGGCGTGGGCCTGCTGGCGCTGCGCTGGCTGTCCAGCTGGCTGGAGGCCGGACGCTGGCACCTGTTCGGCGCCTACTGCCTGCTGGCCTCGGGGGTGGTGCTCTGGGTGGGCTGAAGGCCGGCCTCAGCCCTGGGCGCTGATGGCCGCATGCAGGGCCAGGAAGTCCTGCGTCAGCTTGTGCCGCGCATCCAGGTGGATGAGCGGCAGGTTGCGCTCGTGGGATTCCTTCACCTTGACGCTGCTGCCCAGGTAGGGCTGCAGCACCGGCAGGCCCTCGTCCACCAGTTCCTGCACGATGCGCTGGGGCAGGCTGGCCCGCGGCTGGAACTGGTTGACCACGATGCCGCTGACCTTCAGCGCCTCGTTGTGGTCGGACTGGATCTCCTGCACGTTCTCCAGCAGAGCGTAGAGCGCGCGGCGCGAAAAATCGTCGCAGTCGAAGGGGATCAGGCAGCCCTCGGCCGCGATCAGCGCCGAGCGGGTGTAGAAGTTCAGCGCCGGCGGCGTGTCGATCCAGATCTCGTCGTAGCCGGCGGCCTGCAGCTCGGCCAGCGCGTCGCGCAGCTTGTAGATCTTGTAGCGCGACTCCAGCTTGCCGTGCATGTCGTCCAGCGCCGGGCTGGAGGCCATCAGGTCCAGGCCGTCGAAAGGCGTGGCGGTGATGAACTCGTCCAGCGTCGGGGTGCGCACGCTGAACTTGAGCTGCTGCTCGAAGAAGTCGGCCACGCCGGCCGGGGCCTCGTCGGCGGCCTCGCCCAGCAGGTAGCGGGTGGAATTGCCCTGGGGATCCAGGTCCACCAGCAGGGTGCGCAGGCCCTGGCTGGCGCTGATGGCGGCCAGGTTGCTGGCGATGGTGGACTTGCCGACACCGCCTTTTTGATTGAAAACCACCCGACGCATGGTCAGCTCCGCTTCTGCATGGCTTGAGTGGGTGTCATTGTGCACTGCGACAAGGCGAAACGGCAGCATCGCCGGGCTTCGAGGTTACAGTCTCCGGCCTGCCCTGGCAGATGCCTCTCCCACTGGATCAGGATGTCGATGACCCAGCTTCGTGACGTGCGATCCCGGCCCCGGTGCCGGCGCCCAGCCAGGCTCGCCTGGCTGGCGGGGCTGCTGCTCGGCCTTGCCACGGCGGCCCCGGCCCAGACCCTGTCGGTGACGCCAAGGGTGGGCGTGTTCTCCCAGCTGATGGTGCGGGGCATGCTGCTGAGCGATGGCCACCACCCCGTGGGCCTGGCGGGCCTGGACCTCTACAGCACCGATGGTTGGTCGCTGGGGGGCTCCCTGATGCGTCTGAAGGCCGGCGACGGCCGCCTGGCCACGGAGCTGTCCTGGCGCGCCGGTTACGAGCAGGCCCTGGACGACACCTGGGCCTGGTCGCTGCAGGCGCGCCATGACAGCTCGCCCGACAACCGGGTGCTGCAGGTCTGGTGCTACAACCAGCTGGGCGCCAACCTGAGCATGTCCGACCTCTTGAGCCTGGGCTGGAGCTGGCGTCCCCGGCACGGCCCCGGCTGCGACAGCCAGATCCAGTCCCCCATCCAGGCGGTGGATCTCAACGGGCGCTGGCCGTTGGCCCTGGGCATCGGCGTGGACCTGGGCGTGGGGCGCCTTTACGACGGCGGTGCAGGCAGCTACAGCTACGGCCAGTGGGGCCTGTACGCCGACCGGGACGGCTGGAGCCTGGCCCTGACCCGTGTCCAGACCGATGGGGCCTACAGCGGCTTGTACGGCCAGCTGGGCCGGCCGCGCTGGGTCCTGAGCTGGGTCTGGCAGGGCCTGTGAGACGGGGGAGGGCCAGGCGAATCCTGCCCGGATGTTTGCGAATGCAACCATTCGGACCGCTTCCGGTACTCACCCCGCACAGACACCGCACCGACACCTTCCCACCATGGACTCTAGAGGTCCCCGGTCCGAGCTCGAAT
>NZ_BADL01000457.1 GCF_000333615.1 Ideonella sp. B508-1 | reverse complement strand
CCGCAGGCAGCCGGGCGTAACCGCCCTCTAGCGCGATGGGGGCCGGCCAGTCCAGGCAGTGCACCTCCAGCAGCACCCGGCCGGCGTCTTCCACCGAGGGTCGCACGCCCAGGCTGGCCACGCCGGGCAAGGGGCTGGGCCCCAGACCATGCACCCGCACCACGAAGATGCCCTGGGCCGCCGGCCGGTGAGAGGGAAAGCGCAGGTTCAGGGTGCGAAAGCCCAGGTCGCGGCCCAGCTTGCGGCCATGCACCACATGGCCGGAGATGCTGTAGGGGCGGCCCAGCAGGGCGGCGGCGCGGCGCATGTCGCCGGCGGCCAGGGCCTCGCGCACGGCCGAGCTGGACACGCGCATGCCGTGCACCTCGTAGCTCATCATGCGGGCGACGTCGAAGCCCAGGTCGTTGCCAGCCGCATCCAGCAGCGCGTAGTCGCCGGCCCGCTTGGCGCCAAAGCGGAAGTCGTCGCCCACCAGCACATAGCGGGCGCGCAACTGCTCCACCAGCACCTGGCGGATGAAGTCCTCGGCCGGCAGGCTGGCCAGGCGGTCGTCGAAACGCATCAGCACCACGTCGTCCACGCCGCAGTGCTCCAGCTCCTGCAGCTTGTCGCGCAGGGTGGCAATGCGCAGCGGCGCGGCCTCCGGCTTGCCCAGCTTGCGGGCGAACCAGTCGCGCGGGTGGGGCTCGAAGGTCATCACGCAGCTGCGCAGGCCGCGCAGCCGGGCCTCGTTGTTCAGCAGGGCCAGCATGGCCTGGTGGCCACGGTGCACCCCGTCGAAATTGCCGATGGTGAGGGCGCAGCCGGAACCGGCGGCGAAGGATGGGTGATGACCTCGGAAGACTCGCATGGCCGGCGGATTATCGGCGCGCGGCCATCACTCTGCAGGCCAGCCGGGAATCCAGCACCACTGGCCCGGGGCCAGGTCGGCCGGCAGGGCCAGCGGGCCGAAGCGGCTGCGGTGCAGGGCCTCCACCCGGTTGCCCACCGCGGCCACCATGCGCTTGACCTGGTGGTACTTGCCTTCGGTCAGGGTCAGGCGCAGATGGGTCTCGTCCACCGCCTCGCAGGCGGCCGCCGCCACCGGGGCCGGGTCATCGTCCAGCACCACGCCGGCCAGCAGGCGGGGCACCGCATCGGCCGCCAGCGGGTGTTTGCAGCTCACTTCGTAGACCTTGGGCACATGGTACTTGGGCGAGGTGAGCTTGTGGATCAGCTTCCCGTCGTCGGTCAGCAGCAAGAGGCCGGTGGTGTCCTCGTCCAGCCGGCCGATGGGTTGCAGGCCGCGTTGGCGCAGCGGCGGGGGCAGCAGGGTCAGCACGCTGGGGTGGTGCTTGGGCTTTTGCGAGCACTCGTAGCCCGCGGGCTTGTGCAGCATCACCAGGGCCTGGGCATGGAAGGGCCAGTCGCGGCCTTCCACGTTCAGCACCAGGCCCTCGGTGGGCAGGTCCTCGTCGGGGTCGTCCAGCGTGCGGCCCGCGTGGCGGACCAGGCCGGCGTACACCAGGCCGGCGCAGGCCCGGCGGGTGCCGAAGCCCTGGCTGAAAAGGATTTGAGTGATTTTCACCCGGTCATTTTCGGGTGTTTTTCGCTCTGTACGGGGTTTGCCCGCCTCAGTTGCCTGCGCCGCGATCCGATATGGGGCTGTGACAGGGCGCTCGCCCTGCCCGCTCAACACATCTCTTTTTGGGAGGCGCCACATCCATGCCGATGCTCGACAAGTACTTTGCCAACCCGGCCGCGTTGCCGTCCATGCCCGAGGTGGCGCACCGCCTGCTGAAGTCCTTCGATGATGAAGGGCTTGGCATGCAGGCGCTGGCGGACCTGATCGCCCAGGACCAAGGCCTGTCGGTCAAGGTGCTGCGCCTGGCCAATTCGGCCCGGTACAGCCCGGCGCACGCCATCGCCACCCTGAAGGAGGCCGCCATGAACATCGGCATGGTCAGCCTGCGCGATCTGGCGCTGGCCGCCTGTGTGGCCGGGGCCTTTCCCCAGGTGACAGGGTTCGACCGCCTGCGCTTCTGGCGCCAGTGCCTGGCCACCGCGGGGCATGCGCGCATGCTGGCGTCTGCCTGCGATCTGGAGCCGGACAGCGCCTATCTGGCGGGCCTGGTCATGCGCACCGGCGAACTGTTGATGCTGATGCAGGACCCGGAGATGGTGGCCCTGGCCGAGTCCCGGGCCCATGCACCCGACAGCCTGCTGGACCATGAGCGCTTGCTGATGCAATGCACCCATGTTCAGGTGACGGCCGAGCTGGCCCTGCGCTGGCACTTCCCGCAAACGCTGGTGGACGGCTTGAGTGCTGCCGACGACCCGCTGAACCGGCGTCCGTTCTGCAAGCTCGGTGGCGTGCTGCGCCTGGCCAGCGTGATGGCCGAAGCGGGTGATCTGGGATTGCCGCCGCTGACCACGCTGCTCGAGGCCCAGGGCGAGTTGGTGCAGCGTCTGGGGCTGGACCTGGAGTGGCTGGCCGGGCACCTGAGCCCCTATGAAACCCTGACCGACGGCGTGGACCAACTGCTGCACTGAGCTGGCCCCCCGGGCGCCCCGGGCGCCCCGGCGGATGTTGTCCCCGGGGCGTGCTCTCCCGCGGCTCAGTCGCGGAAGTTGTCCATCGTCAGCGGCTGCTCGGCGAACTCCTTGCGCAGGAAGGCGATGGCCAGTTGCAGGTCGTCGCGGTTCTTGCCGGTCACCCGCACCTCGTCGCCCTGGATGCTGGCCTGCACCTTGAGCTTGCTGTTCTTGATGGCGCCGGTGATCTTCTTGGCCAGCTCGGACTCGATGCCGTCCTTGATCTTGTCGGTGCGGCGCAGCTTGTCACCGCCCATCTTCTCGAGCTTCTCACCCTTGGTGAGGAAGTTGACGGTGACGCCTTGCTTGACCAGCTTGCCCACCAGCACGTCGTTGAGCTGCTCGATCTGGAAGTCGCTGTCGCCGACGAGGTGGATCTCCTTTTCCTTCTCCTTGAGCTCCAGGCTGGCGCTGGTGCCCTTGAAGTCGAAACGGGTGCTGACTTCCTTGATGGCGTTCTCGACCCCGTTGCGCACCTTGACCATGTCGGGCTTGAGGGAGACGTCGAAACTGGGCATGGGGAACTCTTTCGCTCGGAAGGAAGGTGAAAACAAGGGCGGGAAAGGCGGAAAATTCTGCCATGCAAATCGAACCGGGCGTCAGCCTGAAACCCTACAACACCTTCGGCCTGCCTGCCGTGGCCGGCCAACTGGTGCGCATCCGTTCCGAAGCCGATGCGCGCGCCGTGGTGGACCACCCCGAGCTGGGCCTGGCGCCCAAGTTCGTGCTGGGTGGTGGCAGCAATGTGATCCTCACCCGCGACATGCCCGAACTGGTGCTCAAGGTCGAGATCCCGGGCATGCGCCTGGTGGCCGAGACGGACCGGGCGGTGATCGTCGAATTCGGTGCCGGCGAGCGCTGGCACGACGCGGTGGCCTGGACCCTGGACCAGGGCTGGCCCGGCCTGGAGAACATGGCCCTGATTCCCGGCACGGTGGGCGCGGCGCCGGTGCAGAACATCGGCGCCTACGGGCTGGAGTTGCAGGATCGCTTCGAGTCCCTGGACACGGTGGACCTGGTGACCGGCCGCACGGTGACGCTCAACGCGGCCCAGTGCAAGTTCGCCTACCGCGACTCCATCTTCAAGCGGGCGCTGGCCGGCAAGAGCCTGATCACGCGGGTGCGGCTGCGCCTGCCCAAGCGCTGGCAGCCCGTGCTGGGCTACCTGGACCTGGAGCGCAAGATGGAGGAGACCGGCAAGCACCAGCCGGACGCCCGCACCATCTTCGACTGGGTCTGCAGCATCCGCCGCGCCAAGCTGCCGGATCCGGCCCAGATCGGCAATGTGGGCAGCTTCTTCAAGAACCCGGTGGTCACGCCGGAGCAGTGCCGCGACATCATCGCCCGCGATCCGCATGTGGTGCATTACCCGCTGGAAGACGGCCGCTTCAAGCTGGCCGCCGGCTGGTTGATCGACGCCTGCGGCTGGAAGGGCAAGACCGTGGGCCATGCCGGGGTCTATGACAAGCAGGCGCTGGTGCTGGTCAACCGCGGCGGCGCCATCGGCTCCGAGGTGCAGACCCTGGCCCGCGCCATCCAGGAAAGCGTCTACGGCCGCTTCGGCATCCGGCTGGAGATGGAGCCGGTGATGGTCTGAGTCGGCGCGGCTCTGCCGGCGGCTCAGGACGCGCTGGGCAGGGTGGCTGCCGCCACCGGTTCGCGCAGCTGGCCCAGCGCCAGCTGCAGCACGCGGGCGTCGCTGCTGGCCCGGTGGCGGGTCAGCTGCAGGTGGGCGCGCACCTCGGCGCAGGTGTGGTCCCAGCGCGGGGCGTCGTCTTCGCCGATCAGCTCGTGCAGATGCTTCAGCGTGAAGGCGGGGTGCATGCCCGCCTCGTGGAACAGCATGGCCAGCCAGGTGTAGTCGTGAGCCCAGCCGTCGCAGTAGACGGTGCAGCCGCGCAGCCGGTCGTTGAGCAGCTGGGCCACCTCCTCCGGGTCCCGGCCGCGCTGTTCCAGCAGCTCGCGGCTCAGGCCGTGCAGGCGCTCGGCCCGGCCGTCCCAGTGGGTCCAGTGGGCCGGCGGGCGGACCAGGGTGCAGACGGCTTCGCCGTCCGGCATCACGAAGCCGACCTCGATCGGGTAGCTGCCGCGGCCGAAGCCGGAGGCTTCGACATCGATCACACAGGGCAGTGGACCGTGGGTGCGAGGGGCGGACGACATGGGGGTTCCTGCAGTGCTGGGCGGAGTGTCTCCCCGCATGCAGCAACTCGCGTACCCGGGAGAGCCCTGAGGCGCCTCCCGTGTCCCCAATATGCGGGATCGATCAGTGCGCCTGCAGGTCCAGGGTCTCGGGGTGGCGCCGCATGTACACCGCCACGTAGCTGCAGCTGGGCCGCACCTTCAGCCCGTGCGCGCGGGCGTGTTCCAGCGCCGCCGCCACCAGCCGGCCGGCGATGCCCCGGCCCTCCAGGGCAGGAGGCACGCCGGTGTGGACCATGTCCATCACGCCGTTGTGCAGGTGGTAGCTGGCCACGCAGAGCAGGCCGTTCACCTTGGTCTCGAAACGCGAGGCGGCGGCGTTGTGCACGATGACGGGTTCGGTCGAATCGTTCATCGGAGGCTCCGGTCTGTCTGCGATCAGCGCTGGGGCATGGGGCCCAGCTGCTCCCACAGGAAGGCGAATTCCAGCGCCTGGCGGTCGGCCAACTGGGCGTTGTTGGCTGCGCTGCCGTGGCCGCCCTCGATGTTCTCGTAGTACAGCACGTCGTGGCCTTGCGCCATCATGCGGGCGGCCATCTTGCGGGCATGGCCGGGGTGGACGCGGTCGTCGCGGGTGGAGGTGACGAAGAAGACCTTGGGGTACTTCACACCGACCTTGACGTTCTGGTAGGGGCTGTAGCGCGAGATGTAGGCCCATTCGGCCGGCACATCCGGGTTGCCGTACTCGGCCATCCAGCTGGCGCCGGCCAGCAGCTTGTTGAAGCGCTTCATGTCCAGCAGCGGCACCTGGCAGACCACGGCATTGAACAGGTCCGGTCGCTGCACCAGCACCGCGCCCATCAGCAGGCCACCATTGCTGCCGCCCATGATGCCCAGGTGCTTGGGTACCGTGATCTCGCGGGCCACCAGGTCCTCGGCCACGGCGATGAAGTCGTCGTAGCTGTGCTGCTTGTTGGCCTTGACGGCGGCCTGGTGCCAGGCCGGGCCGTACTCGCCCCCGCCGCGGATGTTGGCCACCACGGCCACGCCGCCGTGGGCGAGCCAGGCCTGGCCCCAGCTGGCCGAGTACCAGGGCTGCATCGAGACCTCGAAGCCGCCGTAACCGTAGAGCAGGGTGGGGTTGGCGCCGTTGGCCTTTGCGTTTCGCGGCCAGATGACGAAGTAGGGCACCCGGGTGCCGTCCCTGGAGGTGGCGAAGTGCTGCTCCACCTTCATGCCCGTGGCATCGAAGAAGGCCGGGCGCGACTTGATCTTGACCAGACGGTCGGTGGCCGCGTTGCCCAGGTAGAGCGAGTCCGGGGTCAGGAAGTCGACGTAGGACAGCAGGTAGTGCTCGGCCAGCGCGTCCTGCGCCACCTGCGGGTCGTGCAGGGCCTGCACCTGCAAGGTGCCGGGGAAGGGGGTGTCGATGCTGCGTTCCACCCACTGCCCCTGGGCATTCTGGCGCCAGGCCACCACCCGGTTGGCCACGTTGTCCATCACCGACAGCAGGATCTGCTGGTCGGTGGTGGTGTAAGCATCCAGCGAGCGGGTGGCGGTGGGCGTGAACAGCGCCGTGAACTGGCGCTCGCCCTTCAGATAGGCGGCGGCATCGCCCAGCAGCAGCGCGCCGCTGGGCCAGGTGCGGCCGGCCAGTGCCCAGTCGCTGCGCAGCTTGATCAGGACATGCTGCTTCCAGAAGCTCAGTTGGGCGTCCAGCGGCTTGTCGATGGGCAGCAGCTTGCCGTCCTGCCAGAGGGCGATGTCATTGGTGTAGAAGTCCGGCGAGCGGCCCAGCACCACGCGCTGGAAGCCGGGGGTCGGGTGCACCGTGGCGAAGGCGGCCACATCGGTCTTCTGGCCCTCGTAGACGGTGCTCGCCGCGCTCAGCGGTGTGCCGCGCTGCCAGAGCTTCACCACCCGCGGGTAGCCTGAGTCGGTCAGCGCGCCGGGGCCGAAATCGGTGCCCACGAAAAGATGGTTTTTGTTCAGCCATTCGACCTCGGAATTGGCCTCCGGCAGCGAGAAGCCGTCGGCCAAGAAGCGGCGAGTGGCCAGATCGAACTCGCGCACCACCTTGGCGTCCGCGCCGCCGCGCGACAGCGAGATCAGGCAACGGGTCGAAGAGCCGCCCAGCAGCTGGGCGCCGCCCCAGACCCAGTTCTCTTTCTCGTCGTGCGCCAGCGTGTCCAGGTCGAGCACCACATCCCAGGCCGGTTCGGCCTGCTGGAAGCTTTCCAGCGTGGTGCGGCGCCACAGGCCGCGGGTGTTCTTCTCGTCGCGCCAGAAGTTGTAGAGCCAGTCGCCCCGCCGCACCACCGCAGGGATGCGCTCCTTGGAGTCCAGGATGGCCTGCAGGCTCTGGCGGGTCTGGGCAAAGCCGGGTTCGGCCTCCAGCAGCTTGCGGCTGGCGGCGTTGTGCTCGCGCACCCAGTTCAGCGCGCGTTCGCCTTCCACCTCTTCCAGCCACAGGAAGGGATCTGCGTCGGTGGCGGGTGGGGTGGGGGTGGCGGGGGTCTGGGCCATGGTGAGAGGGGCGCTGGTGGCGCCCAGCAGAGCGAGGGCCTGGCGGCGGGTGAGCAAGGTCATGTGAGAGGACGGCGAGGGTGGTGCCGGAGCAAGTGGCCGTGGCGGGTGGCGCCACCGGTCAGTCAACACGAACAAGGCGCCGACCCGGGTGTTCCGCGGTCAGGCCAGAAACCCGATGATAGGGGGACGGGCGGCCCCTGTCCTGGGGAGGGTCAGCGACGGGTCGTCGGGCGTTGCAGGGCCACCGGCTCCAAGGCCACCGAATGGTTGCCGTTGCCCACCCAGATCTGTCCTTCCTGGACCGTGATTTGCAGCTGCATGCCGCGCGCGGCCAGGCCCGCCAGCTCGCGGCTGGCCTCGGTGGGCACCTGCCACACCTCCAGATTGCTCAGTCGCGCCACCTTGCCGGCAATGCTCTGCCACCAGATGGGGGTGGAACTGCCGTAGGCCCAGATGCGCACCTGCTCGGCGCGGCCGCAGGCCTTGGCCAGACGGCGGTCATCGGGCTGGCCGACCTCGATCCATTGCACCAGCGCGCCGGTCAGGTCCTTCTGCCACAGGTCCGGCTCGTCGGTGTCCGACAGGCCGGCGGCGAACTCCAGCGCGCCACGGTCGGTGTCGGCCGGCACGGCCAGCGCAAAGGCCAGCAGCCGCATCATCATGCGCTCGTCGGTCTCGGAGGGGTGGCGAGCCAGCGTCAGCGAATGGTCCGCGTAGAGGGAGCGGTCCATGTCGGCGATCTGGATCTGGGCCTTGTAGACGGTGGATTTGAGAGCCATGGGGGGAGTGGACAAGCGAACAAGCCCGGCAGTGTAGGGCGGCGGCACCGGAATCCCCGAACCCGCCAGGGCTGCGGTGGCCTGTGACCACTGTGGTGGCATCATGGTGTCACCGTTTCGCCATGAGACGCTTTCGACCAGAAGAGACCCCGATGAACACCAAGAACAACCCCTTGCTGTCCCCCTGGTCCACGCCCTTCGGGCTGCCACCCTTCGACGACATCCGTCCTGAGCATTTCGTCTCCGCCCTGCAGGCGGCCATGGCCGAGCAGCGCCTGGAGCTGGATGCCATCGGGGCCCAGACGGCCCCGCCCAGCTTCGAGAACACCGTGGCGTCCCTGGACCGCTCGGGGGCCTGGCTCTACCGGCTCGACGCGCTGCTGTCGAACCTGACCGCCTCGGCCACCTCGCCGGCCCTGCAGGCCGTGCAGCGCGAGTTGGCCGCACCGCTGGCCGCGCACGACAGCGCGGTGAAGATGCACCCCGGGGTGTTTGCCCGGCTGGATGCCCTGCATGCCCAGCGCCACAGCCTGGGTCTGGAGCCGGAGGCCTTGCGTCTGCTGGAGCGTCTGCACCTGGACTGCGTGCGCGCCGGCGCCCGCCTGGGGCCGCAGGCCCAGCAGCGCTATGCCGCCATCATGCAGGAGCTGGCCACGCTGTGCACCCAGTTCGCCCAGAACGTGCTCGCTGACGAGGCCGCTTATCAGCTGGTCTTGCGGGGCGAGGACGATCTGGCCGGCCTGCCGGATTTCGTGCGGGCCGCGGCCCGGCAGGCGGCCGCCGAGCGCGGCCTGGACGAGGCGGCCCATGTCATCACCCTGAACCGCTCGCTGATCGAGCCCTTCCTGACCTATTCGGACCGTCGGGACCTGCGCGAGCAGGCTTGGTCAGCCTGGAGCCGGCGCGGCGAGATGGACGGCGAGACGGACAACCGCGCGCTGATCCAGCGCATCCTGGTGTTGCGCAATGCGCAGGCGCGCGAGCACGGCTTCGACAACTACGCCGACTATGTGCTGACCGACAGCATGGCCGGCGACCAGCAGGCCGTGCGCCAGCTGCTGGGCGAGGTCTGGCAGCGCGCGCTGCCAGCGGCCGAGCGCGAGCGTCAGGCCCTGATCGCGATGATGCGCAGCCATGGCGTGGCCGGCGAGCCCGAGGCCTGGGACTGGCGCTACTGGTCCGAGAAGGTGCGGCAGGCCCGCTACGACATCGACGATGCCGAGGTGAAGCCCTATTTCTCGCTGGAACGCATGGTCGAGGCCCTGTTCGATTGCGCCCAGCGCCTCTTTGGCGTGCGCTTTGAGGCGCGGCCGGATGTGCGCGCCTACCACCCGGATGTGCAGGTCTACGAGATGTTCGATGCCCAGGGGCGCAGCGCCGGCCTGTTCCTGCAGGACAACTTCGCGCGGGCCACCAAGCGCTCGGGCGCCTGGATGAGCGATTTCGCCTACCAGTCGCGCAACCGCGGGGTGGACCGGCCCATCATCGTCAACAACAACAACTTCGCCAAGGCCGCGCCCGGCCAGCCCACGCTGCTGTCCTTCGACGACGCGCGCACGCTGTTCCACGAGTTCGGCCACGGCCTGCACGGCCTGCTGTCCAACGTCACCTACCACCGGCTGGCCGGCACCCAGGTGTTGCGTGACTTCGTGGAACTGCCCTCGCAGCTGTTCGAGCACTGGCTGGGCGAGCCCGAGGTGCTGCGCCGCCACGCCCGCCACTGGCAGACGGGCGAGCCCATCCCGCAGGCGCTGATCGACCGCTTGCAGACGGCGCGGCGCTGGGGGCAGGGTTACGAGACGGTGAGCTACACCGGCAGCGCGCTGGTGGACCTGGAGATCCACGCGCTGAGCGACCCGGCGGGACCGGGCGATGTGGTGGCCTTCGAGCAGGCCGCGCTGCAGCGGCTGGGCATGCCGCCGGCGGTGGGCATGCGGCATCGGCTGCCGCATTTCCAGCATCTGTTCGCCGGCGCGGGCTATGCCGCGGGCTACTACGTCTACCTCTGGGCCGAGGTGCTGGATGCCGACGCCTTCAACGCCTTTGTCGAGGCCGGCAACCCGTTCGATCCGACGGTGGCGCAGCGGCTGCTGCGCCACATCTACGCGGTGGGGGACACGGTGGACCCCACCACGGCTTACACGTCCTTCCGGGGACGCTTGCCGGCGTTGGAGCCGCTGTTGGCAAAGCGCGGCTTGTTGCCCGCCGAGGCCGGCTTGCCGGCACCCTGACGCGGACCGCGGCTGCCTTCCCAGCCGCCTTCGCGGCGGGCCTCGAACGGGGCGCGCTGCGGACGATCGCCGCCTTCACGGCGTTCGAAGGCCGGGCGGTCGGCGCGCGGGGCACGGCGCTCGAAGTGGCCTGCACCCTCGCGGCGCTCGAAGTGGCCGCCCTCACGACGCGGCTCGAAGTGACCGCCTTCGCGGCGCTGCTCGAAGTGACCGCCGTCACGGCGTTCGAAATGGCCGCCTTCGCGACGCTCGAACGGACCATCCTGGCGACCGAAGGCCGGGCGCTCCGAACGGTCGAAGGGGCGGTCCGAGGGACGACGGTCACGCGGCGGGCGTGCACCGTAGCCTTGGCGGTCCTGCTGGCCGCCGAAGCCACCACCGAAGCCACCGCGGCCACGCGGGGCGCCGCCACGCGGCGGGCGTTGGTTGAAGATCTCCGGTGCCGGCTTGCTCGGCTCCAGGCCTTCCACCGTGGCCACCGGGATGGGTTGGGTGGTGTAGTGCTGGATGCGGCGGATCATCGGCACATCGCGGCGCTCGGCCAGCGTGACGGCGCGGCCTTCACGACCGGCACGGCCGGTGCGGCCGATGCGGTGCACGTAGTCCTCGGCCTTCAGCGGCAGACCGTAGTTGATCACGTGGGTGATGGTGGGCACGTCGATGCCGCGGGCGGCCACGTCGGTGGCCACCAGGATGCGCAGCTGGCGGCTGCGCAGGCCCTGCAGCACGCGGTTGCGGCGGCCTTGCGGCATGCCGCCGTGCAGGGCGGCCACGCGGTGACCCATGTCGGCCAGGCGGTCGGCCAGGAAGTCGGCATCCACCTGGGTGCTGGTGAAGACCACGGCCTGGTCGACATTGCGGTCGGTCAGCAGGCTGTCCAGCAGCGCCTTCTTGTGGTCCAGGCTGTCGGCCCACATCAGCTGCTGCGTGATGTTCTCGTGCTTGGCGGTGTGGCCGGCGATTTCGATGCGCTCGACGTCGTCCTTCTGCAGGCGCTGGGCCAGGCGGCCCACTTCACCGTCGAAGGTGGCGCTGGCCATCAGGGTCTGGCGCTTGGCGGGCAGCTGCTCGGCAATGTGCTCGATGTCCTCGATGAAGCCCATGTCCAGCATGCGGTCGGCTTCGTCCAGCACCAGCATCTCGACGTTGTCCAGCACGGCCTTGCCGCTCTGGATGTGGTCGATCAGGCGGCCAGGGGTGGCGATCAGGATGTCCAGCGGGCTGCGCAGGGCCTTGAGCTGGGCGGGGTAGGGCACGCCGCCGACCACGCTGGTCACGGTCAGCCAGGGCACGTTGCGGCCGTAGTCGGAGGCGGCCTTGGCGACCTGCATCGACAGTTCACGGGTGGGCACCAGCACCAGGATGCGCGGGCCCTTGACTTCGCCACGCTTGGGCTTGTTGGCCGGGTCCTTGCGGGCCTCGAGCACGCGCATCAGCGCCGGCAGCACGAAGGAAGCGGTCTTGCCGCTGCCGGTGGAGGAGCACACGCGCAGGTCGCGGCCCTGCAGGGCTGCGGGGATGGCGCGGGCCTGGACTTCGGTGGGGTTCTCGTAGCCGGCGGTGCGAACAGCGCTCAGCAGGGTCTCGTCGAGACCCAGGGATTCAAAACTCATGATCAACCTTGGAGAGCACCGGTCAGCCCACGGAAGGCAGGCTGCAAACGGCGCGGTGGGGCAGTAAAAGGCATCGCCACCGACCGCGCTGGGCGAACTGCCAAAGCAGCCCACCCGGCTCTGCTGAACTACCGTGCATGCCGAAGCGCGCAAGGCAAAAAACCGGAAGGTCGAAGGGGATGTGCGAAAGGCGGCTTGAAACTGGTTCAGGTCCAGACCAAGTCCGCAGGAGCGGCCAGATGGCTCCGGCAAAAGACCAACTCACACAGAAAGGCCAGAAGGAATCCGGCCCGTGGCGGTCAGCATTTTTGCTCCAAGCCGGTGATTCTATCAGCTTGTGTCAGTTTCGACAAACTGGGAACCCGGCAGCCATTCACAATTCACAGCGTCAGCCCGACGCGAGCGCTTCATCCGCCGAAGCCCAGCCGCCGCCAGCGCGTCTTGTCCGAGTCTTCTTCTTCCGAGGCTTTCTTGTCGTCCACCCATTCCGGGCCGTCCCGTACGGCTCAGCGCAAGTTCCCGCCCTTGTCCCTTCTGAGCCGGCATCTGGCTGCGGCCGGTCTGTTGATCGGCCCCGCCTGGGCTCTGGCGCAGACCAGTCCTTCGCCCGCCCCAGCGCCGACACCCCAGGCCGCCCCCGCGCCGGCCCCCAACGTGCAGCAGATCGAGATCAACGGCAACAAGCTCAGCGATGTCGAGGAGCGTCGGCGCTCCACCGCGGCCAAGATCATCGTCGGCCGTGACGAGATCGAGAAGTTCGGCGACAGCACGGTGGGCGACCTGCTCAAGCGCCTGCCGGGGGTGACGATGTCGGGCACGCCCGGTCGGGGCGGCAACATCCAGATGCGCGGCCTGGGCGGCGGCTACACCCAGATCCTGCTGGACGGTGAACGGGTTCAAGGCGGGCTCTCGCTCGATTCGATCGACCCGGACCAGATCGAGCGCATCGAGATCCTGCGCGCGCCCACGGCCGAGACGGGCGCCCGGGCCATCGCTGGCACCATCAACATCATCACCCGCGAAGGCTTCACCAAGCGCCGCAACGATGTGCGGGCCAGCATCGGCCTGGAGAACGGCCGCGTCCAGCCGCGGGCCTCGTGGTCGCGCGAGGACAAGCTCGGGCCGATGAACTACAACGTGACGCTCTCGGCCTTCCGCTTCGACCGGGCTGACGCCAGCCAGGTCCACACCGTCAACGACACCGACGACCGCACCGAGGACAAGCACGCCAACAGCACCCGCAACGGGGTGCACCTGGGCAGCAAGTTCCAGTGGCGGCTGGGGGGCGGGGACACGCTGATGCTGATGCCCATGGTGGTGTACTCCAGCGGCAGCAGCCATGGCGCTTCCAGTTTCGAGCCGGGGGCGCTGGGCACGCTGCCCTACAGCGCCAGCAGCAGCAAGACGGACAGTGAGTTTTCGCTGGCGCGGGTCAACAGCCAGTGGCGCGGCCGGGCGGGCGAGGGCAGCCTGGAGCTCAAGGCCGGGGTGGGCCAGTCGCGCAACCTCAGCCACAGCTGGACCACCGAGTTCGACAGCGAGCAGGGCGGCGACCAGCTGGAGGACGACCGCTCGCAAGGCGTGGAGCGCACCGGCAACGCCAGCGCCAAGTACAGCCTGCTGCTGGAGAACGACCACAGCCTGGTCACCGGCTTCGAGAGCGAGTATGCCCGCCGCAACCAGTCCAGCCAGCAGCTCACCAACGGCGTGCCCGCCAGGGCCGACTATGGCGACGACTACCTCGCCAACAGCCTGCGGCTGGCCGGCTACGCCCAGGATGAGTGGAACATCAGCCCGCAGTGGGCCGCCTATGCGGGCCTGCGCTGGGAGGGCATCCGCACCCAGAGCCAGGGCAGCGACGATGTGAACCACCGCAACCTCAGCAGCGTCTGGACGCCGCTGCTGCATGCGGTCTACAAGTTCGACCCCAAGAGCCGCGACCAGATCCGCATCAGCCTGACCCGCAGCTACCGCTCGCCCGACCTGAGCGACCTGATCGGCACGACCTGGCTGGCCAAGGGCACCAACTCCGAGACCAACCCGGACAGGGCCGGCAATCCGAACCTCAAGCCCGAGCTGGCCACCGGCGTGGACCTGGCCTACGAGGTCTACCTGGACGATGGCGGCATGCTCAGCGCCAACCTGTTCGCCCGCCGCATCAGCAACCTCATGCGCACCCTGACCACGGCCGTGCCGCAGGGCGATGGCAGCACCCGCTGGGTGGCCAGCCCGCAGAACATCGGCAACGCCACCACCCAGGGCATCGAGCTGGAGGCCAAGTTCCGGCTGACCACGCTGTGGGCCGATGCGCCGGCGTTGGATGTGCGCAGCAACGCCAGCCTCTACCAGTCGCGCGTGGACGGGGTGCCCGGCCCGGACAACCGCCTGAGCCAGCAGGCCGCCGGCTCGCTGAACCTGGGGGCCGACTACAAGATCCCGCGCACCCCGGTGACGGTGGGCGGCAACGTCAACTGGACGCCGGGCTACCGCACCCGCCTGTCGGAGAACCAGTGGGCGCTGCAGAGCCCCAAGCGGGTCATCGACTTCTACGGGCTCTACCAGGTCACCCCCAACGCCCGGGTGCGGCTGAGCGCCAGCAACCTGGACCCGCGCGAAGTGCAGACGGCCAGCACCGTGGGCGACGAGACGGCCACGACGCAGTCGCGCAGCTACATCAACTGGGCGCTGCAGCTGGAGATGAAGCTCTGAGCGAGGATGGGTGGGGGCTCAACCCTCGCCGGCCTCGCCGTCGGCCACCACGCGCACGGCCTGCTCGCCCAGCGTGACCCGCTGGCCTGCGCGGATCTTGCAGGTCTTGCGCAGCTCCACCTGGCCATCCACCTGCACCTCGCCCGCGGTGATCAGCTGCTTGGCCGTGCCGCCGCTGGGGGCCAGACCGGTGGCCTTGAGCAGGGCGTCCAGGGGGATGTGCTCGCCGCGCAGCGGCAGTTCGATCTCTTGCATGCCGGGCATTGTGCTTGACAAGCTCCGGTGGCCGGGCGCAGAGTGCGCCTCTCATCTCTTTCATCCACCCCTCAACCTGCAGGAGGACGACCATGATGCAACGCACGGATCTTGCCCACCCTGCCGTGGCCCGTTGAGCGCCGGTTGATGTTTCTCGCGGGTGTGCCACCCGCGTCGCCCCACCGGGGGACCTCCCTCCCGCTTCCTTCCGGTCACGGCCCCTTGCGCCGTCACGCGTGTGCCTGTTCGCGCCCACGCGTTCTTCGACCCTGTGCGCCTGGCGCGCACCCGGGCTGGCCCGCCGTGGCCGGCCCATGGAAGCGATCACCATGTTCGACTCGAACGACTTTGACGCCCTGCGTCGTCTCGGCCTCCAGACCTCTCTTGTGTCCCAGGCCCTGGGCCTGTCCACCCAGGACGACGAGCGCCTGATGCGCGTCGTCGAGGTGCAGCGCGACCGCTGCACCCTGCACGACGGCCACCAACTCCACGAGGCCCGGCTGTGGCCCGCCCTGCAGGCGCGCCTGCAGGTGCAGGGTGAGGGCCTGACCGTCGGCGACTGGGTGCTGGCCCGCCCGGACGGCACCGGCGGCCGGTGGATCTCGGTCCAGCTGCCGCCCGACCACCGCCTGGTGCGCCGTGACGCCAGCGGGCACCGCCAGGGCCTGGTCAGCCATGTGGACCACGCGCTGCTGGTGATGACCTGCGGGCACGACTTCAACCTGCGCCGCCTGGACCGCTACCTGGCCCTGGTGCGCCTGGCCGAGGTGGACCCGGTGGTGGTGCTGACCCAGGCCGACTGCCATGCCGATCCGGATGCCCGCGTGCAGGCGGTGCACCAGCACCTGGGCGCAGGTGCGCAGCAGCCCCCGGTGCTGGCGGTGGATGGGCGCCGGGCCCCGGCGGCCCAGGCCCTGTCGCCCTGGCTGGAGCCAGGGCGCACCCTGGTGCTGCTGGGCTCCAGCGGGGCGGGCAAGAGCACCCTGCTCAACACCCTGGCCGGGCACGGCGCCGATGATGCGCAGCGCACCGGCGCCGCGCGCGAGCACGATGGCCGTGGGCGCCACACCACCACCGTGCGCTCGCTGCACCTGTGTCCCTCCGGTGCCTGCGTGATCGACACGCCGGGCCTGCGGGGCCTGCAGCTGGATGCCGACGAGGCCGACCTGGCACGCGCCTTCGACGACATCGCGGCGCTGTCGCACCGATGCCGCTTCCGCGACTGCCAGCACGAGGAGGAGCCCGGCTGCGCGGTGCGCGGCCGGGTCTCGCCGAACCGGCTGCTGAGCTGGCACAAGCTGCAGCGCGAGGCCCGCCGCCACGAGCAGGACGCCCTGCAGCGGCGCGAGCAGCTCTCGGTTTGGAAGGCGCGCAGCCGTGCCACGCGCGAGGTGATGCGGCTCAAGCGGGGCTGAGCCGCACCGCGTTCCAGCTCAGCTCACCGTGACGGCCGCGGTGCCGGCCGTCACCACCGCGGTGGTGCTGCGGGCGATGACCGAGGTGGCGGGGGCGCTGCTGCCCACCAGCCGGTTGACCTGGCGGAACTCGCAGCTCAGCTGCTGGGCCGTCAGCGTCACCACCGAATAGCCCTGGGCGTCGGTGTTGACATGCTTCAGCCAGGGGTTGGAGTTCAGCCCGGCCAGTTGCTGGGCCAGACCCAGCAGCGTGGTGTTGAAGCCGCTGTCGGCCTTCAGGCCGGCCAGCACCGTGTCGGTCGTGCTGTCCAGCGCGGCCTCGGCCACGCCGGCCTGGGCCAGCGCGCCGCGCAGGCGCACGCGGGCCTGCTCGGCCAGGCTGTCCAGCGTGGGGGTGGCCTTGCCCAGGGTGTAGTCCAGCAGGTTGAAGGGCACGCTCAGGGTGCCGGCCGCGGTCGGGATGGACAGGGTGTAGACCACCAGGGTGGCCAGTTCGGCCGACAGCTCGCCCACCGCGCTGCTGAGGTAGGAGAAGAAGGAGTCCGAGCTCATGCCGGCGGTCACCAGGTCCACCATCACGTCCTGGCCCGTCGCGGCGTCGTAATCGTCGCGCACCGTGCCGGCGAAGAAGGCGTGGATGTCTCCGGTCAGCGCCACCACGTTTTGGATGGCGTGGTCGCGCAGAAAGCCCATCAGGGCCTGGCGCTCGGCGTTGTAGCCGTCCCACTGGTCGCAGTCGAGCAGGAACTTCTGGAAGTAGGGCGCCAGGCTGGTCTGCAGGCCCGCGGCGGTGATGAAGCTGGAGCTGACCCCGTGGGCCTGGATGTCGGTCTTGATCAGGCCGAAGGCGATGACCTGCGCGGCGGCACCGGCCTGGGCCGTGCTGCCCGCCGCAGCTGCTGACTTGGCGGCGCCATAGGCGGCCACGGCGATGCCGGCCTGGGTGGTGTTCAGGCCCGCGCCCACGGCGGCGGCGGCCAGGTCGGCGCTGGTCGCGTCGGCGGTGGCGATGGCCACGGCCGCGTTGGTGGCGACGGATTGGCTGGCGCCGGCTGTCATGGCCGCGACCAGCGCGGCTGCCACCGTCACGCTGCCGGTGCTGCTGACCGCCGTGCCGATCTGCGTGGCCAGGGTGCTGATGGCGTTCAGGGCCACCAGCGTGGCGATGGCGTCGGTGCCGTTCAGGCCCATGCGCAGCAGCGAGACTTCATTGCCCCAGAGCTTCCAGGTGGTGCTGGCGTTCTTCATGGTGTCTTCCCACCAGCCGCGCTGGGTGGTGCCCAGCATGGACACGGGGGCGATGGGATCGGCGGCGCCGGCGGCCGTTGCCGCGCTGATCTTGGCCGCGGTGGCCGCCGCGATCGTGCTGGCCGGCACCATGTAGCGCGAGCCGATGCTCGATCCCACGGCCGCCTCGGGGATGGTGTGGTCGGCGCGGTAGAGGCGCTCGTCCGTCATGGCCAGCTGGGCCAGGTTGCCGAACTGGAAGCTGCGGTAGATCTGGATCGCGTCGATGCTGCTGCTGTTGGCGTCGTAGCTCACATCGGCCGGCATGAACTCGAACCAGGCGCGGTTGGCATGCAGGCGCCGGGTCGTCTGGTGGGTGTTGTCGCCCACCCCGGTGGCGGCGTTGTAGGTGCCCAGGTCGTAGGTCTCCGCGTCCTGCCAGCAGTCGTCGCTGAACTCATGGTCGTCCCAGATGGCGATCATCGCGAAGCGCTCGTGCAGGGCCTGGATGCGGCTGTCGCTGCGGTAGGTCTTGTAGAGGTAGCGGTAGTCATCCAGCGCATCGGCGTACTTGCCGCTGCTGCCGTCGGCCTTGGTGGCCCCCACGGGCAGGCTCAGCGCGCTGTGGCGGCTTTCCACCAGCCCGGTCTGGAAGTCGGCACCCACCGTCTCGTAGATGTAGTCGCCCAGGTGCAGGAAGAAGTCCAGGTCGGTTTCGTTGGCCACCAGATGCTCGTAGCCGGCCCAGTGGTTGATGCTCCAGTCCTGGCAGGTGATGAAGGCAAAACGCAGCTGGTTCAGCGCCGCGCCGCTGGCCGGGGCGGTCTTGAAGCGGCCCACCTTGGAGCGCACCGCCCCGGCGGTGAACTGGTAGTAGTAGGTGGTGGCCGGGGACAGGCCGGTCAGCTTGTGGCGGATGGTGCCGTCGTAGTCGGCATAGGCCGGCACGGTGAGGTCGGCCAGGGCCGTGCCGCTCAGGGCGGTGTTGCTGCCCAGCAGGGCGCTGTTGTCCGCAGCCGTCACCACCAGACGGATGGTGACGTCCGTGCCACCTTGCAGCGAGGCGGCGTCATCCACGCCGCTGGGCGAGACGCGGGTCCACAGCACGATGCTGTCGGGCCGCGGGTCCGCCGAGGCCACGCTCTGCGGGAACTTCCAGTTGGCGCCGGTGGCTTCGGGGGTGGTCGGGTCGTCCCCGCTGCAGGCGCTCAGCCCGGCAGACAGACCGGCGGACAGGGAGGAGACGGAGAAGAAGCTGCTCAGCTTCAGAAAGCGACGGCGATCCATGGGTCATGCTCCGGAAAAACAAGGGCCCGCAGCGGCGGGCAGCGGGCCATGTTTGCCGGCAACGGTGACCGTCGCGTGACGAAGGTGCTCAGTTTTGCGGCTTGAGCAGCGTCTGCTGCATGAACAGCACGGTGGCGTAGAACTGGAAGTCGGCGTTCTCCTTGCGCTGGAAGCCGTGGCCCTCGTTCTCGGCACGCAGGTACCACACCGGCACGCCGTTGGCACGCGCCTTGGCCACGATCTGCTCGGCCTCGGTCCAGGGCACGCGCGGGTCGTTCTTGCCCTGGACCACGAACAACGGCTTTTTGATCTTCTCGGCGTTGCTCAGCGGCGAGATGCGCTCCAGGAAGGCGCGCATCGCGGGGTCGCGCTCGTCGCCGTATTCCACCCGGCGCAGATCGCGCCGGTAGCTCTCGGTGTTGTTCAGGAAGGTCACGAAGTGCGAGATGCCGACGATGTCGATGTTGCCGGCGATGCGGTCGGCGTAGTGCTCGGCCACCGCCAGGCTCATGTAGCCGCCATAGCTGCCACCGGTCACCAGCACGCGGCTCGGGTCCAGGTCGGGCTGGGTGGCGATCCAGTCGAGCAGGGCGCCGATGTCCTTGACCGAGTCCTCGCGCTTCATGCCGTTGTCGGCCGCCAGAAAGGTCTTGCCGAAGCCGCTGGAGCCGCGCACATTGGGCTGGATGAGGGTGACGCCCAGCTCCTGCACGTAGTAGTTGCCCCGGCCCAGGAAGCCCACCTTGGCCTGGCCCTCGGGGCCGCCGTGGATGGCGATCAGCACCGGCCGGCGGCCCGCAAAGCGCTGCGGGTCGGCGCGCGAGATCAGGCCCGAGATGCTCAGGCCGTCGAAGCTCTTCCAGCGCACCACCGCCTGGCGGGCGAACTGGCGGGGGTCCACGCCTTCCGGGGTGCGGGCCTCGGTCCACTGCTGCACCTGGCCGCTGGCGGGGTTCAGGCTGTAGAGCTGGCTGGGGCCGGCGCTGCTGTCGAGCGAGAAGGCCAGCTCGCGCGTGGCCGGGTGGAAGCTGGCCCGCCCCACCGTGCCTTCCGGCAGGGCGGGTTGCGGCACCTCGCTGAGGGTGCGGCTGTCCACCAGGTGCAGCACCTCGCGGCCGTCCTCGTTGGCCAGCACGGCCAGCAGGTCGCCTTCCTCGGTGCTGCTGGCCAGGTCCAGGTCCCAGGGAATGCCGAGCTGCGCCGGGCTGAGCTGGCCGCTCTTCAGGTCCAGGCGCAGCAGCTGGCGGAACTCGCCGCGGGCATCGCTGGTCAGCAGCAGGCCCTGGCCATCGGGCTGGAAGGACTGCGGGAACCAGGTGGCGGCCGCCGTGTCGTTGCTCCGGGGCAGCAGCTGGCGCTTCTCGCCGCTGGCCAGGTCCAGCAGCCAGACTTCGGTGCGGTTGGCCGACAGGTAGTGCAGCAGCGCCACCTGGCGGTCGTCGGGCGAGACGGCCGTGGCCTCCCAGCCGGTGCCGGGCAGGGTGGCGACAGCGCGGCGGCCCTCGGGGTGCAGCGGGTCGCTCAGCCAGAGCGTGGTGTCCACACTGGCGCGGCTGCCGCCCGGGGCGGTGCGGTCCAGCGGCACCGCGGTGTAGAGCAGGCGGGCCGGCGGGGCCTCCGCGCCCGGGGCGGTGTTGCCGTGCAGCCAGACGTTCATGGCGTAGCGCTGGCCGGCGTCCACCAGCGGGGTCACCACGCGGGTGTCCAGGTCCAGGCGGTAGAGCTGGTCGGCCTCGTTGCCGCCGGCGGCGCGCTGGAAGACGATGTAGCGGCCGTCGCGCGGGTCGTAGCGGCCCACCCGCACCGGGTCGGCGAAGTCGGTCAGGGCCTCGGGCTCGGCCATCGGGCCGCTCAGGCGGTAGAGCTGCGGTGTGCTGGCGCCGGGGGCGCGGTGGCTGATCAGCATCTCGCGCCGGTTCGGATGCCAGTCGACGAAGCTGTCGCCGCTGAACTCGGTGTACTTCTCCACCGCCCGGACCAGGCGCATCGGCACCGGCGGTATGCCCTGTGCCACCAGGTTGGGGTTGGGCGCCAGCACGCCGCTGTCGGCGGAGGGCAGCGAGCTGCAGGCGCTGGCCAGCAGCGCGGTGATCAGGCACAGGGCGGTCGTCGTGTGGCGCATGGGATGAACGCGTGACAGGAACGGGGGAGGGCCGCGCCCCGGTTGGGACGGGCCTGCATGGACTCCGGCATGGACTCCGCAATGTACCGTTCCAGCCCGTGAACGCCAGCCCCCGCCCGGGGCGGCCGGGTGGCTCGGGCCTCCAGCGGCTTTCTGAATGGGGATCGACCCTGTCGGCATTTGTCCGACAGCCTGCCGCGTGCGTGCGCCGACAGCCGGTACCGGCCCACGCCGATGTCGCCCGCCCGGGTGACTGCCTAGAGTTTCATCTATGGCATCCGTCCCTGGGTGCCGGGAGACAACACCATGGTCAGTCTGCACACCGCCTGTGGCGCGACGGCCTCCGACCTCGCGCAGACGCAGTACCTGCTCCGGTTCGAGTCCCTGTTTCATGCCGGGCGCGGCATGGCCTTTCCCTGTGACAAGCAGGGCCATGTGGACCTGGACGGCATGACCGACCGGGCCCGCGAGAGCTACCTCTACGCCCGCGCCGTGATCGGCCGCGAGTACGCCTTCCCCCAGGTGCTGCCGCTGGCGCACTGAGCCGGCCCGGCCGGCTGCGGGTATCGTCTCGGGTTTGGACCTGCCTGCCCGACCGACGATGAAGCTGCTGCTGGCCCCGATGGAGGGGCTGCTCGACGCCACCTTGCGTGACGTGCTGACCCGCGCGGGCGGCATCAGCCGCTGCGTCAGCGAGTTCATCCGCGTCACCGACACTGTGCTGCCCGAGCGGGTGTTCTTCCGCGTGATGCCGGAGCTGGCCGAGGGCGGCTGCACCCCGGCGGGCGTGCCGGTGCGTGGGCAGTTGCTGGGCTCCGACCCGGTCTGCCTGGCCGACAACGCCGCCCGCCTGGCCAGCCTCAGCCCCCACGGGGTGGACCTGAACTTCGGCTGCCCGGCCAAGGTGGTCAACCGCCATGGCGGCGGCGCCGCGCTGCTGGACGAGCCGGAGCTGATGCACCGCATCCTGCGCGAGGTCCGCCGCACCGTGCCGGCGGGCACCGTCGTCTCGGCCAAGATGCGCCTGGGCACCCAGGACGACGCCCGGGCCGTCGAATGCGCCCAGGCTCTGGCCGAGGGCGGGGCGATGGAGCTGGTGGTGCATGGCCGCACCAAGCTGCAGGGCTACCGGCCCCCGGCCTACTGGGACCGCATCGGCGCCATCCGCGAGGCCGTGGCGGTGCCCGTGGTGGCCAATGGCGAGATCTGGACGGTGGACGACGCCCGCCGCTGCCAGGCCGAGAGCGGCTGCACCGACCTGATGCTGGGCCGCGGCATGGTCTGCGACCCGGGACTGGCTCTGGCCGTGCGGGCGGCCGTGGCAGGCGAGGGGGCCCGGGCCTCAGTCGGGCTGGACTGGGCCGCCCTGCAGCCGCTGCTGGCGGTCTTCTGGGACCGGGTGCGGCTGCACATCGTCCCGCGCCACCAGGCTGGCCGGCTCAAGCAATGGCTCAATCTGCTGCGCCGCTGCCACCCCGAGGCCGAGGCCGCCTACCAGGCCTGGCGCGGCGAGACCGACGGCCGCCGCATCGCGCTGGCGCTGCTGGGCCCGGAAGGCGCCGGCCCGGGCGGCGAGGGGCGCGCGGCGGGGGCCCGGTACACTGCAGGGTCGCTCCCGTCCGGCGGAGCTTTCGTCCCAACGCATTCCCCGCGCCATGTCCCTGTCTTCCAAGGTCCCGGCGACCTCGGTGTTCGAACTCAAGAGCGCTGCGCTGACCGTCCTGGCGCTGCAACTCAAGACGCCTGATCTGGCGTCCCTGGCCGAGGCCCTGGCGGCCCGCTACGGCGCCACGCCGGGCCTGTTCGAGCACGAGCCGCTGTGCGTGGACCTCAGCCTGCTGCGCGAGGAGGCGAAGTTGCCCGATTTCGACGGCCTGGTGGGGCTGCTGCGCCGCCACGGCTTCAACCCCATGGCCCACCCGCGGCGGCAACCCCGAGCAGATGGCCGCCGCCCTGAGCGCCGGCCTGGCCGAGGCCCCCGATGTGAGCCAGCCCCGCCCCGAGGCGACCGTGACCGAGCCCGCCGCCGCCGAGGTGCCGGCCGCGGCGCCCGAGGAGGCCGCCCCGGCCCAGGCCGAGCTGCCGCTGGCCGAGCCGGCCGAGGACCGCACACCGGCCCCGGCCGCCGAAGCCGCCGCCCCTGCACCCGAGCCGGCCGAGCCCGCCCCGGCGCCGGCCTCCGCGCCGGCCACCGTCATCATCGACAAGCCGCTGCGCTCGGGCCAGCAGGTCTATGCCCGCGGGGCCGATCTGATCGTGCTGGCCGTGGTGAGCTTCGGTGCCGAGGTGATCGCCGACGGCAGCATCCACGTGTACGCGCCGCTGCGCGGCCGGGCGATTGCCGGCGCGCAGGGCGACACCCAGGCCCGCATCTTTGCCGCCTGCATGGAGCCGCAGTTGGTCTCCATCGCCGGCACCTGGCGCACCACCGAGGCGGGCCTGCCGCCCGAGGTGGCCGGCAAGCCCGCCCAGGTCCGCCTGGACGGGGACAAGCTGCTGTTCGAGCCCCTGAAGTTCTGACCCTTTTCGCAAAAGTTTTCCGAGAGATTCGAAAGGACCTGTACCGATGACCAAGATCGTCGTGGTGACCTCTGGCAAGGGAGGTGTGGGCAAGACCACCACATCGGCCAGCTTCGCCTCCGGCCTGGCCCTGCGCGGCTTCAAGACGGCCGTGATCGACTTCGACGTCGGCCTGCGCAACCTGGACCTGATCATGGGTTGCGAGCGCCGCGTGGTGTATGACCTGATCAACGTGATCCACAACGAGGCCAGCCTCAAGCAGGCCCTGATCAAGGACAAGCAGTGCGACAACCTGTTCGTGCTGGCCGCCTCGCAGACGCGTGACAAGGACGCGCTGACCCAGGAGGGCGTGGAGCGTGTGCTGAACGAGCTCAAGGAGATGGGCTTCGACTACATCGTCTGCGATTCGCCCGCGGGCATCGAGACCGGTGCGCTGATGGCCATGCACTTCGCCGACGAGGCGCTGGTGGTGACCAACCCCGAGGTCTCCTCGGTGCGCGACTCCGACCGCATCCTGGGCATCCTGGCCTCCAAGACCCAGCGCGCCATCTCCGGCGCCGAGCCGATCAAGGAGCATCTGCTGATCACCCGCTACAACCCCAACCGGGTGGTGGGCGGCCAGATGCTGTCGCTCGAAGACATCCAGGAGATCCTGCGCATCGAGCTGATCGGCGTGATCCCGGAATCGGAAAGCGTGCTGGAGGCCTCCAACCAGGGCCTGCCCGCGGTGCACCTGAAGGGAACCGACGTGTCCGAGGCCTACCAGGACGTGGTCGCCCGCTTCCTCGGGGAGGACAAACCCATGCGCTTCACCGATGCCGTCAAGCCCGGCTTCTTCAAGCGCATCTTCGGAGCGAGGTGATGCCCATGTCCTTCCTCTCCTTCCTGCTCGGCGAGAAGAAGACCACCGCCACCGTCGCCAAGGAGCGGCTGCAGATCATCCTGGCCCATGAGCGCAGCGGCCGCAGCGCCGCCACGCCCGACTACCTGCCCGCGCTGCAGCGCGAGCTGGTGGCCGTGATCTCGAAGTACGTGAAGATCAACCCGGACGATCTGAAGGTCCAGCTTGAGCGCCAGGACAACCTGGAAGTGCTCGAAGTGAAGATCGAGCTGCCGGACAACCGCTGAGGCGGCACTGCCCCTGGGCGCCGGCGTCTCAGCAGGCGTCCAGCAAGGGCAGCAGCTCTTCCTCCCACTGGGCGAGATCGCCCGGTGCGAGGTGCAACCAGTCCAGCGCGGCTTCCTCGTGGCCGGCCCAGTCCGCATCGGGCGGCAGGCCCTCGTGGCGGCGCATCAGATGCTCGGCCACCAGGCCCGCGGCCACCAGGGTGTGGGCCTCGGGCTCGGTGTCGGCGTCGCCCAGCATGTCCAGATCGTGGTGGCGGCGGATGGCCACCATCACCTCCGGCGCCAGCTGCCACACGCGGGCCACCAGGGCCCCCACCACCGCGTGGTCGGTGCGGTGGTTGGCGTTCTCGGTGGCGATGTAGGAGCGGTCGATCCGCGCAGCCGCCTCCACCATGGTGCTGCCGTAGCCGCGCAGGCTCTGCATCATCACCGGCATGCCCACATGGGAGAACAGGCCGTAGGTGTGGGCCAGGTCCACCGACAGGCCCGGCAGGTGGTGGGCGATGTGGCCCATGGCCACGGCCCGTTTGGTGGAGCGTTCCCAGAAGCGCTGCAGCTGCGGGCTGTTGACCTTCAGCGTGGTGCGCACCAGGTAGGCCGTCATCTCCTGGGCCGTCTTCTGCAGGCCCAGGCGGGTCATGGACTGGCCCACCGTGTGGACCGGCTGTCCCAGCGAAAACGCCGGGCTGTTGGCCAGCTTGATCAGCGCGGCCGACATGGCCACATCGCTGGCGGCGATGCGGGCCACCTCGGTCAGGTCCGGCTCGGCCTGGGCCAGGGCCGAGCGCATCCGCGTCAACAGCTCCGGGCAGGGCGGGATGACGATGGTCTTCAACGGACCGCTGCGATGGGCCTGGTCCAGCTCGAGGCGGACCTGCTGGGCGCGCGAGCGCGCGGGCGCGAGGGTGTCGTCGGTCATGTCGGCATTCGGTACGGCGTCTTCACCTTATCGGCAGCTGACGCGGCCCCTGAAGGCTTTCCTGACCGAATTTCCTTCCGTGGGGCTCAGGCGCCCAGGCCCAGCGCGGCGATGCCGGCCTTGGCGATCTGGGCATCCTCGCTGGACTTCACCCCGCTCACGCCCACGGCACCGGCCACCTGGCCGTCGATCAGCACCGGCACGCCGCCTTCGAGCATGCCCTCGATCTCCGGGGCGCTCAGGAAGGAGACGCGGCCCTTGTTGATCATTTCCTCGTAGACGATGCTTTCACGGCGGCCCAGCGCGGCGGTGCGGGCCTTGGCCGGGGCGATGTGGGCGGACAGCGGGGCGGCGCCATCCAGCCGGTACAGGCCCAGCAGGTGGCCGCCATCGTCCACCACGGCGATGCTCACCGCCCACTGGTTGCGCTCGGCTTCGGCGCGTGCGGCGGACAGGAGGGTGGCGACATCGGCATGGCTCAGGCAGGGCTTGGTGTACATCGTGGGAATTCCGTGGCAGGGTGGATCGGCGGGTCGCACGGGTGCGCGGCCGCTGACCGGGGTGTTGAAAGTTCCGGAAGTATCGCCGCGCTGGCGCAGCCCAGCACTGACAATTCGGTCATGTCTGTTTCACCGTCTGCGCACAGTGCCCCGGCTGCCCAGCTGATGGCGCGCTTTCTGGGCGGCTACCCGTCCGAGCTGCTGGGCCAGGTGCTGCCGGTGCTGGAGGCCGGCCGTCTGGGCGAGGCCCTGGCCCGTCGCCACCCCGAGGCGCACACCGTGCGCACCGACGCGGCCCTGTACGACTACACGATGGCACTCAAGCAGCGCCACATGCGGCAGAGCAGCCCGGTCGCCCTTGTGGCCTACGACGCCAAGCTCAAGGTGCTGACCCAGGCTCTGGGCACCCACACCACCATCGCCCGGGTGCAGGGCGGCAAGCTCAAGGCCAAGCGCGAGATCCGCGTGGCCAGTCTGTTCCGCGACGCGCCGGCCGACTTCCTGCGCATGATCGTGGTGCACGAACTGGCCCACCTCAAGGAGCGGGAGCACGACAAGGCCTTCTACGCCCTGTGCTGCCACATGGCGCCCGACTACCATCAGCTGGAATTCGACACGCGGTTGTGGCTGCTGGCCCAGGAATGGGCGCGGCGCCAGCCCGCAGAACCCCCGCCGTCCCCGGCCTGAACCCAGGAGACCCGATGCCCGGACCCGCCCGCGCTGGCGCGCTGATCTACGCCAAGGACATGAATCGCCTGGCCGTCTTCTACGAGGCCGTGGTGGGCATGCGCACCCTGCACGCCACGGCCGAGCTGATGGTCATCGAATCGGCCGACTTCCAGATGGTCTTGCACGCGCTGCCGCCGGCCTATGCCGAGCGCGTGCAGATCGCCACGCCGCCCCTGCCGCGCGAGGACACGGCCATCAAGCTCTTCTTCACGGTGGACGACCTGGCCGAGGCCAAGGCGCAGGCCACTGCGCTGGGGGGTGTGGTCTTCGACGATGAATGGGCCGGCCCGCGCTTTCGGGTGCGCAATGCCTGCGACCCGGAGGGCAACGTCTTTCAGCTGCGCGAGTTTCTCGCATGACTTGATTTTTCTCAAACAACGGCCGACTGCGGCGTTCCTGTCCGTCTCCAGAAAGGCTCATTCGTCGTCATCTCCCGAGAATCCCTCGGGTCCGATGCACGAGGCCTGAGTTGCCCATATGGATTCGAATCAAGAAGCTGCCGGCGCCCGGCGCTGGCTGGCATGGTGGCGCTATTACCAGACGATGTGGGGCCTGCAGGGCCGGGGTGGATGGCTGCTCGCCGGTTTGGCGGCATTGGTGTGGGTGAACGCCGGCATCTACAAGGTGCAGCCCGACGAACAGGGCGTGGTGTTGCGCTTCGGACGGTGGGTGGACACCACCAATCCTGGTCTGCATTACCACTGGCCCTTTCCGTTCGAGACGGTTCTCTATCCCAAGGTCACCCAGGTGAACCAGCTGCAGCTGGGCAATGTGACCTCCCAGGATGACGAGCATGGTCGACAGATGCTGACCGGCGACGAGAACATCGTCGAAGCCGATGGGACGGTGCTCTGGCGCATCAAGGATGCCGGCCAGTACCTCTTCAGGGTCAGGGAGCCCGAGGCCGCCTTGAAGCTGAGCGCGGAGAGCGCCCTGCGCGAGGTGATCAGCCGCACGCCCATCCAGGCGGCCCTGTCGGACAAACGTCAGCAGATCGCGGACCAGACGCGCGACCTGCTGCAGAGCATGCTGGATCGGCAGGGGGCCGGGATTCTGGTGACCCAGGTGCAGCTGCAGCGGGTCGATCCGCCCTCTGCGGTGATCGACGCCTTCAACGACGTGCAGCGCGCGCGGGCCGACCAGGAACGCGCACGCAACGAGGCCGAGGCCTATGCGAATGACATCCTGCCCCGAGCCCATGGCGAGGCGGCGCGCATCCAGCAGGAAGCCGATGCCTACAAGGCCCAGGTGGTCAATCTCGCGCAGGGCGATGCCAAGAGCTTTCTGGCGGTCTACAGCAACTACGTGAAGGCCAAGAACGTCACGGCCTGGCGGCTCTATCTGGACAGTGTGGACGAGGTGCTGAAGAAGGCCACGAAGGTCATCATCGACACCTCCGGCAAGGGGGTGTCGGGGGTGGTGCCCTACATGCCTTTGTCCGAGAAGACCGACAAAGCTGCGCGGGCTGCAACACAGGCACCTGCCAAGGAGGCCTCGAAATGAAGACCTTGCCTTGGCGCATCGTGGTCCTGCTGGTCACCGTCGTGGTGCTGGCTGTGCTGTCGTCCACGCTCTACACCGTCAGCGAGGGGCAGGAGGCGCTGATCGTGCGCCTGGGCGCTCCGGTGGGGGTGGAATCCCAGCCGGGTCTGAAGTTCAAGCTGCCCATGGTGGACAACCTGGTCTTCTATGACGCCCGCCTGCTGACCCTGGAATCCCCGGCCGAGCAGGTGATCCTGGGGGATCAGAAGCGCGTCGTGCTTCAGGCCTATGCCCGCTACCGGATCAAGGATGTGCTGCGCTTCAACCAGGCGGTGCGCACCCTGCAGCTGGCCGAGCCACAACTGGCTCAGGTGATGAGCACCGCGCTGCGCCGGGTGCTGGGCCAGGTGTCGCTGCTGGATCTGCTGTCTCCCAAGCGCGTGGCCATCATCCAGCGCATCCAGGACGACGTGGTGGACAAGACGCGTGGCCTGGGCATCGAGGTGGTCGAGGTGCGTCTGCACCGCGCCGACCTGCCGCTGGAAACCAGCCAGGCCATCTACGACCGCATGAAGTCCGAGCGCGAGCGCGAGGCCAAGGAGCTGCGCGCCCAGGGCTTCGAGTGGGCGCAGGAAATCCAGGCCAAGGCCGAGGCCGAGCGCACCGTCATCCTGTCCGAGGCCCAGCGACAGTCCCGAATCACGCGGGGTGAGGGCGATGCGGCCGCCGGTGAGATCCTGAACAATGCCTTTGGCCAGGACGCGCGCTTCTATCAGTTCTACCGTTCGCTGCAGACCTATCGCCAGGCCCTGGCGGACACGGGGGCAACGCTGGTGCTGTCACCGGACACGGCCTTCCTGCAGCCCTTCAAGTCCGGCCCCGGGGCCGGCATGACGGGTGGCCCTGCCCACCGCTGAGGCGGTGGGGAATCGACGGCGAGCGAGCTAGGAAGGCGGCAGCCCGATGGGCATGGACGACAGCATTCATTTCCTGAACCTCGTGCTCGAGGTCTTCTTCCTGGACCTGCTGCTGAGCGGCGACAACGCGGTGGTGATCGCGCTGGCCTGCCGTGGGCTGGCCCCCAGCCAGCGGCGCCAGGCCGTGCTGATGGGCACCGCGGGTGCCATCGTCCTGCGCCTGCTGCTCACGGTGCTGGGCAGCCTGTTGCTGCACATTCCTCTGCTCAAGCTGCTGGGCGGGCTGGCCTTGCTGGTGATCGCGATTCAGCTGGCCCTGGGCGAGGATGATGCGTCGGCTGGGGAAGCGCCCGAGGTGGCGGACCCCGCGGCAGGGTGGATGGCGGCGGTGCGCACGGTGATCGTGGCCGATTTCGTG